>NZ_JBHSPC010000112.1:0-875 GCF_042656345.1 Streptomyces incanus
ACCGGGAAAACAGACGGGGGTAACACCCTTGACCGGCCCCGCTCCTTCAGGGATGACAGCGCCCCTTCCTCGCCGGTCCGGACGCCTCGTACGTCACCGGCGCCTCCTGGAGCGTGGACGGCGGCATGCTCCGGATGGGCCCGCAGGCCGGGTCGCATCTGACGAACGACGACTGGCGGCGCCCCTGAGCGGGCGACGGACGCGAACGCCGTGTTCACGCGGTTTGCGTTCTTCTGCGACATCCCACGGGTTCGTCCTGGCTTTCCTCCGGCAGCGACCATGGACGCCCCGGCCGCGGCACTTCGGCTCCTTCGCGGCGCAGCATCGTGATCAGCTTGCGGAAGGCGCGCGGGTTCAGCCCGGTGAACGGGGCTATTCAAGACGGCTCCGACGCCGTGATCACTGCTGCCACAGCAAGATCGTCGCACCATCCCGGAGCCCAGGCTTGCGGAGATCAGCACCTGCCAGTATTTCGCTAGGCGGCCCCGTCGGCGGCCGGTACCGTGCGACGCAGAGCCAAAGGGGGTGAGCTGGTGCGCCCAGTGCTGTTGGTGGATGTGGACGGACCGCTGAATCCGTATGCCGCCAAGCCACACCGGCGGCCGGAGGGCTATGAGACGCACCGGTTGCTGACGCCTCGGTGGGAAGCCGCCGAGCGGCGCCGGCTGACTGAGTGAGCGGTGTGCATCGTGAAACCTGCAGGTCAGGTGGGCTGGTGTGTGTGGGGTTCGGGGTGCTCGGGCTGGTCGTGGGCGGATGACTTCGGCGAAGATCGTCGGTCAGCGGGAGGCTTCGCGGTTCGTGAGGATCAGCAGGGCCCGGACCAGGGCGGTCGCCCATGTCGGGTCGGTGCGGACCTTGCCGAGCACGCGCCA
>NZ_JBHSPC010000113.1:0-1856 GCF_042656345.1 Streptomyces incanus
ACCGGGAAAACAGACGGGGGTAACACCCTTGACCGGCCCCGCTCCTTCAGGGATGACAGTGCCCCTTCGCGGTCTTCGAGTAGTTCTTGATCGTCAGGTACTCCTGGTGGGTGTTGCCACCCGAGCACTTGTTGGAGTCCCGTCCCGGGGGCCGGGCACGTTCGCGAACGCGGGGCTGCCAGCGCTCGCGCACCGCGTCCTCCAGGCGCCGGACGAGGTCGGCACGGGGCCGGCGAATCTGGTCCTTCACGTACCGCTCGACGGTGCGCTGGGAGATACCGAGTGCGTCGGCCTGATGGTGTCGGCGAGGAGGAGTGGCAACGCCTGGCGGTGAGTTCTGGGAACGCTCAAGCGGGCTCGACACCGCATGAATGTCGGCGGGTTCCAGCAGCACCGCCGATCGGTCAAGCCGTTTCAGCAGCAAGTATCCTGCCAGCAGGGCCCACAACAACCTGACAACGCCCTCGGACTCCGCCACCGGCTGAGAACCCGGGCCGCCGACCTGCCCGCCCCTGGTCACGGAAAGCGGAACGGCCCGTCGACGGAGTCGGCGGGCCGTCGTGCAGGATCCGGTCGGCCGCCGGATCTGCACCCGTGGGGTGAGTCGTCGCGCCAGGTCGTCGACCGCGGGACCGCTCCTTCCCGGCGGGCCGGTTGCCGAACACTGCTGCGTCGCGACGACCTGTCTGCGTGTGGTCGTCGCGACGCGTCCTCCCGTCCGGGGCGGAGCGTGCACGGAGCCCGAAGGGCGCTGATCGTCCCCCGGTCAGAACATGGCGATGGGGTTGACCGGCACACCGGTCAGGCCGTGGACGCGCGGCGGGGCGATGGTGAGCAGGAAAGTGTAGCGCTTCAGCCGCGCACACAAAGCTGCGAGGTCGTCCAGCTGCGGCACGTCGAGAAGCGGCATCGCCATCCGGCCGAGCGCCACCCCGTGCAGCGGGGAGGGTTCGTCCGGATTCAGCGGAGGATGCGCGTCACCCCTGTCCGGGGCGACGATGGCGACCCCCCGACGGTGCATCCAGCGCACCGCGTCCAGGCTGATTCCCGGACTCGGGGTGTCGGCGGGACCGCGCCCCGTCCAGCCGAGCCGAACCACCAGTGCGTCACCGGAGCCGACCTCGACTCCCTGCCGCTTCTCGGCCTGTTCGAAGTCGTGCGACGTCACCGCGTAGGCGGGGGCGAGGGGCCCCTCGACGGCCAGGTCGAGCAGGACCCCACGCGTCACTATTCCGGAGGCGAAGGCGGTCGTCGACGCGTGAGTGATACCGACGGGGGTGACGACCTGTTCCCTCGGACGGCCCGGATACACCTGGTCGTCACTCGACCAGTGCGCGAGCGCGTCGAGGTGCGTCGACTGCCAGTGGTGGTTGTAGACCAACGACAGATCGGCTGCCACGGGGCCACCGGTGTGGGACACCATCTGCTGCACCGGGGAAGAGGTGACCGGCTCAGGCAGGAAGGGGCTGAAGAACATTGCGTTCGGCGTGATCGGCTGGGCCAGAGACACCCACTGACCGGTGCGTGCCTCCGCGGCGGCCTTGGCGCGCACCTCGTCGGTGATCAGGTTGAGGGTGCCGAGTTCATCGTCCGGTCCCCATCGGCCCCAGTTGTCCGGCAGGTCCGCCTCGTTCTTGTCGGTCATGCCGATGGCCTCTTTCCCTTGGGTGTGCTCGGACCCGATGGCCCACGCAGAGCTACGAACTAGTCATACTTTTGCGGCCCGAGTGTAAGGGAAGGGCAGGGTGCTGATGAGCTGGTTGATCTCGAAATCGCCTTTCTTGAAAGCAAGTTGAACGTAAGCATTCAGAAGGTGGTCGGCGGTCGCGTTGCCTGACGATGTGACAGGCAGTGGG
>NZ_JBHSPC010000114.1:0-519 GCF_042656345.1 Streptomyces incanus
CTGTACGAGTCCGCGGTCCGCGAGGCGGTGGCCGCCTTCGGCCGCGGCGAGTGCTTCGTGGAGCGCTACCTGGACCGGCCGCGGCACGTGGAGACCCAGTGCCTGGCCGACACCCACGGCAACGTGGTCGTCGTCTCCACCCGGGACTGCTCGCTGCAGCGCCGGCACCAGAAGCTGGTCGAGGAGGCCCCGGCGCCGTTCCTGTCCGACGCGCAGACCGCCGAGCTGTACGCGTCCTCGAAGGCCATCCTGAAGGAGGCCGGCTACGTCGGCGCCGGCACGGTGGAGTTCCTGGTCGGCGCCGACGGCACGATCTCCTTCCTGGAGGTCAACACCCGCCTCCAGGTGGAGCACCCGGTCACCGAGGAGGTCGCCGGCGTCGACCTGGTGCGCGAGATGTTCCGCATCGCCGACGGCGAGGCGCTCGGCTACGACGACCCGCCGCTGCGCGGCCACTCCCTCGAGTTCCGCATCAACGGCGAGGACCCGGGCCGCGGCTTTTTGCCCGCCCCCGGCACG
>NZ_JBHSPC010000115.1:0-519 GCF_042656345.1 Streptomyces incanus
CTGTACGAGTCCGCGGTCCGCGAGGCGGTGGCCGCCTTCGGCCGCGGCGAGTGCTTCGTCGAGCGCTACCTGGACCAGCCGCGGCACGTGGAGACCCAGTGCCTGGCCGACACCCACGGCACCGTGGTCGTCGTCTCCACCCGGGACTGCTCGCTGCAGCGCCGGCACCAGAAGCTGGTCGAGGAGGCCCCGGCGCCGTTCCTGTCCGACGCGCAGGTCGCCGAGCTGTACGCGTCCTCGAAGGCCATCCTGAAGGAGGCCGGCTACGTCGGCGCCGGCACGGTGGAGTTCCTGGTCGGCGCCGACGGCACGATCTCCTTCCTGGAGGTCAACACCCGCCTCCAGGTGGAGCACCCGGTCACCGAGGAGGTGGCCGGCGTCGACCTGGTGCGCGAGATGTTCCGCATCGCCGACGGCGAGGCGCTCGGCTACGACGACCCGCCGCTGCGCGGCCACTCCTTCGAGTTCCGCATCAACGGCGAGGACCCGGGCCGCGGCTTTTTGCCCGCCCCCGGCACG
>NZ_JBHSPC010000116.1:0-7009 GCF_042656345.1 Streptomyces incanus
GCGCCGACTGGACGATCCCCCGGGCCGCGCGGGAACTCCGCAGGCGGCACGTCAAGCAGCTGCCGGTGGTCGGCGACGACGGGCTCCTCACCGGCATCGTCACCCGCAGCGACCTGCTCGACGCCTTCATCCGCTCCGACGTCGAGATCCGCGGCGAGGTCGAGCAGGACGTCCTGGGGCGCATCCTCGGCCTGGACGAGGGCACCGTCGCGGTCGAGGTCCGGGACGGGGTCGTCACCCTTCGGGGACACGTCCCGGAACCGCGGCTCGTCCCGGTGGTCGTGGGCCTCTGCCAGGGCGTCGACGGTGTCGTCGCCGTGGACGCCCACCTCGCCGCCACCCGGGCGGGCTGAGTGTTCTGCCCCGGGAGGGCCGACCACCAGGTGCAGTTGAGCAGCTCCCGGCACGAGACCGTTCCCACCCACGATCACTCTCCGTCTATCGCATCAGATGCGAACCTGGGGACGTCTTCGCAGGTCAACCGCCCGATGGAGTGACGCGCCCGCAAAGGCGCCGCCGTGACGGCTAGCGTGGTTCCGCGCGATGTCGAGGTCAACGTCCCTGGTGGGACCGCTCGCCCGTGGTTCGGGGGTGACTTCCAGGTTGGGTGTCGTCTCTTCGCATCCGATGCAATGGGCGGCCGCCGGCGCCCTGCGCCCGCTGTGCGACCCGGACGCGCCGGAGCCGGACGAGGACGACGACGGCGAACAGAGCTGAAGCGCCGGGCAGCGGGGCGCCTGCCGCCTGCTTAGCGCCCGGCGGCGGCCGGGGCGGCCGCGCGGGCCGGGGCGTCGTGCAGACCGAGGCGCAGGTGCTCGACGTGGTAGAGGGCCTGGTCGAGGAGTTCGGCGACGTGGTTGTCGTAGAGCGAGTAGACGATCGAACGGCCGTGGCGTTCGCCGGTGACCAGGCCGAGGTTGCGCAGCAGGCGCAGCTGGTGGGAGCAGGCGGAGGCTTCCATGCCGACGGAGTCGGCGAGGTCGCCGACCGAGCAGGGGCCTTCCTGGAGCCGGGCCAGGATGTACAGCCGGGAGGGGGTGGCCAGAGCCTGGAGGGTCGCGGCGACGTCGGTTGCCCCCGCCGCGTCCAGCCGCTCGCGCGGGGTGGCGTTGTTCCTGTCGTCGGCTCCGTGACCCATGGCGCCCATCCTAGCGGTAACATATGAAGACCTGTTCAAATGTTCCTGTACGGTGGGGGCCGGTTCCCCTGCCCACCCGTGAAGGGTTGCTTCGTCATGTCCCCCGTCCTGGACCAGCGGTCCGCGCCGGCCGCCGCCGGGCCGCGTCCCGCCCTGCCGCGGCGCCACACCCGCGTGCTGGCGCTGCCGGAGGCCCGGTGGGCGTTGGCTTCGCTGGTGCTGTTCCTGCTCGCCCTGCCCGTCTACCTGCTCGACGGGCCGGCCTGGCTGTGGGGGACGCTGTTCGCCGCGACCTACGCGACCGGCGGCTGGGAGCCGGGCTGGGAGGGCTTGAAGGCCCTGAAGGGCAAGACGCTGGACGTGGACCTGCTGATGGTCGTCGCCGCCCTCGGAGCGGCCGCGATCGGCCAGGTCCTCGACGGCGCGCTGCTGATCGTCATCTTCGCCACCTCCGGCGCCCTGGAGGCGGTCGCCACCGCCCGCACCGCCGACTCCGTGCGCGGCCTGCTCGACCTCGCCCCCACCACCGCGACCCGGCTGCTGCCGGACGGCACCGAGGAGACCATCGACACCGAGCGCCTGACGGTCGGGAACACCATCCTGGTTCGCCCCGGCGAGCGGATCGGCGCCGACGGCCAGGTCCTCGACGGGGCCAGCGACGTCGAGCAGGCCACCATCACCGGCGAACCCCTGCCGGTCGCCAAGCAGGCCGGGGACGAGGTGTTCGCCGGCACCGTCAACGGCACCGGCGCCCTGCGCGTGCGCGTGGATCGGGATCCGGCGGACTCGGTGATCGCCCGGATCGTGAAGATGGTCGAGGAGGCCTCCGAGACCAAGGCCCCCACCCAGCTGTTCATCGAGAAGATCGAGCAGCGCTACTCGATCGGCATGGTCATCGCGACCCTGGCTGTCTTCGCCGTCCCGCTCGCCTTCGGCGAAGCGTTGCAGTCGGCCCTGCTGCGGGCGATGACGTTCATGATCGTCGCCTCGCCCTGTGCGGTGGTGCTCTCCACCATGCCGCCGCTGCTGTCCGCGATCGCCAACGCCGGACGTCACGGTGTGCTCGTCAAGTCCGCCGTCGTGATGGAACGCCTCGGGCAGGTCGACGCGGTCGCGCTGGACAAGACCGGCACCCTGACCGAGGGCACCCCCCACGTCACCGACCTGCGCCCGCTGCCCGGCGGCGCCCTGACCGAGGACGAGTTGCTCGCCCTCGCCGCCTCGGCCGAGCACCCCAGCGAGCACCCGCTCGCCCGCGCCGTGGTCGCCGCCGCCCGCGAACGCGGCCTGCCCCTGGCCGACGAGGCAGAAGACTTCACCTCCACCCCGGGGCAGGGCGTCACCGCCACCGTCGCCGGCCACACCGTCCGGGTCGGCGCGCCCGCCCGGCTGCTGGACGATGCCGCCGACCCGGCCCACCAGAAGGCGGTGCGGGAGCTGGAGGATGCCGGGCGTACCGCGGTCGCCGTACTCCGCGACGGAACACCGGTGGGGGTGCTGGGCGTCGCCGACCGGCTGCGGCCGGACGCGGCGGCCACCGTCGCCGCCCTCACCCGGCTGACCGGCCGCGTCCCGGTGCTGCTGACCGGCGACAACGAGCGCGCCGCCCGGCATCTGGCCGCCGAGGTCGGCATCACCGAGGTCCGCGCCGGGCTGCTGCCCCAGGACAAGGTGGCCGCGGTGAAGGAGTGGGAGGCCCAGGGTCGGCGGGTGCTGGTCGTCGGCGACGGCGTCAACGACGCCCCCGCGCTGGCCGCCGCCCACTCCGGCATCGTGATGGGCAAGGCCGGCTCCGACCTCGCCCTGGAGACCGCCGATGCCGTCGTGGTCCGCGACGAGTTGGCCACCGTCCCCGCCGTCGTACAGCTCTCGCGCACCGCCCGCCGCCTGGTCATCCAGAACCTGGCCATCGCCGGGGTGTTCATCACCGCCCTGGTCGCCTGGGACCTGATCGGCACCCTCCCGCTGCCCCTGGGCGTCGCCGGACACGAGGGCTCCACCGTCATCGTCGGCCTCAACGGCCTGCGCCTGCTGCGCGAGGCCGCCTGGCCCCGACTCACCAAGGACACCGCGTGAGCAAACGCACCCGCCGCACGGCCCCCGCTCCGGGGGCGGCACGGCCCACCGTCACCGTCTGCCGCGGCTGCTGCTGTGGCACCCCCAAGATCCCCGGCCTCGACCACACAGCCCAGCTGCGCGACCTGCGCCAGGCCCTCGACGGCACGGCGACCGTACGCGTCACCGACTGCCTCGACGCGTGCGAACGCGCCAACGTCATCGTCGTCCAGCCCTCCGCCGACGGTCGCAGGAACGGCGGGGCCCCCGTCTGGCTCGGCCTGGTCAACGACCCCGACGCCACCACCGACATCACCACCTGGGTCACCAACGGCGGCCCCGGCCTCACCGACCCGCCCGGCATCCTCGACCTCTACACCTTCCAGCCCTCACGCCGCGTCCGCGCCGAACTCCACGACGCATGACCCCGACGCCCGCCGCGTTTGTCGGCCATCGTTTGCCGACAAACGCGGCAGGCGTCCAATGAACCCGGACATCCCCGGGTGCCGGGTCGGCGCCGACCCAATCAGATCCGATGGTGATTGATGACAGGGTTTGACGACACACGCCGCCGGCCACCACGGCGTCTTCCGCCTGGACAGTGGGACCGCGACCCGGGTGGCCGGCCGCTACCAGGACACCATGGGCTTCACCGTCACCGGCCCGTCCACCTTCCTGGCCAGCGGCCACCCTTCCCCGGCCGACCCCGCCGCCCGCTCACCCCACCTGGGCCTGATCCGCAGCACGGACGTCGGCAGGACGTGGCAGACCCTCTCCGCCGAGGGCCGCGCCGACTTTCACGCCCTCCAGCAGGCGGGCGGCACCCTCTACGGCTTCGACGGCCAGAGCGCAAAGGTGTGGGCCAGCACCGGCGGCGGCCGCACCTGGGACATCCGCGCCGGCCTGCCGTTGCTCGACCTCGCCGCCCACGCCGACAGCCCCGCGACGGTGTGGGCGGCCACCGGCAAGGGCCTCGTCCACAGCACCGACGGCGCACGCAGCCTCCGGGCCGTCCCCGGCGCCCCGGCTCTGGTGGCGGTCGACGAACCGGAGTCCGGGCTGCTGGTCGCACTGGCCGCGGACGGCCGCCTGGTCACCAGCCGCGGCGGCCAGACATGGACCGAACAGGGCCGCCTGCCCACCGGCGGCGAGCCCACCGTGCTCACCGCCGCAACCGCCCGGCATCTGCTGGCCGCCGACAGCACCGACACCATCTACGAATCCACCGACGGCGGCCGCACCTGGACCGCGCTCCACCGGCCGGACAGCCAAGCGGAACGCCCCTAAAGGAGACGGCCGGCCCATGAGACCCGCCGAGCCCGCAGATGCGCTCACCCCCTCCCATGGACGGGGCGGTGTGTCCGCAATGCATTGCCGCCAGGCACGCCCCAACGACGCTGCCCGTACCGGCCGGTTCGGCAACCTTCACAGACGCAGGGCGCGACGCAGGGTGTCGCTGAGTTCGGCGTACTTCTCCTCGGCCCGGGCGGGGCCGGTGCGGGCAGCGTCGGTGACGCAGCCGCGTACGTGGTCGTCGAGGAGGCCAAGGGCGACTTGCTGCAGGGCACGGCCGGCGGCGCTGATCTGGGTGAGGACGTCGACGCAGCAGCGATCGTCGGTGACCATGCGGGAGATGCCGCGGATCTGGCCTTCGATCTTGTTCAGACGGGCCAGGTGGTCGGCCTTGTGCTCGGCGTATCCCGGTACCGGGGTGTTCCCGTGTTCGTGGCGCGGGGTGACGGTGGTCATCGCATGCCGCCTCCCTCGCTCGTGCCGCCGGTCGTGGGAGCGGTGTAACGCTCTGGGGCGGCGTCGAACGTGGTGGCGCAGTGGGCGGAGCAGAAGGAGTAGGTGCCGTGCTCGGTGTGCCGGTGCTCGGCGGCGGTCGCTTTGTCCACCTGCATGCCGCAGAACGGGTCCGTGACCACGGTGTCGCCGCCCTGAGAGGCAGGGTGGTGGTGTCCCTTGCTCGCCGTGGCGGCCGTGCTGCCGTCCGGACCCCGGTCGGCAGCGGACTCGACACGGGGCTGGACGGGGCTGGGCCGGGCCTCGGGCAGCGGCTGGGTGTGCCAGCGGCGCAGCCGGGAGGCGTTGGTGACGACCGACAGCGAGCTGAGTGCCGTGGCCGCGGCGGCGATGACCGGGCTGAGCCGGATGCCCCACAGCGGATACAGGGCGCCGGCGGCGAGGGGGACGCCGACGGCGTTGTGGACCAGGGCGAAGAACAGGTTCTGCCGGATGTTGCGCATCGTGGCCCGCGACAGCCGGATCGCGGTGACGACACCGCCGAGCGAGCCGGAGATCAGGGTGATGTCGGCGGCCACCACGGCCACGTCCGTGCCGATGCCGAGGGCCAGGCCGTCGTCGTCGGCGGCCGGGGCGGGCGCGTCGTTGATGCCGTCGCCGACCATGCCGACGGTGCGGCCCTCGCCCTGCAGACGGCGGATCTCGTCGGCCTTGGGCTCGGGCAGCACCTCGGCCAGCACCCGGCCCACGCCCACTTGGGCGGCGATGGCGGCGGCGGTGCGGGCGTTGTCGCCGGTGAGCATCACGACGTCGACGCCCAGGCGCTGCAGGGCGGCGATGGCCGCGGCGGAGTCGTCCTTGACGGTGTCGGCGACGGCGAGCACGCCGGCGGGCCGTCCGTCCACTGCGGCGAGCACGGGGGTCTTGCCCTCGGCGGCCAGGGCGGCCGCGACGGGGGCCAGGGCGGTGGTGTCGATGCCGACGTCACCCAGCAGCCGGGCGGTGCCGACCAGGACGGCGTGCCCGGCGACGGTGGCCTGAACCCCCTTGCCGGTGACCGAGCCGAAGCCCGTCGCCGCGAGCGGGCGCAGGCCGCGGTCGCGGACGCCGGCGGTGATGGCCTGCGCGAGCGGGTGTTCACTGTCGGCCTCGGCCCCCGCCACCAGCCGCAGCAGCACGGTCTCGTCGAATCCGCCGACGGGCTGGACGTCGGTCAGGACGGGCTTTCCCTCTGTGCCGGTGCCGGTCTTGTCCAGCACGGTGAAAGTCCGGTGTGCGGTCGCGCCCAGGATCCGGATCCTGCGGGTGGTGTGCTCGATGACGGCGAAGACGTACAGGCGCACCCCGGTCAGGGTGCGGGTCTCGAAGAGGTCGCAGGCGAGCAGCGCGTCGGCCTGGCCGCGCAGGAAGTCGGCCCAGGTGGTGCTCTGCCGTGCGGGCGCGGGCGGGATGCCGCGCTCGCGGAGGATCTCCCAGACGGTGGAGGCGGCGACCTTGACACCCGGCGTGGCGAGCTCACCGTGGATGCGCCGATACCCCCAGGAGCTGTTCTCGCGTGCCAGACGCAGCACCAGGGCGCGGATCGATCGGACGGTGGGCGGTCGTCCGCGCCGCCGGGGTGCGCGGTGCGCAGCGTGGCGTCGTTTGAGCAGGTTGTGGTGCCGGCGCACGATGGTGTCCGGGCGTACCAGCAGCAAGAGGTGGCGCAGCTTGTCGATCGGGAGGTGGTGGAGCAGGCCGGCGAGGACTGCGCGGTCGGTGTCGGTGAACACGGGCTTGCCGACCTGGCGCTGCAGGACCGGCAGCTGGTGCCGCAGCGCGAGGATCTCGATGTCTTTGTCCCGCTCGCTCCTCGGTAGCAGGCGCAGGAGGGTGAAGGTGTTGGGCACGGCGAGGTAGGCCAGGCACAGCAGCACGACAGGTCATGATGCCGCCCGACCGCCGTCCACGTGCACGGCACGGGCGCGGACGGGGAGGCAGCACGGAAGCCCCGTCGTCGACGATCAAGCTCCTGACCGGAAAACTCAACGGTCAGATGGGTATGGCGGGGTAGCCCCTCGGCGGTGATGG
>NZ_JBHSPC010000117.1:0-52816 GCF_042656345.1 Streptomyces incanus
GCGCCGACTGGACGATCCCCCGGGCCGCGCGGGAACTCCGCAGGCGGCACGTCAAGCAGTTGCCGGTGGTCGGCGACGACGGGCTCCTCACCGGCATCGTCACCCGCAGCGACCTGCTCGACGCCTTCCTCCGCTCCGACGTCGAGATCCGCGGCGAGGTCGAGCAGGACGTCCTGGGGCGCATCCTCGGCCTGGACGAGGGCACCGTCGCGGTCGAGGTCCGGGACGGGGTCGTCACCCTTCGGGGACACGTCCCGGAACCGCGGCTCGTTCCGGTGGTCGTGGGTCTCTGCCAGGGCGTCGACGGTGTCGTCGCCGTGGACGCCCACCTCGCCGCCACCCGGGCGGGCTAAGTTTTCTGCCCCGGGAGGGCCGACCACCAGGTGCAGGCGAGCAGCTCCCGGCACGAGACCGTCCCCACCCACCCACGATCACTCTCCGTCTATCGCATCAGATGCGAACCTGGGGGCGTCTTCGCAGGTTAATCGCCCGATGGAGTGACGCACCCGCAAAGGCGCCGCCGCGACGGCTAGCGTGGTTCCGCGCGATGCCGAGGTCAACGTCCCTGGTGGGACCGCTCGCCCGCGGTTCGGGGGTGACTTCCAGGTTGGGTGTCGCCTCTTCGCATCCGATGCAATGGGCGTCGGTAGAACCAACGGAACAGCCAGTAACGCCCAGCACTTGATCTTGGTCGTTCAGCAGGGGCGATCAGCCCCGTGCGGGGGTTCGGAGGATGATCCTCGATCGCTGCCGGGGGGCGGCTACCGGGCGAGGAGGACGTTTACGGCCTTGCCGGCGGGCATCCGTCGGACGTCCGGCGGGTGTCCGCGGTGGCGCGGGCGAGGCAGTTGACCATGGGCCGGCCGAAGCCTCCGGCGCCGTCGTTCAGGTCGGGGGTGCGCATGAGCGGCGCCTGCGGACTGCGGTCGTGCACGGCTACCTCGATGCTGTCCGGGTGCGCACTCAGGTCGAGGGTGCAGGTGCCGCCTCCGTGGCGCACGGGCGTTGGTGACGAGCTCCGGGACGACCAGGACCACGGTGTCGGCGGCCTCCATTGTGAGCTGCCGTACGAGGCCGTCGAGGGGGTCCCGGGCGCTCTCGCGTGCGCCCGCGACGGATGTCGCGGAGCGGGCGGTCGCGACGTCGAAGCTCATCGTGTCCATCAGGTCACCCTGGTCTCTGGATCACCCGTGCCCGGTCCTGTCTGCGAGGTGCTTTGCCCCGGTCTGGGGCGGTCGACCCGGTGACGGCCGCCTTGCGCCTGCCCGCGTCACTGTTCGAGGTCGATTACCTCATTGTCGAACACGTAGAAACCTATGTTGGCCGGAGTAGACATTGGTCTGTGGTGTGGTTATGGTTTCTCTCGTAGCCGAGATCAGCAAGGCCCGGCAGAGACGAACTGCCGGGCAGCAGTACCCGCAGTTGCAGTGCGCAGGACGGTGCGGTGGTGGAGTTCCGAAGCCAGAGCGGTTGCAGGACGGCGACGGGGCTGACGACCGGACCGGGTGGCCCGCGGTGATCAGGGGCCGCCGTGAGCAGGACCGCGGTCAACGCGGTGGCAGTACCCGCAAGTGCAGTTCGTAGTACCCAGCAGCGAAGTGAGCAGTACCTCGGTGAAGGCGTCGGCTGCGGACGCGCGCACCGGGAGGTTCGGCAGTGGGGTTCCAAGCCAGAGCAGACGCAGGACGGGCGACGGGGCCGGCTGCCGAAGAGTGGCGCTGTCACAGGCCACCAGCAGTTCGCAGTATCAGTAGTACAAGCAGTGCGTAGTCCCCCGTTGGCAAGTAGTTGATCAAGAGGGAAGAACGGAGGAGCCAGGCGCCATCAGGATCGCCCGGGTCGAAGTCTTGAGCCCGGGTACCGCAGGACATCGATAGTGAGATGGTCTCCGGTCAAGCAACCGCGATCCCCGCACCCCCGACGGCATCTCGGTCGGGTCTGCGGACACAGAAGGCCGGCGCAGTACCAGGGCCGGCAGATGGTGTAGCAGTTCCTTCGGGGCCCTGGTGCCGTACGGCACCAGGGCCCCTCCATACGTTCCACAGAGAGGTGCGCTCGAAGAAACCCGGCGCATCAACGCCGAACACCGCCGTGCCGCCGGAGCGACGAACCCGACGGCCGCGGCCTGAGACGGCTGAGACCCGCGGCTTCCCCGCGAGCTGTGCGGATGGCCGTTCCGCACGGGACACGGTGCCGGAGCCCGGCATGGCGTCGCCGCCCTGGCGGGCGAGGTGGCCCGGTCGGGCTGTACGAGTACCCGACCACGGGGCGGCGCTGGGACTACAGGAGCCAGTGTCCCGAGAATGCGCCGGGCAACAGGTTCAGCAGGGCCACACGATGCCCTCGGTCTTCACGTTCCCGCTGTAGATCCAGCCGCGGGTGTAGTTCGGGTAGGTGCTGACGTAGTACCAGGTGCTGTCGTAGGTGTTCTTGTAGTAGCAGTAGATGACCATGGGCCAGCCCTGCTGCAGTGTCTCCCTCGTGCCGCAGTCGGCGTAGGGACCTGGCCGCAGTGGGGCGGTCGGATTTTTGACCGAGCCCGAGGTCGGGTCGTCGTACCAGTCGGGGTTCGGAGACCATGTCGTAGGACAAGCCAGAGCGATTGCGTCGCCCGACACGCCCGACACGCCCGACACGTCTGCCGGCGCGGCAGAAGCCGCAGAGGCTGGCGCGGTCAGCGCCAAAGCGGCCGCGACTGTGGTCATCGCCACGCTTGCTCTCCTGGATAACAGGCGCATTGTTCCTCCACCGTCTCAGCGGACGTTTCCGCTCTCAGCTGCGGTTCGGCCTCGCCGCCGACTGACCGCGACCGCCGAAACCGGTTCAACCCTGACCGACTGCCGGGCGGGGTGAATAGAGCGCGAATCGGTCACGCTGTTTCATCCTGTTCGCGGGCAGTCTCCAGGGCGCCGCTGCAGAATCTGCGGGAGCGCGCCGGCCGACGAGACCCGCTCCACCTCCGACGCCGTTAGCGCACGATCTCCCTGCGACCGGGCCGGCCGGGTGCCGCTCGGGGAGTTCCGCAGCACCTTCCCGAAGTACACGTCGGCTCGGCCGGCTCCCTCTCCCACAGCGGCCGGCCGAACCAGGTCCTGATCTGCTCCAGGTGCCCGACGTCCCCGCGGATGGTGCCGTCGGCCAGGCCCGCCGAGGCCCTCGCGAGGACGAACCCGGACAGCATGTCGGCCTCGAACCGCTCCAACTCCTCCTCCGCCGCCGCTGGCGCCCAACGTTCACGCGGGTCCCGCGCACGACTGTCGGCGCCGCCAACCCGAGCCTCCTCGCCTTCGGCCCGACTGAGGACCGGTCGGACGAGGTGAGAAAGCTTCAAGACTCCCGAAGCCACGTCACAAGGCCACAGAGCACCCGAAGGAGGAAGAACCGCTCCCCGCATGAGCGAGCGACGCGCGATCCTCAGCGGATCGACCTACGAGGAGCAGATCGGCTACGCCCGAGCCGTGGTCGACGGCGACCGGGTGCACGTATCCGGGACGACCGGCTTCGACTACCGCACGATGACCATCTCGGACGACGTCGTCGAGCAGGCCGAGCAGTGCCTCCGCAACATCGAACACGCGCTGAAGGAAGCGGACTGCGCCTTCGCGGACGTCGTCCGGGTGCGTTGTCTCCTCCCCAACCGCGACGACTTCGAGTCGTGCCGGCCTCTGCTCCGCGGCCGCTTCGGCGACGTTCGGCCCGCCGCCGAGATGATGGTCTGTGGCCTCGCCGACCCCCGGACGAAGATCGGGATCGAGGTGTACGCCCGCCGCCGGAAGCTCACGGGGTGCGCCCACGTCTGATCGCCGCACCGGCTGAGTACGATCACCTACGCCGGTCTGAGTACGCGAGCGGTTGCCCGCCGCGCGCGGCGCCGGAAGGGTGGACGCATGCGCCGACTGCTGCTGCTCGCCCCGCTGTTGCTGTTCACCGTCGGCTGCGGGGTGGTGCAGTCCTCCGAGGACGAGGCGGCGGACGCCGCACGGGAGGTGGCCAGGAAGGCGGGCGAGCGGCTCTACGGCCAGCGTCCGCGCACGGCGGAGGAGGTCGGGCGCTCCGCTTCCGGCATCGACGGGGTGGAGGTACTGCGGGTGACGGGTACCTCGACACACGACGGGGACGGCGTCGACGTGGTCGTCCGCACGTCCGGCTCGGCGTACAACGGATGGCTCGACCTCGAGGAGGTCGCCGTGCGGCGCTGTTTCGCGGTGCGGGTGTCGCCCAAGTCGGAGTGGGGTGAGGGCCCCCGTGACGTGGACTGCCCGGATGGCCCTCCGCTGGCCTTCGCCCCGCCACCCGAGCCGCCCCGGCTGCCGTACGAGGAGCTCCGCGCGAAACTTCCCCGGGTGCCGAAGGGCGGCCGGGTGGACGAGGCCGAGGTGCGCCGTACGCTCGCCGCCCTGGACCTGCATCCGGCGATCCGTACCGAGGCGAAGGCGGACGGCGGCCGGGTCGGCGTTCTCCTGTCGGTGAAGGGCAACGGCTTCGACGCGCAGGACTGCCTACTTGCCCGTGTGGGCCCCGGCGCCACCGAGGTGTGGGTGCCGCCCCGGATCCAGCGGATGCCCGGAGAGGGCGGCTGCACCGTCGGCAACGCCCTGGACCCGGCACCGCCACCGCACTGAACGGGGTGCCCGGCTCCGGCGAAAGCCGCCTGCGCCTTCCCCGCCGCCTCCGCGATGTCGCCCATCGCCTCTACCGTCCCTCGGAAGCGGACCGGGATCATGAGCAGAAGTACTCAGGACCCCGGTGGGTGGTCAGTGCAGGAGCGGCGAGCCGGTCGGCTTCCACGCCTGGGCACCCTTGCCCGCCGTCTTCGGTGCCGTAGACGACGGTGGCGTCCGACGAGTACCACAGGCCCTTGCTGAACGTGGCGGACGGAGCCGTGCACGTCCGCACGACGACCTTCAGAGTCACACACCAGCCGAACCTCAGGCCGGCACACCCCAATCAATCGCGGGTCAGCCCATGAGGGCGGATGGGGCGGTACGTCCCCGGCGAGGCGTGTGCCCCGCCCCGACGTGGGGCATACGATTCCCGGGCGCGAGGCGCCCGTCCGGCCCGTCTTGCCCGTCCACCCATGCCGTCGCGCCGTCGACTGGCACTGTGTCAGGAGTCTTCGCGGCGGCCGGGGCCGGGCTGTACAGGGGGCGCGGTTCTGGGACGCGTTCCGGAACCGGCGGGTTTCCGCGGCCCGGGACCACCCTGGTGCGACCGACGGTGCGGACGGTCGTACCGGGACCTGCCGTACCGGGGTCTTCGAGCCCGGCATCCTTCCGGCAATCAGGAGTCCCATGCCCATCGACGCAGCCAAGGCGCTCGCCGCGGAACCCCGGACCGGCGAGATCTCCTGGGGGCGCAAGGACGTCCAGCTCTACCACCTCGGCATCGGCGCGGGCATCCCCGCCACCGACCCCGGCGAACTGCGCTACACCCTGGAGTCCGGGCTGCACGTCCTGCCGAGTTTCGCCACCGTCGCGGGAGCCGGGTCCCCCGGGGTGATCGCCGGACTGTCGATGCCCGGCGTCGACGTCGACCTCGCCCGCGTCCTGCACGGCGGCCAGTCGCTGACCCTGTACCGCCCCCTGCCCGCCGAGGGCACCGCCACCACCGCCAGCCGTATCGCGGCGGTCCACGACAAGGGCAAGGCGGCCGTCCTCGTGATGCGCACCGACGTCGCCGACGCCGACGGCCCGCTGTGGACCAGCGACGCGCAGATCTACGTACGCGGCGAGGGCGGCTGGGGCGGCGACCGCGGACCGTCCGCCCGGCGGAAGACTCCCGCCCGGCCACCGGACCGGACCGTCGAGCGGACGATCCGGGAGGACCAGGCCCTGCTCTACCGCCTCTCCGGCGACTGGAACCCGCTGCACGCCGACCCCGGGTTCGCGAAGCTCGCCGGATTCGAGCGGCCGATCCTGCACGGGCTGTGCACCTACGGCATGACGCTCAAGGCGGTCGTCGACACGCTGCTCGGCGGGGACGTCGCCCGCGTCCGCGGCTACGCCACCCGGTTCGCCGGGATCGTGTACCCGGGCGAGACGCTCCGCATCCGCATGTGGCGCGGCCACAGCGGCGACGGTGGTGCCGACGGCGGCGAAGTGCGGGTGGCCGTGAGCGCCGTCGAGAGGGACGACGCGCCCGTCCTCGCCGACACGGTCGTCACACACTCCTGAACCGGCCGGCCCACAAGCTGAGGGAGACCGGCCATGAGCGCCGCCGCGGGCATCAACGGGCCACTGTTCTTCGTGCACGGCGACATGGTCACGGTCGTCGAACGGCCCCGCTCGTCCATGACGAACGGGGCCGCTCAGCTGTCCAGTCGGCGCCTACGTGCCTACACGCCTACGCGCGTACCCGAGTACGCGCCCGACGTGACGTCAGGCAGCCTTCTCCGCTTGCTCGTTCTCGTTGGCGGGCCTCCGGTGGCGGCCGTGAGGGGCCGTCGTGGAGTCCTGCCGGGATACCGGGCCGCGGTGCTTGCCGTGCCCGGTGGCGGTCTGCCCGCCGTCGGCGGTCTGTGGCTGGTTGGTGCTCGCATCGTTCATCGGAAGGAACTCACCCCGTAAACATGATCTTTCCTACGGCCGGGTGAGTTTAACCGGCGGACCAGGGGGTGGATCCAGACGGCCACGCCGACTGCCACTACTTCGTTACAAGCCGTCCCAGGGGCGCCTGTTGCAGGGGGACGGGGCGGAGTGCGGCCGGTTCGGCCGGAGTCATGGACTCCCCTTCCGAAGAGGGCTGTTCAGGCTTCGCGGAGGAGCTCTTCCCGCCCTCCTTCCCTGCTTGCTCCGACTGCCGTTTCGGCCCCGGCGGGTTCAGCACGGCCACCCCGCACGGCATCGCCGGCGTGGCGCACGGCAGGCGCAGCACCCCGTCCGCCGTCCACACTCCGGTGCCGGCCAACCACCCTTCGGGAGCCGGGAGATGATGCAATTGCCGCTGGGCCGGCCGCCACACCCCGACCCAGCTGCCGAGCGGCCCGTCGACGCGCAGCGCCACCGCGGCCCCCTCCGGCGTCAGCACCTGGCCGGGCTGGATCGCGAACGGCGTGACCGCGCAGTCCGGCAGCCGCAGACACGTGGGGAAGCGCACCGGCAGGGTGCTGCCCAGCACCCCCCAGCCCAGTCGGCCCTGCCCCGGCGAGGGCGCGTCCGAGCGGACCAGCAGCAGGCCGCTGTCCGGGTCGGCGAGCAGGATCCGGTCGTCGCTCTCCTCGGCGATCTGCAGCAGCGGCGACACCTCGCCCCCGCGCTCCAGGTCCACGACGACCGCCTTGGTGCGCCCGCCGGTCTCCCGGTCCAGGGAGAGCATCCGGCCGGCGCGGTCCAGCCACGCCCCGCCCGAGCAGCGGCCCGGGATCTCGGCGACGTGCTCGGGCCCGAAGGCGCCGCCCTCCACCAGCCACAGGGCCGTCGACCGCGGGCCCACGGTAACGGCGTACGCTCGCCGCCCGCACGGCGCGGGCGGCAGGAGCCGCAGCCGGGTCTCCTCGTCCGGGCACACGACCGCGCCGAGCATCACCTCGCCGGTGCCGGGACCGGTCGGGTACAACAGGGAGAACGTGTGCCTCCCGTCCACCAGCCGGTGGATGAGGACCCGCCCGTCGCCCATGGGCTGTACCTCGGTGCCGGGCTCCTCGGGCCGGCCGGCGCGCAGCGGCACCGCGTAGGGCTCGGGGCCGTCCAGGGTCCAGCGCTCCGGGAACAGGGAGTCGCCTTCGCGGGCGAGGCGCGCACCGTAGGAGCCGTCGGCACTGAGGACGCAGCCCGGCGGCGCCGCCACCGCCGTCCTCTCCCCGTGCCCGGTGCCCTCGTGACCCGAGACCTCGTGACCCGGAACCTCCCGGCCCGTGGAAGGCTCGATCGCACACATCGTCATCGTTCGGTCACCTCCGGCGACGAAGGTAGTTTTCGTACGCGTGGGCGGGAGGCCCACCGGGCCCCGCTTCACACATAAGGGTGTTCCAGGAACGATTCGCCTGAAGGAGCGGAGGCGTGTGTGCCGGCCGGGTGCGGGCGCCGTTCCCGTGCCCGCACCGGTACTGCCGCACCAAGCAGCCAGGTAGCCTTGCGTTTGTGCCCCGTCTGTCTGAAGTCATCACCGCGCTCGAGACCCTTTGGCCCGTCGAGCGGGCCGAGTCCTGGGACGCGGTCGGTACCGTCACGGGTGACCCCGACCAGGAGGTCGGCCGGGTCCTGTTCGCGGTGGACCCCGTCCAGGAGATCGTCGACGAGGCGGTGGAGCTGGGCGCCGACCTGCTCGTCACCCACCACCCGCTCTACCTGCGGGGCACGACCACCGTCGCGGCCTCCACATCCAAGGGCCGTGTGGTGCACACGCTCATCAGGAACGACATCGCGCTGCACGTCGCCCACACCAACGCCGACACGGCCGACCCCGGTGTGAGCGACGCCCTGGCCGGCGCCCTGGACCTGCGTGTCGTCCGGCCGCTGGTGCCGGACACCACGGACCCCAAGGGCCGCCGCGGGCTCGGCCGCGTCTGCGAACTGGACCACCCGCTGACCGTCCGCGAGTTCGCCGCCCGCGCCGCCGAGCGTCTGCCCAGCACCGCGCAAGGCATTCGCGTCGCCGGTGACCCCGAGGCGCTCGTGCGTACGATCGCCGTCAGCGGCGGCTCCGGCGACAGCCTCTTCGCCCACGTCCGGGCGGCCGACGCGGACGCGTACCTCACCGCGGACCTGCGCCATCACCCGGCGTCGGAGTTCGCGGCGGATCACGCCGCCGACCGTTCCCTCGCACTGCTCGACGCGGCGCACTGGGCCACCGAGTGGCCCTGGTGCGAACTGGCCGCGGCCCAGCTCGACGAGATCTCCGACCGTCACGGATGGGGACTGCGGGTCCACGTCTCCGCCACGGTCACCGACCCCTGGACCGCCCACGCGGCGTCCTCCGACATCGATACCTCTGGAGCCCCCAACTGAACGCCGAGCCCGCCGACCAGATCCGACTCCTCGACGTCCAGGATCTCGACGTCCGCCTTCAGCAGCTCGCGTACAAGCGGAAGTCGCTCCCCGAGCACGCCGAGATCGAGTCGCTGACCCGGGACCTCACCCAGCTGCGTGACCTGCACGTGGCCGCGCAGA
Source organism: Streptomyces incanus (assembly GCF_042656345.1). Lineage (NCBI taxonomy): Bacteria > Bacillati > Actinomycetota > Actinomycetes > Kitasatosporales > Streptomycetaceae > Streptomyces > Streptomyces incanus. The sequence goes on from NZ_JBHSPC010000117.1 coordinate 9,108, forward strand.
CCGAGGAGAGCGACTGCGCCCGCGAGCAGGTCAAGGCCGAACAGGACGTGGACCAGGTGCGCCAGCGCGCCGCCCGCGACCAGAAGCGCCTCGACTCCGGCGCCGTCTCCTCGCCCAAGGACCTGGAGAACCTCCAGCGCGAGATCGTCTCCCTCGCCAAGCGCCAGGGCGCCCTCGAGGACGTCGTCCTGGAGGTCATGGAGCGCCGCGAGTCCGCGCAGGAGCGGGCCGGCGAACTGGCCGAGCGGGTCACCTCCGTCCAGGCGCGGATCGACGACGCGACCGCCCGCCGGGACGCGGCCTGCGCGGAGATCGACGGCGAGACGGCCACGATCACCAAGGAGCGCGGGGTCATCGCCGTATCCGTCCCCGCGGACCTGCTCAAGCTGTACGAGAAGCTGCGCGAGCAGCAGGGCGGCATCGGCGCGGCGAAGCTGTACGCCCGCACCTGCCAGGGCTGCCGCCAGGAACTCGCCATCACCGAGCTGAACGAGATCCGCCACGCCGCGCCCGACACCGTGGTGCGCTGCGAGAACTGCCGTCGCATTCTGGTCCGCACGTCGGAGTCGGGCCTGTAAGGGATCCAGGGGGATCCAAGGAGATCTGAGGGGATTTCCCGGTGAGGGAGTTCATCGTCGAGGCGGACGGCGGGTCGCGGGGCAACCCGGGACCCGCCGGCTACGGGGCCGTGGTCGGTGACGCGGCGACGGGGGAGACGCTGACGGAGGCGGCCGAGTACCTCGGCACCACCACGAACAACGTCGCCGAGTACTCGGGCCTGCTGGCCGGCCTGCGGGCCGCCTACGAGCTGGACCCGGAGGCCACGGTCCATGTCCGGATGGACTCCAAGCTCGTCGTCGAGCAGATGTCGGGCCGCTGGAAGATCAAACACCCCGCCATGAAGCCGTTGGCAGCCGAGGCGGCACGCGTCTTCCCGCCGGGCCGGGTCACGTACGAGTGGATCCCGCGCGAGCGGAACAAGCACGCGGACCGCCTGGCGAACGAGGCGATGGACGCGGGGGCGCGGGGTGAGCCCTGGCGCGCGTCGGCCTCACGCGCCGCGCTGGACACACCGGCCGCGCGACCGGTGACACCCGAGCGGCCCGAGCGGCCCGGATCGCTTGGGGAGACCGGAGCCCAGGGGGCCGACGCGCGGGGGGCGGATGCCGCTGGTGCTGAGGAGCGCAGCACCCCTGGCGGAAAGGCTGCCGCTGATGGGCGGACCGCATGGAACGCGCAGGACGGACGGCCGGCGGCAGCCGAGCGGTCGGGCCCGTCCGGGGACGCGGTGACTTGTGCGCCACGGGCCCACGCGGTGTCGGCCCCGGCCTCCGCCTTCGGCCCGGGGGCAGGCGTGCGAGGGGCCGGCGAGCCCGGGGCCGGGGTCGCCGACGCCGACGCGGGCAGCACCCCTGCGGGAAAGGCCGCCGCCGACCTGCGGGCCGCGCAGACCGTGGCCGCCCCCGGCACGGAGACGGACGCGGCCCGTGGCACCGGGTCGGCACCGGCCGCCACTCCCTCCTCGGGCTGGGCGCCCGCCGACATGGGCCCGCCGGCCACCTTCGTGCTCCTCCGGCACGGCGAGACCCCGCTGACCCCGCAGAAACGGTTCTCCGGCAGCGGCGGCAGCGACCCCTCCCTCTCCGACGTCGGCCGCGAGCAGGCCGAGAGGACCGCCGCGGCGCTCGCCCGGCGCGGCACCGTCCAGGCCGTCGTCGCCTCACCCCTGGCCCGCACCCGCGAGACCGCGGGCATCGTCGCCGCCCGCCTCGGCCTGGAGATGAGCGTGGAGGAGGGCCTGCGCGAGACCGACTTCGGCGCGTGGGAGGGCCTCACCTTCGCCGAGGTGCGCGAACGCCACCCCGAGGACCTGAACGCCTGGCTGTCCTCCCCGGAGGCCGAGCCCACCGGCGGCGGCGAGAGCTTCGCGGACACCGCGACCAGGGTCGCCGCCACCCGGGACAAGCTGACCGCCGCGTACGCGGGCCGCACGGTCCTGCTCGTCACCCACGTGACACCGATCAAGACCTTGATACGACTCGCCCTGGGCGCCCCGCCCGAGGCCCTGTTCCGGATGGAACTGTCGGCGGCCTCGCTCTCGGCGGTGGCGTACTACGCCGACGGCAACGCCAGCGTCCGGCTGTTCAACGAGACGTCCCACCTGCGCTGAGCCCCGCCGCCGCGCGGGCCAGCCGCTCGATCCGCGCCCAGTCGCGCGCCGCCACCGCGTCCGCCGGGAGCATCCAGCTCCCGCCGACACAGGCGACGTTGGGCAGGGCGAGATAGTCCGGCGCGGAGTCCGGGCCGATCCCTCCGGTCGGACAGAAGCGGGCCTGCGGAAGCGGCCCGGCGAGCGCCTTCAGATACGCGGTGCCGCCCGCGGCCTGCGCCGGGAAGAACTTCATCTCCCGTACCCCGCGCTCCAGCAGCGCCACGACCTCCGAGACCGTCGACACCCCCGGCAGGAACGGCACCCCGGACGCCCGCATCGCCTCCAGCAGGACATCCGTCCAGCCCGGACTGACCAGGAACCGCGCCCCGGCTGCCACCACCTCGTGCACCTGCCCCGGCGTGATCACCGTGCCGGCCCCGACCACCGCGTCCGGCACCTCGGCGGCGATCGCGCGAAGGGCGTCCTGCGCGGCGGGCGTCCGCAGGGTCACCTCGATCGCGGGCAGCCCACCGGCGACCAGCGCCCGCGCCAGCGGCACGGCGTCGGCGACGTCCTCGACCACGACGACCGGCACGACGGGCGCGAGATCCAGTACGGAGGCGGGGGCGGGGGCGGCCACGGCTTCGGGGGCGGGGACCGGCGGGGGCAGGGGAGCGGAGGGCGGGGAGGGGCTCATGGCGTCATCCTGCCTGCGGCGAAGCATCCTACGCAAAGGGTGTTGCGCAGGATGCAACACACGGGGTTTTCGGTGGTCCTCAGTGCACCTCGTCCACCAGCACGTCCAGCGCCCACGGCGTCCCCGCACGACCCGGCGCCTGCGCCTCCACCACGTACCCGAGATCCCGCAACGCCTCGACCAGCGCGGCGGGATCCTTCGGCGCGGCCCCGTCCGCCAGCAGACCGCGGACGATCCGCCCCTTGGTCGCCTTGTTGAAGTGGCTGACCACCTTCCGGGTCGGCGCGTGCAGCACCCGCACGGTCGCCGTACGGGCGGCCACCTCCCCCTTCGGCTTCCACGCCGCCGCGTACGCGGCCGACCGCAGGTCCAGCACCAGGCCGCTGCCGGCCGCCTCCGGCAGCACCGAGGCCATCGGCGTACGCCAGTGCGCGCCCAGCGCCCCGAGTCCCGGCAGCCGTACGCCCATCGAGCAGCGGTAGGAGGGAATCCGGTCGGTGACCGCGACCGCGCCCCACAGCCCCGAGAACACCAGCAGCGAGCGGGCGGCCCTGCGCTTGGCGGCCGGGTCGAGGGAGGCCAGGTCCAGGGCGTCGTACAGCACCCCGGTATAGATCTCCCCGGCGGGCCGGGCCCCGGCGGTACGCAGCTCCAGGTTCTTCGCGACCTCGCCCCGCAGCCCCTCGCTCAGCCCCAGCACCTCGCGCGCCTTGTCCTCGTCGGCGGCGCACAGCTCCACCAGCTCGGCGAGAACGGCCTCCCGAGCGTCGGCCAGCCCCGGCAGCGACAGGGACTGAAGCTTCAGCGGGGCGCCGCGGCCGGAAGCGGCCTTGCCTTCGGACGGCGGCAGCAGGACAAGCACGCGGTACTCCTCACGGTAGAGCTCAGCCGACAGGGTACGGTGCCGGGCCCTACGCCCGAGCGGCCCACCGCCCCGTCGTCAGCGCTCGGACCAGGACGTCGGACTCGTCGGCATGGAACCGTACGACGCGCACGTCCCGGTGCCGCCCGAAGAAGGTGACGTGGGTGACCGGCTCCGTGAGCTCCAGCGTGACCGTGGTCCGCGAACCGACCTCGACGTCCAGCTCCCCCTCCGCCCGCTCGTGGCTCATCCGCAGCTCACGCCGTACGGAGGCGATCCGCTCCAGCGGTATCCGCAGATCGACGTGGACGGCCCGGCGGATCCGCAGCGTGCCGGAGTCCGGGTCCAGCACATGGGGCCGTACGACGCCCGCGGCATGCAGCGCGACGACGAACACGACGGTGTACACGTCCAGGAACAGCACCACCGCGTGGACGGCCGGCCAGTCGAGCAGCAGCACGGACAGCGCCACCGTCTCGACCACGCACACGAACGCGAACCCGAACATGATCGCGCCCTGGCCCCGCGCGTACCCGAAGGGCGTCCCGCCCGCCGTACCGTGGGTGCGCCGTGCCAGCCACAGCACGAGGCTCACCATCAGCCGCAGCTCATGCCGGGCAAGGGCCCGGCCAACCCGCACGCCGTCCGTCATGTCGTTCGCTCCTCCATGATGATCCGCAGGGTGCGGCGGACCGCCTCCGCCTGGGCCGGGGGGAAGTCCGCGTACATGGCCCGCAGGAAACTGTCGTCCTGGTCGAAGGACGCCCCCTCCGGGAGCAGGCCCGGGGGCAGGCACTCGGCGAGGGCACGGGCCGCCTCGTCCACACGGGGGTCGTCCGGTCCGGCGTCGGCGAGTTCGTCGAGCAGCGCGTAGGCGGCGAGCGCCCGCTCCACCCCGCCGGGCACCTTCATGAACCCGGTCAGCAGACCCATCAGCTGCTCCCGCTGCTCAGGGGGCGCCGCGGTCTCGATGAGGGCGAGCATCTCCCGGTCCTTGGCCGCCATGGGCGAGTCGGATAGATCGGACACCTCCCGGAACAGTGCGGCCAGTTCGGGGGAGACAGGCCCCTCGGGGGTCGGCCCGCCCTCCGTCTCCAGCAACGCCCGCAGCCGCGCCCGGCGGTCCCGGATCGCCGCCTCCTGGCGCGCCAGGTCCTCGTCCAGCTCGGTCAGCACCTCGACGAGGTCCTTGCCGGCGTCGTCCGCGAGTACGTCCCGCACCTCGGCCAGCCCGAGCCCCAGCTCGGTCAGCCGCCTGATCCGCGCCAGCACGACGGCGTGCCGCAGCGTGTAGTCCCGGTACCCGTTGGCCCGCCGCTCCGGCTCCGGCAGCAGCCCCAGATGGTGGTAGTGCCGCACCGCCCGGGTGGTGACCCCGACGGCCGCGGCGAGTTCTCCGATCCGCATGCCCCCAGTAGAGACGTTGACGTCGCGGCAGGGTCAAGCGCACACGGACGGGCGAACCAAGCCCGTTCGCCCCGCGGCCGCGAAGAGATCCTCCCCGGAGGGGCGGACCGCCCGTTGATTTGTATGCCGGACGGGGGGCTGCCCGGCACCGGCCAGCTGATTACTCGCAAGCTCTCGCCCGGAGGATCGCCCTGGCTCAAGTAAGTGGCAATTTCCCTCCGCGTGGGTGCCGAATTGCTGGCGCATTTCCTGGTAAAACGCATCAGTAAGCAACGCCCTGAACTGTTCTGAACAACTGTCCGTGATGGAACTCGTGGCGACCGTGGCCGAATGTTAAAAGGTGAACGAAAATGATGCAATTCTACGGTTCCATGGTCCGGACCGCCGGCTCGTCCGAGGGCGGGCGACTCCTGGCTCCGGCGATTCTCCGTCGATGCGGGAGCGTTTCTGGAAGCGGACCACCGCGAGATGGAGAGTTCCGCGCGCTGCGGCGGACGGACCGCCGCGAATACGCTCGTCAAGCGCCCTGGCAAGCCTGTGGGCCGCCGTCGGGCGAGTGGTTTCGAGGAACTTCCGGAAATCGGCTGGCCGGGTTTATTTCGCGGACCGTCCGAGATATCATCCCTAACATGGCGAGTGCTATCCGAGGCGGATTCGTTCCTGCCCTCGTCGGGCGTCACCGGGCAGCGACGTCGCCATGATCTGGGAAATTCTGGTTCTGGGTTTCGTGCTCAGTCTGGACAATTTCCGGGTGTCGATCGCGCTCGGCACCGTCCCCTTCGGTCTGAAGCGCGCGGTGCAGGTCGCGCTGACCTTCGGGTTGTGGGACGCGATCATGCCCCTGATCGGGCTGTTGATCGGTCGCCAGATCGGTGAGTTCGTCGGAGGCGTCGCCGATCTGGTGGGTGCGGCCGCGCTCGGCGGGTACGGTCTCTACCTGGTCATCTCGGCCCTTCGGAACCCCGAGCCGGACGAGTTGGACCAGCCGTGGGCGCTGTTCGGCATCCCGTTGACGCTGAGCCTGGACAACCTGGTCGCCGGAGCGAGCCTGGGGGTCCTCGGGCTCTCGCCGTGGTTCTCGGCCGCCGTCTTCGGCGTCATGACGGCGGTGATGTCGCTGATCGGGCTGCGGCTCGGGCGGGCCGCGGCGCGCTTCATCCGGATCCGCTCGGACCTGCTGAGTGGGGTCACCTTGATCATCGCCGCTGTGGCACTGCCGTTCGTGTTCGGCGGCTAGCTGTACCGACCCGTGGGGTCGGGGACGCGGCCGGCGGGTGGTTGGCCCTTGAGCGCGGTGTGTCCGCGGTGGTGATCGTAGGTGTCGCAGTCCACACCGAACCCAGAAGGCGCTCACCCGTTCAAGATCCCCAAGCTGTGGAATCCGTCACCGACCTCCGTGGACGGAACACCCCCTAGTCCGCTCCACCCGGGTGGTGGGCCGGTCGGCGAACCCGGTGCGGGCGGGGGATCAGCGGAAGATCGTCGGCCCGCGAGTCGGCGTTGGCGGCCTCGACCGCCCGGGCGACCAGGTCGTGGTCGGGCGACAGGTGGCAGACCGGGTCGGTGCGGGCGGCGTCGCCGGTGAGCAGGAACGCCTGGCAGCGGCACCCGCCGAAGTCCAGCTCCCGCCGGGGACAGCTCCGGCAGGGTTCCGGCATCCAGTCCGTCCCCCGGAACGCGGTCATCACCGGGGAATCGGCCCAGATCCGCTCCAGCGAGTCCTCCCGCACGCTGGCCCGCGGCAACGGCAGGGACTGGGCGGCGGGGCAGGGCAGGACGTCGCCGTTCGGCGTCACGGTCAGCTGCCGGGAGGCCCAGCCGCCCATGCAGGGCTTCGGGTAGCGGCTGTAGTAGTCGGGGAGGACGTAGATGATGTCCATGCGGTCCCGCAACCGCTCGCGGGCGGCCCGCACGACGACCTCGGCCGCCTCGAGCTGGGCCCGGCTCGGCAGCAGCGCGTCACGGTTTCGCCAGGCCCAGCCGTAGTACTGGGTGTTGGCCAGCTCCACCCGGTCGGCGCCCACCTCCTCGGCCAGCCCGAGCACGTCGGCGACGCGGTCGATGTTGAGCCGGTGCAGCACCACGTTCACGGTGAGCGGCCAGCCCAGCTCCTTGACCACGCCCATCGCCTCGATCTTGCGTTGGAAGGACGGGGTCCCGGCGATCCGGTCGGACACGGCCGGCTCGTCGGACTGGATGCTGATCTGCACGTGGTCCAGGCCGGCGGCCCGCAACTGCTCGGCCCTCGGACGCGAGAGCCCGAGGGCGCTGGTGATGAGGTTGGTGTAGAGGCCCAGGTCGTGGGCGTCCGCCACGATCTCCACCAGGTCGCGCCGCAGCAGCGGTTCCCCGCCGGACAGGTGGCACTGCAGAACCCCCAGCTCGCCGGCCTCGACCAGCACCCGCCGCCACTCGTCGGTGGCCAGCTCGTCCTGGTAGCCGGCCAGGTTCAGCGGGTTGGAGCAGTACGGGCAGGCCAGCGGGCAGCGGTAGGTGAGCTCGGCGAGCAACCCGAACGGGCTATCCATCGGAGAACTCCAGCCAGCGCCGGGCGACGAGCCGGGTCAGGAACTGCCGCACCTCGTCGTCGGGGACGGTCCGGTAGCGCGCGCCCAGCTCGGCCACGATCTCGGCCACGGTGTGCCGCCCGTCGCACAGCTCGAGGATGTCCGCGCCGCTGCCGTTCAGAACCACCACCGTCTCGGGGAGCTGCAGGATCTGACGCTGCCTGGTCCGGCAGAAGGTCAGTCGGACATGGCGCGCCAACCGGAGCCGGTCCGAGCCGGACACCCCGACGCCGGGTCGGGCCCCGGTTCCGGTCTGGGTCGTTCCGGTATGGGTCGGGTCCATGCTGGTCACTCCGGGTAGGCCTGGTCGACGGCGTCCATCAGGCTCCACAGGACGTCGCACTTGAACGACAGCGCGTCGACGGCGCGCGCCTGGGACTCGGCGGAGAGGCAGTGCGCGGTGACCACCTCGAGGGCGTGCTCGCAGTCGCGGGGGGCCTGTTCCAGGCGGGCGCGGAAGTAGGCGAGGCCCTCAGGGTCGATCCACGGGTACCACCGCTCGAACGCGGCCAGCCGCGCCGCCATCAGGTCGGGCGCGAACAGCTCGGTGAGCGAGGACGCCACCGCCTCCACCCACGGGCGGGTCCGGGCGAAGTTCACGTAGGCGTCGACGGCGAACCGCACCCCGGGTACCAGGTGCCGGTGGTCTTGGACCTCCTCGCGGGTCAGCCCGGCGGCCTCGCCGAGGCGCAGCCACGCCTCGATGCCGCCCTCGCCGGCGGCGGTGCCGTCGTGGTCGACGATCCGTCGGGTCCAGCGGCGGCGGACCTCGAGGTCGGGGCAGTTGGAAAGGATCGCGGCGTCCTTGCGGGGGATGTTCTCCTGGTAGTAGAAGCGGTTGGCCACCCAGCCCCGGATCTGCCGGCGGCTCAGCCGGCCGGCGTTCATCCGGACGTGGAACGGGTGCTGGTCGTGGTACCGGCGCGAGTGGGCCCGCAACGTCTCGACGAAGCCGTCGGCACCGGTTCTCGTGGTTGTCGTCGTCACGGCTCTACACCTGGACCTCGAGGCCGTCCATGGCCACTTCCATGCCGCTCTCCTCCACGGTACGCCGCTCGGGCGCGTCCTCCAGGAGGACCGGGTTGGTGTTGTTCATGTGCACGAAGACCGTCCGCCCCACGCCCAGCGACGGGAGCTGTGCCAGGCTGCCGTCCGGGCCGTCGATGGGCAGGTGGCCCATCTCCCGGGACGTCCTGCCGGCCAGGCCGAGCCGTACGAGCTCGTCGTCGCGCCAGCAGGTCCCGTCGATCAGCAGGCATGCGCAGCCCTTGATCTCCACGCGCAGCGCCGGCGTCAGCGATTGCACCCCCGGCAGGTACACCAGCGTCCCCCCGCTGCGCTCGTCGGTCAGCCGGTAGCCCACGACGCGGCCGTGGTCCACCCCGGCTCCGAACCGATCGCGCTTGAGGGTGGGTACGTCGAACGCCCGGCAGGACAGCCCGTCCGCCAGGGCGAGGTCGGTGCCGGGGATCACGGCCCGCCACTCGACCGGACAGTAGCGCTCGAGCGTGCGCAGAAGCCCCGAGCCGGCACACAGGGTCTCGCGCACCGCCGGCGTGGCGTACAGCCGCAGGGCGCGGGCCTCGCGCAACAGAAGCAGGCCCAGCGTGTGGTCCAGCTCGGCGTCGGTGAGCAGCACCGCCTCCAGCGGCGTCGTCCGGTCGGCGTGCGGGTGCAGGCCGGGGAAGGCCTCGATCTGGGTGAGGACGTCGGGCGAGGCGTTGATGAGGAACCACCGGCGGCGGTCGGCGCTGACCGCGACCGACGACTGGGTGCGCGCGAGGCCGGCCCCGGAGCGGACCGCGGCGCACACCGGGCACCCGCAGTTCCACTGCGGGGAGCCGCCCCCCGCCGCCGAGCCCAGTACCCGCAGCAACACGTCGGCACTCCGTTCATCGAAGATCCGGGTCCGTCGTCGGCCCGGCCGTCCGTGGCCGTCCCGAGTCCTCGGGCGGCGCCGGACCGGGTCCGGCGCCGCCCCTCGTCACTCGTCCTCCAACCGAGCCACGTACATGGTCACCTCGGCCGCGACTCCGATCTCGTCGAACTCGGGCGTCTCCCACACAGCGAGCTGGGACTCCATGGATTCACCTCCTCACTGTCCGCATTGCGGCAGGCTCCGGTCACGCGCTACGACGATTCCGGGAGGGCGAAGACGAGCAGGGCGCTTCCGTGCCCCGCGCCGAGCATGCCGGGGAGGAACCCCTCGGCCCATCCGCCCCAACCGACCGGTACGGCGATGTACTGCCTGCCGTCGACCATGTAGGTGGTCGGGTTGCTGTGGTGGCCGCTTCCGCACTGGAACTGCCACAGCAGCTCCCCGGTGCGGGCGTCGAGCGCGTTGAACTCCCCGGAGGGTTCACCGGCGAACACCAGGTCACCGCCGGTGGCCAGCACCGAGGCGCACATCGGGAGTTCGTTGCGCCAGCGCCACTTCTCCTCGCCGTCCGCGTCGAACGCGCTGATGGACCCCGCCATGTCGTCGATGTCCACCTGGACGCCCGCGCCCCAGTACGGAATGCTCTCCTTGAACTCCCGGCGCCGCCGGGTGGCCGTGGCGCCGGTGTCCTGGACCGGGACGTAGAAGAGCCCGGTCTTCGGGCTGTAGGCCGCATGGGTCCATTCCTTGGCGCCGGCCGGACCCGGGTAGAAGTGGACCGGGTCTCCCTCCTTGTCCGGGTACACCTTGGCCGTCACCTGGCCGTCCCTCGTGATCGCCCCCCATGTGATGCGGTCCACGAAGGGGGTGATCCGGACCCTCTCGCCGTTCGTGCGATCAAGGACGAAGAAGTAGCCGTTCTTGTCGAAGTGCCCGAGCAGTTTGCGCCCGTTCTGCTCGAACAGGATGCACTCGGCGATGCTGTCGTAGTCCCACAGGTCGTGCGGGGTGCACTGGTAGTGCCAGCGGATCTGGCCGCTGTCCACGTCGACGGCGATGACGCTGTCGGTGAAGAGGTTGTCGCCCTCGCGGACGGCTCCGTCGAAGTCGGGCGCCGGGTTGCCGGTGCCGACGTACAGCAGGTTCGTCTCCGGGTCGAAGGTGCCGGTGACCCAGCAGTTCGCCCCGCCCCGTGCCCAGGCCTCGCCGTCGGCGGGCCAGGTCTCCGAGCCGGGCTCCCCGGGCTTCGGCACCGTGTAGCAGCGCCACTGGTGCTCGCCGGTCTCGAGGTCGAACGCGTCGAGGTGGCCGCGTACGCCGAACTCGCCGCCGGAACTCCCGACGATGACCATGTTCTTCACGACCAGCGGGGCGACCGTGGCGCTCTCCGCGGCCCGGACGTCTCCGTAGGTCCTGTCCCAGACCCGCTTGCCGGTGGTGGCGTCGAGCGCGAGCAGACGAGCATTCGCCGTGACGAAGAAGACCTTCCCCTGAGCCACGGCGACCCCACGGTTCACGTTCCCGCAGCACAAGGACACGTCGAAGGGGACCGCGTGCTTGTACCGCCAGATCTCCACACCCGTCTTCGCGTCAAGGGCCCAGACCCAGCCGTCCCAGCCGGAGAGGAACATGACCCCGTCGACGACGATCGGGGCGGCCTCGAACGAGTAGGTCGACGCGCCCGCGATCAGGCCGGTCGTGCCGGCCTGGAAGACCCATGCGGGGCCGATGCGCTTGACGTTCTCCGTGTTGATCTGGTCCAGCGGGCTGTACCGCTGCCCGTCGTAGGTGCCGTAGTAGGTGAGCCAGTTCTGGGGTTCCTCGCGGGCATTGAGGAGGCGCTCGTAGTCGACGCCGGCCACTACCGGCGGCGCGACCTCCCCGCCCGCGACCTTGCCGCTCAGGTTTCCCTGGTCGACAGCCTCACCCGCGTCCACGTATGCGACAGTCATTGCCTCCTCCTTTCTAAGGCTGCGGCTGTTCGGGGCGGTCGAGGCGAGCCTCCGGCGGAGCGTCCCCCATGACGACGATGGCCCCGGTCAGCCCCCGGCCCTCGTCGTTGCCCGTGGGCGAGCCGAACCAGTAGTAGCCCGGCCCGTCGAGGTTGAGGGTCGCCCGCCCTCGCGAATGGTTCACCAACCAGATGAACTTCCGGTCGCCATTGCTCGGCAGGAGCGCGCAGTGCGTGTTCAGGTCGTCATTGACGAGCTCGAGCTCGATATCGCCTCCATGGGGCATGACCAGAATAGAGGGATCCCAGATCAGCTCATCCGGGTTGATGCGAATGGTGGCCTGCATGCGGCCATCCGGTCCCTCAGTGGCCTGCCCGATGCTTCCGGTTCCCAGCACTTGACCCAGTGTTGCTTTGTTCTGTGCGGCCAACCCGATCTTGTCCAGCAGGCCGGCTCGCTCCTGCGCGGTCGTCATCGGGGCTTCACTCTCCTCGTCTCGAATCTCTGTGTCCACTTCGCATCGGCCGCGCTGACGGCGACACGCCGCGGCCGGTTGCACACCTCCGCCCGGAAAATTGTTCTCCGAATTGACCTTCACATTTCTTTCTTGTGTCGCCCAATATCCGGCTGTAATCGGTAGCCAAGGAGCGCGCTATCCCGGATGAATCGCACCGGAAAGGGTGGGAAATTAGTATTCAAGAAGTACGCTACGCCGGACGAATCAAGCCGACAAGGGTGAGCACCGATTCGGGCCGGCTCATGCCGTTCGTCCGCGACCGGCTACCGTTCGTACCGGATGTGCCACCGTTGGAAGGAGCCGGGCCGCACTGCACCGCGTCGCGCCGGGGCCGGCGGCAGCTCCGATCGATCGTCGCCGATCAACACCGGCTGACCGGTCACGACGTCCCTCCCGACGTCCGGGCTCCGACGGAGGATCGAGCGAGGTCGTACCGATCGAGGTTCATGACCTTGTCCCACGCGGCGACGAAGTCCCGCACGAACTTCTCCCGTGCGTCGTCGCTCGCGTAGACCTCCGCGACGGCACGCAGTTCGGAGTTCGAGCCGAAGACGAGGTCGACGCGGCTACCGGTCCACTTGACCTCGCCGGTGGCGCGGTCGCGCCCCTCGAAGGTTTCCGCGGCCGCGGATGTCGGCTTCCATTCCGTGCCCGTGTCGAGCAGATTGACGAAGAAGTCGTTGGTCAGTGACCCGGGCGCCGAGGTGAAGACGCCCAGCGGCGCCTGCTGGTAGTTGGCGCCCAGCACCCGCAGGCCCCCCACGAGGACGGTCATCTCGGGCGCGCTCAGGTTCAGCAGGTTCGCGCGGTCGACCAGCAGGTGCTCCGGCGGCAGCCGGTTGCCCGAGCCGCGGTAGTTGCGGAACCCGTCCGCGGTCGGCTCGAGCGGGGCGAAGGACTCCGCATCGGTCCACTCCTGCGTGGCGTCCGTGCGTCCCGGAGTGAAGGGGACCCGGACGTCGTGGCCTGCGGTCCTGGCGGCCTGCTCGACGGCGGCGGCTCCGCCGAGCACGATGAGGTCGGCCAGCGAGATCTTCCTGTCCCCGGTCCGGGAGCTGTTGAAGGACTCCTGGATCCTCTCCAGGGTGCGCAGCACCTGTGCCAGCGTGTCGGGGTCGTTGACCTCCCAGCTCCGCTGCGGCTCGAGGCGGATGCGCGCGCCGTTCGCCCCGCCACGCTTGTCGCTGACGCGGAACGTCGAGGCCGACGCCCACGCGGTCGAGACGAGCTGGGAGACCGACAGCCCGGAGGCGAGGATCCGGCTCTTGAGCGCGGCGATGTCCGCCGCCCCGACGAGCTCGTGGTCCACGGCGGGGACCGGGTCCTGCCAGCGCAGCGTCTCCCGGGGGACCAGCGGTCCGAGGTAGCGCTGGATCGGGCCCATGTCGAGGTGTGTCAGCTTGAACCAGGCCCGGGCGAACGCATCCGCGAGCTGGTCCGGGTTCTCCAGGAAGCGCCGCGAGATCGGCTCGTAGACCGGGTCCGACCGCAGCGCGAGGTCCGTCGTCAGAATCGTCGGGGCGTGTGTCGTCGATGGGTCGTGGGCGTCCGGCACGGTACCGGCCCCGCCGCCGTCTCTCGGGATCCACTGCCACAGCCCGGCGGGGCTCAGCTCCAGGTCCCACTCGTAGCCGAACAGCGTCTCGAAGAAACTGTTGTCCCATCTCGTCGGGGTGGGTGTCCACGTCCCCTCGAGCCCGCTGGAGATGGCGTCCGTGCCCTTTCCGGTGCCGTAGCTGCTCTTCCAGCCCAGGCCCTGTTCCTCGAGGGGGGCGCCCTCGGGTTCGGGGCCGAGGTGGGCGTCCGGGTCGGCCGCGCCGTGGGTCTTGCCGAACGTGTGGCCGCCCGCGATCAGCGCGACGGTCTCCTCGTCGTTCATCCCCATGCGCCGGTGCGTCTCGCGGATGTCCCGGGCCGCGGTGAGCGGGTCCGGGACGGTGTTCGGTCCCTCCGGGTTGACGTAGACGAGGCCCATCTGGGCGGCGGCCAGAGGCTTCTCCAGCTTCCGTACACCGCCGTGGCGTTCGTCGCCGAGCCAGGCGCGCTCGGGACCCCAGTACACGTCCTCGTCGGGCTCCCAGACGTCCGCCCGGCCGCCGGCGAAGCCGAAGGTCGTGAAGCCCATCGTCTCCAGGGCGCGGTTGCCCGCGAAGACCATCAGGTCGGCCCAGGAAACCTTGCGGCCGTACTTCTTCTTCACCGGCCAGAGCAGCCGGCGCGCCTTGTCGAGGTTGCGATTGTCCGGCCAGCTGTTCAGCGGCGCGAAACGCTGCATGCCGGCGCCCGCGCCACCGCGGCCGTCGTCGATGCGGTACGTCCCGGCGCAGTGCCACACCATCCGGATCACGAGCGGCCCGTAGTGGCCGAAGTCGGCCGGCCACCACTCCTGCGACGTCGTCAGCACCTCGTCGACGTCCCGCGCCAAGGCGTCGAGGTCGAGTGTCCGGAACTCCGCGGCGTAGTCGAAGTCCCCGCCCATGGGGTCGGCCATGGCGGGGTGTTTCCGGAGGATCCTCAGATCGAGCTGGTTCGGCCACCAGTCGCGGTTGCTCGCGCCCCCGATCGGGTGACCGGGGTGCCCGGCCGAGACGGAGAGGCCGAGGCCGCCCGCGCTCCCCTCGTTCGTCTCGCCGACAACGGCGTCCGGACTGTCAGCCACGGGAACTTCCTTTCGGGAACAGCGGTTGTGCCGGGAAACTCAGAGGTCCAGCGCGCGACGCACGGCCGACGCGTTTCGCCGGGAAACCGGCACCATCTCGTTCGTCCGGTCATCCATGACCAGAGACAGCTCTCCCTTGGGTCCGCGCTCGATCTCCCGGATGCGGCTGAGGTTGACCACATACCGGCGGTGCACCCGCAGGAAGCCGACATCCGCCAGCTCACCGTCGAGCTTGTCCAGGGTCGGAGAAGCGGCTCGCAATCGCCCCTGATCGGTGGAGAGCCACACATCGTTTCCCTGTGATTCGGCGAAGAGGACTTCCGGCAGCCGCAGCAGCACCATCCGGTTGCCGCGCGTCGCGACCAGTCGGCGCGGCTGTACCCGAGGGTGCGCGGACCCCTCCGCCCGGGGCAACCGCGCCCCGTCGGAGGCACCGAACGAGACCAGGTTCCCGATCAGGTGTCCGGACGAGAAGACGGGTCGGATGCTGATCGATGTCGGCTCGTCGGCGAGGGGGGCGAAGATCTGCGTCGAGCCGACCCAGTCAGGATTGTGGGCTGCCTGCCTGGTGGCACACCGGGCGGCTGCGATCAGTTCCGGCAGCCCGGCGTTCCATCGCAGCGTGGGGTCGACCGCCGGGGTCGATGCCGGGACGCCCAGGATCATGCTTGCCATGTCGTCGGCTATCACCACCTTGCCCGCGGTGTCCACCGCGGCGAGCGCCGCACCGGAGCGTGTCCTGGCCCGGGTGTAGGCCGCGACCAACTCGGCGCCGCTGTCCCGGGCGCGCCTCTTCAGCGGGTGCTGGGTCATGGTGACCGCGTTCGCCAGCCAGCTTTCCGCGGACGCGGGAAGCCGGCTGCGCCAGCAGCAGATGTTCAGGACCGCGATCGGTTCCCTGGTCACCACGTCACGCACCGCGATGCCCGCGCAGGCCCAGTCGTGGAACGCCTGGCACCAGTGCTCCGCACCTCTGATCGGTACCGGGCCGTGTGCCTCGAGCGCCGTGCCCATGCCGTTCGTGCCGACCGCACACTCGGACCAGCAGAACCAGGGCGCCAGATGGGAGTCGTCGGCTCTGGCGAGCGTGGCTTGGTCACCCCACTCGGCCAGGATCCGGCCAGTGGCATCGGCGACGGTGACGACGCCGCCGAGGTTGCCCACCTCGTGTGCCACGGAGGCGGCACGAAAACCCAGCTCGGCGAATACGACATCGTGCTCGGGCGTACGATCGGGCGCCGCGACGGCCACCGGAGCCTCTGTGAGGTGAGGATCGACCCGGTATTGCTCTCGGCAGCGATGCCAGGACATCGCCACCAGGGGCCGGACACCCGGGACCTGATCCTCGCCCTGCACGAACCGTTCCCACGCCGCGAGCACGGTGCCGCTGCCCAGGTTCGCCGAGGTGGGCTCGAGCCGATGTGCATCCCTCATGGTTCAGAACCGCCCTTGGTCCGTCCCCAATGCCCGACGGCGTGCACGGTCCGCGCCGGTCGCCGTTCGTCGCGGCCGGGCTACAACGGACCGGGCACTGCGTCGCGCGTCTTCCTTCTTCGTCACTCGTTCCAGGCCGTGTCACAGACCTGCGCTCCCGCCTTCCCCACCCTAGGTACCGTTGTCGGGCTGCGCACGTCCCGCTCGGGGCCGCGTGTGCGAAATGCCGCTTCCTGGCCGGCCTCGGACAGCGCACCCGCGGGCCGCGGGCAAGGTGGGCGGCTCACAGCAGTCGGTCCACCCGGTGGATCGGTACCCGGAGCAGCGCCGGCCCGAGCCCCGGCTCGGTCAGCCGCCTGATCCGCGCCGGCACGACGGCGTGCCGCAGGGTGTCGTCCCGGTACCCGTAGCGTGTGTCCCGGTACCCGTTGGCCCGCCGCTCCGGCTCCGGCAGCAGCCCCGGATGGTGGTAGTGCCGCACCGCCCGGGCGGTGACCCCGACGGCCGCGGCGAGTTCTCCGATCCGCGTGCCCCCGGTGGAGACGTCGACGTCGCGGCAGGGTCGAGCGCACACGGACGAGCGAACCCGGCCCGTTCCGCACTCGGCCGCACCCATGCGTCCCCCAGCCTGACGAACGACGGGGGGCGCAGCAACGCGAAGGAGAGCGGCGGCATGACGGCATACGACCCGATCTCGGAGGAAATCCTGCTGGACTGGTTCGTCGCGTTCGACCCTCCGGAGGGCTTCCGCGCGGAACTCGTCGAGGGGGAACTCGTCCTCACCCCACCGCCGGACGGGGAGCACGAGGAGTACCTCTGGCTGATCGTGAAGCAGGTGATGAAAGCCTCGCGGACCGATATGCAGCTCTCCGGGAACAAGGGCCTGAAGCTGAAGAGGGGCGGCGCGGGCCCGGAGGACCACGTGATCCCGGACAGTACCTTCGCTCCCACGGCCCTGAGGCTCTACCGCGGCGCCGCCCCCTGGATGCCCTGCGAGGGCGTCGCCATGGTTGTGGAGGTGACGTTCCTCAGGCCCCGACTGGACCGCGAGACGAAGCGCCGCTGCTACGCCCGAGGCGGCATCCCCCTCTACCTCCTGGTCGACCGCGAGGCCGCCTCGATCACCCTGTTCAGCACCCCGGGACGGGACGACTACCACGAGCAGTGCACCCGCCCCCTGGGCAAGCCGCTGCCCCTCCCCGACCCGTTCACCTTCGACCTGGACACCGCCGATTTCCTCTGATCCCTGTATCCGCGAGGACCCAGAGAACCCGAGCCCGGCGTACGGCCCTGCTCGTCCGCCGCCCGGTTCGCCGACCCGCGACAACACCCTCGATCTCCGTGCTGAAGTGCACGTGCACCAAGGTGGGCCGGGTGCACCGCCAAGCGCTCCACCCATGCTTGGAGGGCGGCCACCAGGCGGCACAGCGACAACACTCCGTAGTTGCGCGTGTGCGGGGAGGCGTCGTAGGCTGGGGTCAGCATCAAAACAAGGCTGCGCCCAGCGCAGCAACCCCTATGGCCGCCCTTCAGGATTCCGGGGCGGCCATAGTTGTTTCCGGCGGGGGGAAAGCTTGTACCTGTGCTATGTCGACGAGTCCGGCGACGGCCAGACGGTCGACCCCTCCACGCCGGAAGCACCGCCGGTCATGGTCATCGGTGGCATCGTCGTCGAAGAGTCCGAACTGCGCGCTCTCACCTGGGACTTCATCAACCTGAAGAAGCAGTTCCGCCCCACGCTGCGGACTGCCGTCAAGCTGAGCGAGGTCATCCGTACCGAGATCAAAGGCTCGAACGTCCGAGCCCACCTCCGCAATGGCAACCGCAACCAGGTCCGCATGGCGCACGGTCTGATCGACAAGCTGCTGACCATGCTGGAACGTCACGACTGCCGGGTGCTGGCCAAGATCTGCGTCAAGCAGGACGGCGTCGCCAACGCGGAGGACGCGATGTACGGCGCGTCGGTCGCCTCCCTCTGCGCCCACTTCGAACACTTCCTCGCCGGGCGCGAGGACCGAGGTGTGGTGATCCTCGACAGCCGTACGAAGAGCAAGAACGTCGACAACGTCCACTGCGTCACGACCCGGAAGCTCCGGGCGGGCGGCGACCTGATGCCGCACCTCGCCGAGTCGCCGGTGTTCGGCCACAGCGACTCCCACATCGGCCTGCAGATCGCCGACCTGCTGGTCTCCGCCGTACTCTTCCCAGCGGCCTGCGCCACCTACGCGGAGGACCTGACGTGGAACACCCACTGCCATCCCGCCTACGCGGCCATAAGGGATCGACACTGCCCTCGTGTGGGTGAACTGCAGCATCGGTACCGGACGGCAACGGGCAAGTGGACGGGTGGGGTCGTGGTGTCGGACCGACGACGCGGGCGGTCGGCGGCGGAGCTGTTCCGGGTGGCCGAGCGGGCGCCCGTGTCGACGGCTCTCATTCCCGCCCAGCAGCATCCCGCCGCCCCTGCCGTGACCGAGTCGTGAAAGCGGGATCCGGTCCGTCGGCGGGGATTCGTCCTGGACACCACCGACTTCCTCTGATCCCCTGATCACCTCGAGTCGGGGGTACGGGGTGAACGCACGGGAACAGGCCAGTTGGACCAGGGCGCGGCTCGGGCGCTGCGGGCCGCCGGTCGACCTGCTCACCGCGTGCTTCGACCGGCACGAGTACGCCCCGCACGCCCACGACGAGTTCACGGTCGGGGTCACCGTCGGCGGCCTGGAGGCCATCGCGTACCGCGGTGGGCGCATCGTCTCCGGCCCCGGCTCCATCGTCGTCCTCGAACCCGGCGAGATGCACACCGGAGGCCCCGCCGCCCCCGAGGGCTACGCCTACCGGGCCCTGTACGCCGCTCCCGCCCTGCTCACCGACGGCACTTACGGCACCGGCCTCCCGCACTTCCGCGAGCCGGTCCTCGAGGACCCCGAACTGGCCGGCGCCCTGCGCCGCGCGCACACCGACGTCAGTGCCTGCCCCGACCCCCTGGAAGCGGAGTCAAGGCTGCCCTGGCTGCTCACCGCCCTCGCGCACCGCCACTCCACCGCCCGCGTGCACGCCTGCGCGGTCCCCGGTGCCGGGCACATCGCCCTGGCCGTCCGCGACCGTCTCGCCGACGAACTGCTCGCCCCGCCCTCCCTCGCGGCCCTCGCCACCGACCTCGGCCTGTCCCGGTACCAACTGCTGCGCGCGTTCCGTACGACGATGGGGATACCGCCGTACGCCTGGCTCGCCCAGCACCGGGTCGCCAGGGCCCGCGGCCTGCTGGAGGCCGGGCTGCGCCCCGCCGAGGTGGCCGGGCTCGTGGGCTTCGCCGACCAGGCCCACCTGACCCGCTGGTTCCGCCGCGTCCTCGGGGTGACCCCGGCGGCGTACCGCAACAGCGTTCAAGACACCGGGCGCTGACCTGGCTGAGACTCGCCGCATGACTGCACGCGGCTGGTTCCTGTTCTCCCTGATGGGAGTGGTCTGGGGCATCCCCTATCTGATGATCAAAGTGGCGGTGGAAGAGGTGTCCCCGTCCGGGGTCGTCTTCACCCGCTGCGCCCTCGGCGCACTGCTCCTGCTGCCCTTCGCCCTACGGCAAGGAGGCCTCACCGGGACCGTCCGCGCCCACTGGCGCCCCCTGCTCGCCTTCGCGCTCATCGAGATCATCGGCCCCTGGTACACCCTGACCTCCGCGGAACGCCACCTCTCCAGCTCCACCGCCGGCCTGCTGATCGCGGGCGTCCCCATCGTCGGCGTGACGCTCGCCCGGTTCTTCGGCGACACCGAACGCCTCGGCGCCCGCCGCCTCGCCGGCCTGGGGCTCGGCCTGGCCGGCGTGGGCGTCCTCACCGTCCCGCACCTGACCGGCGGCAACGCCCGTTCGCTCGCCGAGGTGCTGGTGACGGTCCTGGGCTACGCCATCGCCCCGCTGATCGCCGCCCGCCACCTGAAGCAGGTCCCGTCCCTCCAGCTCACCGCGGTCTGCCTGACCCTGGCGGCGCTGGTCTACGCCCCGGCCGCGGTGCTCACACGGCCGGCCGAGCTGCCCTCGGCCGGGGCCCTGACCGCCCTCGCGGGCCTGGGAGCCGTCTGCACGGCGATCGCGTTCGTCGCCTTCCTGGAGCTGATCAGGGAGGCGGGTCCGACCCGGGCGACCGTCATCACGTACGTCAACCCGGCGGTCGCGGTGACGGCCGGGGTGCTCCTCCTCGGCGAGTCCCTGACCGCGACGGTCCTGGCCGCGTTCGCCCTGATCCTCACCGGCTCGGTCCTGGCGACCGCGGCGGCGCCGAAGCCCCGCCCACGCCCGGTACCATGGTCGACACGGCAGACGAGCCGGGCGGGCGGCCGCGTGGAGTCCCTTGCGGGGCTTCCCGAGGAACGTCCGGGCTCCACAGGGCAGGGTGATGGCTAACGGCCACCCGGGGTGACCCGCGGGACAGTGCCACAGAAAACAGACCGCCCGGCGCTTCGGCGCCGGGTAAGGGTGAAACGGTGGTGTAAGAGACCACCAGCGCCTGAGGCGACTCAGGCGGCTAGGTAAACCCCACCCGGAGCAAGGTCAAAAGGAAACACCCCGGTGTTTCTGCGCGGACGTTCGAGGGCTGCCCGCCCGAGTCCGCGGGTAGACCGCACGAGGCCGGCGGCAACGCCGGTCCTAGATGGATGGCCGTCTCCCCGGCCGCCGCGAGGCGACCGGGCGACAGAACCCGGCGTACAGCCCGACTCGTCTGCCGCCACCCGTGATTCTGCGCATCTCGACGACCGCCTCCTTGGCGTGGGCGAACGTAAGGGTGGCGGCGCCGCTCATCTCGTCGTGACACCGCTGATGCTTGCGGACCTCGACCACCACGGACGAACTCACGGCATTGGTCCGCACTCGGGGGACGAACGGCCCGGCCCCCTCGCTTCGCAGGTGCCCGGATGCGCCGACGGCTCGCGTAGTGCTTCCCGCTCGGCGGTCAGGGTGTGTCGGGTCGGGACTCGTAGTGCAGGGTGTGGAAACGACCGGCTTCCTCGCGCCCTGCGGGGTCGCCGCCCAGCGCCCGTACCGCCGCGATCGCGTACTGCCGTTCCCGCTCGTCGGTGAAGAGGCGCTGCGGATAGCTGCGGGAGACATCGACGGTGGTGCTCAGACCGTGTGCGGCCAAGGCCCGGACGATCGGTTGGTACGACACCGTCCGCAGCACGAACGCGCTGGCCCACACCGGTCTCCGGGCGCCGTCCAGCAGCGCCGTGAACGTTCGGGCGGTGACGTAGCTGCCGCCGCCGGTCAGCGTGATGAGGCCGACCTCGGCGAGCGCGCGGTTCAGCCCGGGGCCGGGCGAGCCCTGCTCGAGGTCGTCGGTGAAGGCGGTGTCCAGGAGCCCCACCTCGAGCGCGTAGTGCACGGCGGGTGCCGAGACGTCCAGGCCGAAGACCGGCACCGCGTCCGGTCGGCGCCGCTCGGCGTAGAACTCCTTGTCCCGTGCTGCCAGTTCCGCCGTCGACATCGTCAGGCAAGCAGGGGAGGTGTACCGCTCGTACATCTCCGCCAGCGTCACGTCGTGGTTGAGCAGCGCGGCGTTGATCCCGTACGAGCAGCACACGTCCAGCACCGCCGGCCTGCGCGGCCGGCCGTCGTCGAGCGCGGCCCGTTCGGCGGCGACCCGCCGGAAGACCGGCTGGGCGTGGTGCGGGATCTCGTACTGCAGCGGGGCCAGCCGCCTGAAGTACGCGCGCGGATCCGGCCGGTCGTAGATGTCGTCGAACCGTGACTTGCCGCCCCCCGCGCCCTCGGTGCCGCCAGAGCCTGACCGGGCCATGCCGTACTCCTCCTCACGGAACACGTCTGTACTTCCATCATGTCCCGCTTCCGACGGCCCAGGACGTCTGCCGCACACGGGGCTCGCGAGGGCACCCGATCGCTCCGTCCACGGAACCGGACCGGGGGCCGTCGGGAAGATGCGGGCGAGGGAATTTCGGGAGTGGACCGGTTCCAGGGCGCGCCGGAGGGAGCCCTCGCCTGTCGCAGCGGGGACGCCGAACGTTCTCACGGTGGCCCGGGGGACGGCGGGGGCGCCGACGAAAGCCGCGAGTGTCGGCGGAACCGGTCGATGTCGTGCGCGGTGATGATTCCGCTCAGCCGGCCGCCGTCCATCACGAGGACCGGCAGGAGGACCCCGGTGGTGCCGAGTCGCTCCAGGACGGAGTTCAGCATCTCGTCCGGTGCGGCGAGCGTGCATCGGGACAGCGGGGTCGCGACGTCGCGTACCCGCAGCGACGCCCGCTTCTCGGACGGCAGGCCGGCCAGTCGGCGCAGCTGTACGACGCCGCTGGGGTGACCCCCGAAGTCGAGCAGCGGCAGCACCGAGTGCCCCGCCTGCGCGGTCACCTCGGAAAGGAAGCGGTCCACGGTCAGCCAGTCGGGGCCGGTGACCACCGGAGTGGTCATCGCCTGCCCGACCCGTACACCCCGCAGGGCTGTGACCAGCTCGGCCCACCGGCGTTCGGTCGCCGCGGCGCCCGCCACGAACAGGCCGACGACGATCAGCCACAACCCCGCCGGCAGTCCCCGCGCGAACGCCAGCCAGCCCAGGACGGCAAGCGCCATGCCGACGACCTGGCCACCGCGTCCTGCCGCCCGCTGAGCCCGCTCGCGATCCCCCGTGCGCCACCACAGCAGGGCCTGCGTCAGCCGGCCTCCGTCCAGGGGCGCGGCGGGCAGCAGGTTGAAGACGCCCAGCAACAGGTTCGTGCCACCGAGCCAGCCCAGTACGGCGACCGGGATCCGCCAGCCCAGCGTCGCCGCGACCGCGGCAGCCGCGCCGATGCCGACGGCGCCGAGCAGCAGGCTGGCAAGCGGCCCGCTGACGGCGACCAGGAAGGCCGTCCGTGGTGTCGTCGGCTGGTCCATCCGAGTGACCCCGCCCAGCGCCCACAGTGTCATGTCCTGTACGGATATCCCCGCTCTGCGGGCCGTCAGCGCATGCGCGGCCTCGTGCACCACCAGACTCGCCAGCAGCAGCACGGCTCCGGCCACTCCGGCGACCGCGTACACCACCGGAGCCAGGCCGGGCGCGTACCCGGGCAGTGTCCGGGCCGCCAGGCCGTACGCGAGGAGCAGCATGAGCAACGGCACGCTCCAGTGCGCCCGCAGCGCCAGACCCCGGACACTCCCGAGCCGGATCGAACCCTTCATCGCCCTCACCGCCGACGACTCCCGCCCCCGACTGCACCACTCTTCTCATCTTCCATGGTCGGTCGTCGCCCCCGTAACAGGAAATGGTCCGTGCGACCGGGCCTGCGAGCCGGGATCGGCGGCGCCGGCGTCCCAGGCAGGCGGAGGTCGTGCCGCGGACCTACGGTGGTCGAAGAGGGTTCGGTGAGCCGACCGGTGGTGCGGAGGAGGCTGCGATGGAAGAGCACTTCGTCTGGGTGACGACGCGGCGCATTCGGCCGGGCGCCCTGGAGGACTTCGAGAAGGCATGGCGGCCGGAACCCGCCCCGCAGGGGCTTCGCCGCGCCTTCGCCTACTGGTCCGGGGACGGACAGGAGATCACCGGGGTGTCGTTCTGGGACTCCCAGGAGACCTGCGACGCGTGGCGGTCCTCCGAGACGGAGGCGCAACGGCGTGCGGCCATGGCCCCGTACGTCGCCGAGGAACGGGAGGGCTTCTACCGCGGCCGCGAACTCGGCATCCCCCAGCGGTAGCACCGTGCCGAGCCGTTCCGGCGGCATGATGACGTTGTTCGCCGTGGTCATTCACCCCCCAGCGCCGGCGACCACCGAGTCCCCGGCGTCGCAAGGCCGAAGTGTGCCTGTGCCTGTGCCCGTGCCGGCCGGCTGAGGGACACAGCCGCACGCGCAGTGACCGGAGTGGAACCCGGGGTGGCTCGGGCCGATGTCCGTCAGGTGGTGACGGGGATTCCGGATGAGACCCACCGGGTTCACCACCGGCTGTCCGACGGCCGCCGTCGGACGGCCGCCGCGGCGGGTGGCCGTCATCCCGACCCTCGCGGAGCCCGGGTCGCTCCCCGGCCTGGAGCGAGAGGGGAAGGAAGGGAGTGAACATGGCACGGATCCTCGTGCAGGGCGACGACCTCGTGGTGCGCCTGTCGTGGCGGGAGAAGGCTGCCGCGCGCCGCGGAAGTGTGCGCGTGCCGCTGGCGGCTGTGTGCCGGGTGACGGTGGAACCCGCCTGGTGGCGTGCCCTGCGCGGAGTGGCTCTGCACGGCGTCTGGATTCCCGGCGTGCTGTGCGCCGGCACGCGGGGTCACCCCGGTGGACAGGACTTCGTGGCAGTACGGCCCGGCAGGCCCGTGGTGTGCGTCGAACTGCGGCCCACGGCTCCCTTCAGCCTCCTGGCCGTCTCGGTGCGGGACGACGCAGAGGCCATGGCGGAACGGCTGCGGCGTTGCATACCGGACAACGACGCCTCCACCCCTTGGCGGCAGCCCCTTCCGGCCGCCGAGGAGACGGAGAATTCCTGGAGGACGCTGGCCAGGGAGCCCCGCCGGCGACGGAGACGGCCGCGGCCGCCGTCGACGGCGGGGCGTGGCCACGCCCCGAAAACCCTTCAGGTGCGCACCGCGGGCCGCCGACCGGTCCCTGGGCGACGCGGGGTTGCGGCGACAGTCTGTTCGTCGAGTTCGTCGAGGCTGGGAGCGGGAATCGGGATCGAGCCCCGCGGGCCCCGCGGTCCGAACGCGAGGGGCGCACGAGCTGTTGAGCTCGTGCGCCCCTCAACGGCTTCTGGAATACGGCCGCTTCGAGCCTTCGGTCGACCGGTCGAGCCGTCCGTGTTCATTCGGTCACAGTCCGTAGAGTGTGGGGTGCCGGTGTGGCCGGGGAGGACCGTGACGAGAGTGTGGGGATACGAGAGCGCCGATGAAGCCGTTGGACACCAATACGGACCCGCGTGTGGTGGGGCCGTTCGAACTGCTCGCCCGGCTCGGCGCGGGCGGCATGGGCGTCGCCTATCTGGCGCGCGAAATCCCGCTGGACGGTCTCTCCGGCGAGATGGTCGCGGCCTACCGGCTGGTCGAACCCGACCGTGATCGTGGCCGTGACGAGGCGGCCGACCCGTCGCGGCTCGTCGTGGTCAAGATGATCCAGCCGAACCTGCTGGACCAGTCGCAGGCCCGCGAGCGGTTCGCGCGGGAGATCGACGCCGTCCGCGCGGTGGTCAGTGACCGGGTGCCGGCGCTGCGCGCGGCGGATCCGGAAGCCGGAGAGCCGTGGTTCGCCATGGACTACATCGCCGGACCGTCGCTGCAGACCATGGTGAAGGAGTCCGGCCCCCTTCCCGTCGGGCCGTGTGCGGCGCTCGGCCTGGCCCTCGTGGACGCGTTGGCCGCCATTCACGGTACGAGGCTGCTGCACCGCGACCTCAAACCGAGCAACGTCGTGCTCGGCCCGGACGGGCCGGTGGTGCTGGACTTCGGCCTGGCGGCCGTGGCCGAGCGCCAGTCCAGCCAGGCGCTCACCCGGACCGGCGACCGCCTGGGCACGCGCCCCTACATGCCCGTCGAGCAGCTGCGGGACACCAAGCACGTCGAGGCGCCCGCCGACGTGTACGCCCTCGGCGCCACCCTCTTCTTCGCGCTGACGGGCCGGGCACCTTACCCCTACATGCCGTTGATGGTGCCCCCGATGTGGGAAGGCGTCGATCCGGCCTTTCTGCCGCTGCTGGGCCGGGTGATCGTCGCCGAACCGCTCCGGCGTCCGGATCTCGACGGTGTGCGGGAGAGCCTGTCCGCCCTGCTCAGCGATGCGGATCTGACTCCGGAACAGGCGGCGGCGCAGCTCCGGGAGCGGGTCGCCGCCGCCGGCCTGACGCCGGTACTGCCCCCGGAAGCGCTCGTCGGCCGCGCCGACCCCGTCGTACGGGAGCTGGCGCAGAAGGCGGTCGACGAGGGCGAGGCGCCGGACGCGCCCTGGGCGGAGGGCGACCCGGGCTTCTACGGCATCGTGACCGCGGAGGAGATCGAGTGGGCCGGAGGGTGGGCGGACAGCCACGCCGGCCGCCCGCTCACGCTCCTGGACGGCGGCCCGGAGCGGACGCCCACGGCACCGACCATCCTGCTGCCCGCCTCCGAGCACCGGTCGGACGCCGGACCCGCCGGCCACCCCTTCCCACTCCCGCGGTCCGGGAGGCTTTGAAGGTCCCGGTGAACGCGGCAGGGTCGGCGGCGGACACCGCCTCGGGCCCTCTGTCGACCTTCCCGGCCGCATCGACGACACCGGTCCGTACCGGCCCCGCCGACGGCGCACGGTGTCGACATGCAGCCCCATCGCGCGGGCGATGTGCGTGCTGGAACGTCCTCGGGCGGCGTGCGGCACCGTCTGGGCACGTATCCGCAGCCGGTATTCGGTCCTGTGAGCGTGGGCCGTCTTCAACCACGGGTGTCCGACGGTGGCAGGGTTGTCGGACGGGCGGCGTCCGGGGCGACTCGCCGATGGCGGGTGAACACCGCGAAGGGAAGGTGGTCGGGGCAGGCGACTGGTCAGGGCAGGGGAGTGCGGTGCAGGGTGACGAGCAGACGCCAGACCCGCTGCGCGATCTCGGTGGGTGTGGCCTCGATGAAGCCGTGCAGCCAGTCGGCGAGAACTCCGGCGAAGGTCGCGGCCACGGCCGAGGCGACCAAGTCCGGCTCCGGCGCACCGGCCAGGGCGCGCTCGGTGTGGCTACGGGCGCGCAGATCCTGGTGGAGTACGCGGCCGAGGGGGCCGCCGCCGCCAGGGCGTAGCAGTTCTCGGTAGAGCCCGGCGTGCGGGGCGAGACGGTTGAAGAAGGCAAGCAGGGCGGGCGGAGGGGTCTCGGGGTCGGGTGTGCCGCGCCACGCGTGCAGGGCGTCCACGGCTTCGCGGACGATATCGGCGCAGACGTCGACGGCGAGCGCCTCCAGGTCGGCGTAGTGGAGGTAGAACGTGGCGCGGCCGACTCCCGCCCGGCGCACCAGGGCGGCAACGCTGACCTCCGCCAACGGGCGGTGGGTGCACTCCTCCAGCAGTGCCCGGCCCAGCTTGGCCCGCGTCCGTGCCGTACGGGGATCCGCTTGCACGGCAGTCACCGGGCAAGCAGAACGGCGGCGAGCGCCAGGGCCCCGGGCGCTGCCTGGGCTATGAGGATCCGCCGGTTGGTGGTGAGTCCGCCGTACAGCCCGGCGATGAGCACGCAGATGAGGAAGAAGACCTGGACCCGGAATCCGGTCGGATTCTCCGCGATCAGAGCCCAGATCAGCCCGGCGGCCAGGAACCCGTTGTAGAGGCCCTGGTTCGCGGCGAGCGGGGCAGTGGCGCGGGCCATGGCCGCATCGAAGCCGGAGAGCTTGCGGCCCGGCCTCCTCTCCCACAGGAACATCTCCAGGACCAGGAAATACGCGTGCAGGGCGGCCACCAGGCCCACCAGCACGTTCGCAGTCGTCTCCATCGGGTACCCAATCCCCAGACATCATGGACAGATGTCCACCCTACATGGACACCTGTTCATGATGTCTGAGCGGGGCGACAGCCACCGCCGCATCCGCGTCTACTGCATCGTGTCCACCGCAAGATGGAAATGCGGTTCGCCTGCGAGGAGTTCGCCTGATGTCTGCGCGCGGTCGGCGGGGGGTCCGGTGACACCGGCCCTCCGGGTGACGCCTGAAGCCGATCGGGCATCCCGCGCACGTGAGAGCCCCGCCGTCCCGAAGGGGCCAGCGGGGCTCTCACGGCTGTGCGTGTGTCAGACGCTCCGCTCCGACAAGGCCGACGATCCGACGAACCCCGTCCACGCGCCACGCGACACCGTGAGGACGGGTCCGGCGGTGGTCTTGGAGTCCCGGACGTGCACCGCGGCCGTGGCAGCCGCGACCTCCACGCAGTCACCGCCCTCGGTTCCGCTGTAGCTGCTCTTGAACCAGGCGAGGCCGGAGGAGACGGTCGAGGACTCAGCGTTGTTCATAGCGATCCCAGCACCCCTTCGATGAACTCCGTTGACTCTCGCGGACTGAGAGCCTGTGATCGGATGATCCCATAACGAGCAGCGGCCATAACCCCTCGCTCCGGGTCGGTCTGCAGAGAGCCGATTCCTTCTGCCTCGGCATACACGAACTTCCTGCCGTCCCTACGAGTGACGACGGTGAAGGGCCCGTTGACGCCCGGGTTATCCTCGCGATCGACCGGCATGATCTGGATCTCGACGTTGCGCCTCTGGCCGATCAGTAGCAGGTGTTCCAGTTGTCCGCGCAGCACGGACCTGCCGCCATAAGGACGCCGCAAGATCGACTCGTCGAGCACGAAACTGAGTAAGGGCGTGGGGCGGCGGTCGAAGATGTCCTGCCGGGCCAGCCGCGCCGCTACCCGCTGTTCGATGGTCTCCTCGTCCAGGGGAGGACGCCTCACGTTGAGCAGAGCTCGCGTGTAGTCCTCGCTCTGGAGCAGACCCTTGACCACCATCGTGTCGTAGGCGACGAGCTCGATGGCCTCCTTCTCCAGGGCCGCCATCCCTTGGAAGAACACCGGGTACTGAGCCCGCTCCACCTCTTCCTTCCACAGACGCAGCAGCCCGCCCGCGTTCAGGATCTCGTCCGCGCGGTCGATGGTCGACGGGGAGGGGATTCTGCGGCCCTGTTCGAAGGAGGCGACGGTGGAGGCCGAGTAGCCGAGGCGGTTGCCGAACTCCTGGCGGTCCAGGTCCTCCCGCAGCCGGAGTGTCTTCAGGCTCTGCCCGAAGGCTGTGACCACACCCTTTGCCGCGCCGTCCTCCGGCCGCCGTGCACCGCCACCGTCTCCGCCGCCGTTCTCCCATCCGTCGCCGAGACTCACGACCGCCGTCGTGGTCACCGCCTCGCCACCGCCGCCGGGGACCGCCCTCGTTCCCGTCGTGCCGTCCGCACCCGTGCGTTCCGTCATGGATCACCGCCTCCTCTGCGACAACGCCCCGCGCGGGGGCGCCGTCACGCAGCGCGCTTCGTACCCGTGGAGGCACCACGCGTACAGACGGTTCGCGTCGGTGCGTCACGACTGGTCACGCTACGCCACCAAGAGTGTGGCCCGACTCGTCATTCCCGCACCTCACTTGACCATCCCTCAGCAGCCCCCCAGCGATCAGTAACCGCCGGAGCCGTGTCCTGGGCCCGCCCTCGTTTCCCCGGATCCCGGGGAACCGCCGTCCGAGCCGCCGGAAAATGCGGCGACGGGAGCGGGGGTGACCGGTTAGGTTCCTGAGTGTTCTCAGGGGGCTCACATGACCAAGCTGAACCAGATCATCGCTGTCGAAAAGGGCGTCAAGAGCAAGGCAGCTCAGGACGTCAACGGGGCGCACCAGAAGGTGCAGAAGCCGGCGCTGCTCGCCGGTATCTCGCGTACGTACCAGCCCAAGGACGAGGAGGGCGAGCAACTGCCGCCCGAGTCCACGCGGGTGCAGGTGCAGGGCGAGGACGTGCTGCGCGAGATGGCGGCCTCGCTGACGCGGCTGTTCGACGTGACGGCGACCAAGGACTGGGCGAACTGCACGGCCCGCGCGGACGTCACCGTCGAGGGCCGGACCATCCTCGCCGAAGTCCCGGTCGGCTACCTCCTCTTCCTGGAGAAGCAGCTCACCGATCTGCACGCCTTCGTCAAGAAGCTTCCCACGCTCGACGCCGCCGAGTCCTGGTCCCGCGACCCCTCCACGGACTGGTGGAAGACGGACCCGGTCCGCACGATCCGTACGAAGAAGGTCCCCCGCAACCACGTCAAGGCCGAGGCGACCGAGAAGCACCCGGCGCAGGTCGAGGTGTACTACGAGGACGTGCCCATCGGGTACTGGACGACCGTGAAGTTCTCCGGCGCGCTTCCGGCACGGCGGGTGAACGAACTGGTGGAGCGGGTCGAGAAGCTCCAGCAGGCGGTCAAGTTCGCCCGCGAGGAGGCCAACGCCACCGAGATCACCGACCAGCGGGCCGGTGACGCCGTGTTCGGCTACCTGTTCGGCTGACGCCGGGCCCCGGTAGCCTCCATGATCGCCCCCGCGTGCGAGCGCGGGGGTGCGCGACAGTGCGGGCCGGACTTGAGGACCGGTTCGCGCGACGAGCGCAAGCTGAAACTGACGTTCAGCCTGAAGAAGCGGTCCTCCGAGCGGAGGCCGCGGTCAATCTCAGACTCTCGCTCCAGTCTCAGCATCGCTGCCGATCGCCGGAACGACCGGGGAAGGACGATTGCCGCCGGATGCGAGTTCAACTCTCGCCTGCACCTCTGCCTGGTGCGGTAGTTCAAAGGAAGAACACGACGGCCTGATGACTGATCCTTCCTCTTCAACGCGCCGGCGTGCGCAATGAGGTGGCATCCCCAGGGGCCCGGGAGCTGGATACGACTCCCGGGCTCCGTCACGTCCGGGGACCATGGCCGCACCTCCTGACAGGGCGTTTCGTGGGTCGCCGCCCATGGCGTGAGGTCCAGGACGGCCTTGCCGTGGAGGCCGCGGCTCAGGAGGGCGGCGCTGGCTTCGTGGACCTGGGTCCAGCTGCCGCGCCAGGAGATCCGTGAGGTGAGGTCCTTTTCAGCGAGGCGGTTCGCGAGTCACGTCAGGTCCGGGCCGGGGAGGGGGCCGTCCCGGAGGTGGAAGGTGGTGATGGAGCGTCCGTGGCGTCCGTCGTCGCCCAGGAACGCGCCGGACAGGAACTCGCCACCCGCTTCCGCGAAGCCGTCGCCGCGCCCCCGGCAGCCTCACACTGACCGCCACTCCCCGCCGAGCCGACGGCTGACCGCGACGGTCCACAGGTGCGAGTGCTCTCACCGTCGACGCAGTGACCCCGCTCTCCTGGCGTGCCCCTCAGGAACAGGCGCTAAGTTCCTTTGCGTATAAGGGCGTTGGCGGCGCGGGGTGCCGTCCGGGCGGGGCGACGACGAGGCCGGCCGGGGGTCCGGCCGCTGATTCCGGTGGAGGGTGGAGGAGCCGGCACCTTGATCATCCAAGGTACGTATGCCGACCGCATGGCTTTGGGCTTCGCGCGGATCAGAGGGAACGGCATCGTGTGAACGTCCGCCGTCGGATCGCCGTGGGGTGGGCCGTGCTGTGCCTGGCCGGTCTCGCCGCCACCTCCGCCCTCGACGCCGAGCCGTCCACTGACGCCTCGGAGTTCCCCGCGGAGGAGACGACGCCGACCGGCACGTACGCCGTCGACTGCCAGGAGATCGCCGACCACGTCGAACGGTTCCGCGCCGAGGCCGAGCGCGAGCGGCGGGAGGCACTCGACCCGTCCGCGACCCCTGGGCGCCCGAACGCGACGGACAGAACCATGTCGGTTCCTGAGGAGTGCGCGGACGAACTCGAGGACCGCGGCTCGGGGACACGCTGAGGACGGCCCTTGCCACGACCGGGGGTCCCTGCGCCTCCACGCTCTTTCAGCTTCCACCAACGTCGGTACCGGCTTCGGCGTCCGTACCGAAAGAGCGTGCGGCGACCTTCGCCACGTGCCGCGTGAAGACCTCACCGGCGTCGGGAGTGAGGGAGCGCAGGGCGACGAGCGCCGTGAGAGCGACATCGCACAACTCCGAACCGACGTCGTCCCAGGAGTGCGTGGTGCCCTTGCGCGGGTTCTGGCCGGTCGCGCCGATCACCGCCTGGGCGACCTCGCCGACCTCCTCGGACAGCTTCAGGACGCGCAGCAGCAGGGCTTCCCGGCCGTCGACCGCGTCGTGGGCGTCCAGCCAGGCGTGCAGGGCGTCGACGGAATCCCAGAGACCGCCGGACGGCGAGGAAGAGGCGGAAGGGGAGGGAGAGGAGGAGGGGGGTACGGGCGAGCTCTGGATCGGCATCGGGCTCGGGCTCGGATCGCTCATACGGCAGACCCTGGCACAGGGCGCCGACAACGCCCGGCCCTCGGCCCCGGGTGGTGTCCGACCGCCGCAGGCACGTCGGCCGTCAGTCGAACAGCGCCTCCTGCTCGCCCTCCCGCGCCTTGCGCAGGCGCCGACTGCGCGCCCCCACGACCAACGCCGTTGCCGCCGCGGTCGCGGCGAAGGCCGCGAACACCATCCAGTCCCGGTCCGCCGAGTGGCCGAAGACGTGGTCCAGCGAGAGGCGGCCGGGCCCGGCGACGGCGAGGCCGGCCGCCGTCAGACCCAGGGTCGCGGCATGCTCGTAGCCGCCCTCCTGGTTGAAGAAGCCGTTGGGCGCGTGCACGGCGGCCGCGCCCGCCATCGCCCCGGCCGCCGCCGCACCCGCCGCCGGGGTGGCGAGGCCGAGCGCGAGCAGCGCACCGCCGCCCGCCTCCGCGAGGCCCGCCGCCGTGGCGCTGGCCTTGCCCGGTGTGTAGCCGACGGTCTCCATGAACTGGCCGGTGCCCTCGATCCCGCCACCGCCGAACCAGCCGAACAGCTTCTGTGCGCCGTGCGCCGCCAGCGCCCCGCCCGTCCCCAGCCGGAGCAGCAGCAGGCCCAGATCACGTCGGTCGTAACAGGTCACGTCGTCTCCCGGTCCCGGAGCAGTCGCACTCGCACTCGCTTGGCATGACCACCGTCGCACCCCGGGGACCGGACCGGCCCGCGGCCATCCGCCGTTCGGGTGGTGCGGCCGGCGCCGCCCGATGACCGGGGTGACATCGGCGGGCATGACGATGCAGACCACCCGCCTCGGCGACCCCGCCGTCCGTGCCTTCGTCACCGCCGTCAACAACCGAGAGCGCGAGGGCTTCATGGCCCTCCTCGCCCCCGACGCGACCATGGCGGACGACGGTTCCGAACGGGATCCCGTGGACTGGACCGACCGGGAGATCTTCTCCTCCCGCGGTCACATGGACGTCGACGACGAGTCCGACGGCGGCCGCAGCCTCGTCGTCCGCCACCGCAACGACGTCTGGGGCGAGATGCGCACCCGCTGGAGCTTCACCGTCGACGGCGACGGGAGGATCAGCCACTTCGAGACCGGACAGGCGTGATGCGCCGGACAGGCGTGATGCGCCGGCCCGGCACGACACCACGGCCTTGACACGGCAGTCGTCCCACCCGCCGGCGCGTACCCCGCGGTCCCACGCGGGTCCGCCCCCTGCCGGTGCGGTGGAACGACTGCCGCCTCCTCCCCCTGGATGTGGCCTGTGGAGTCCGCGGAAGCTGCCCGCTCCATATGTGAAGCTTTGGTGCATGGGAGTTGAGCATATGTCCGCCACCGGCCGTAATACTTCGGACTGTTGCATTCCGCTCGTGAAGCTTGTGAAGCGTGTGGAGTCGACGGTCACCTGAGGCGGCGCGTCGGCTCCCTGGTGCCCGGATCGCTCAGCGGGTTTCCCCCGGGTAGCGGACGCCGATGCGCTCCCGGATCGCGTCGAGCGTCCGCATCACCGCGAGCGTGCCGTCCAGCGGGACGAGCGGGGACTCGGTCTCACCCGCCCGCAGGGCGCGCATCGCCTCGGCCGCCTCGTGCTTGAGGGTGTCGCGGGCCCCGTCCGCCGGGTCGGCGGTGAACTCCTCGGCGTCCTTGCCGTCCCGGTGCAGCATGAACCGGTCCGGGAAGAAGAAGCCGTACGGGATGTCGATCCGGCCCGCGGAGCCGGTGACCGACGCGGACGTCGACGTACCGCCGACGATGGAGCAGTGCACCGACGCGATGGCCCCGTTCTCCCAGGAGAGCAGCGCGCCCGTCTGGAGGTCGACCTTCTCCTCGGAGAGCGTGGCCTTCGCCACGACGTCCGACGGCTCCCCGAGCAGCAGGTGTGTGAACGACACCGGGTAGACGCCGAGGTCGAGCAGCGCGCCGCCGCCCAGCGCCGGGTCCCGCAGCCGATGCGACGCCGGGAAGTCCCCCGCCAGCCCGAAGTCGGCCTGCACCGTGCGTACTTCACCGATCGCGCCGTCGTCGATCAGCGCCTTCAGCCGCCGCACCATGGGGTGGCAGTACATCCACATGGCCTCCATCAGGAAGCGCCCCCCGTCGCGCGCCAGGCCGACCAGTTCCGCCGCCTCGCGCGCGTTGAGCGTGAACGGCTTCTCGCACAGCACGTTCCGCCCGGCCTCCAGACACAGCCCGGCCGCGGCCCGGTGCGCCGAGTGCGGAGTGGCGACGTAGACGATGTCGACCTCCTCGTCCCGCGCGAGCGACTCCCAGTCGCCGTACGCCCGCGGTATCCCGAACCGCTCGGCGAACGCCTTCGCCGGCTCGGGCGACCGCGAGGCCACCGCCACGATCTCCGCGTCCGGCCCCTCGGCGGAGCCGCTGTTCGCCGCAGCCACCAGATCCGCCGTGAACGTCGCGGCCATCCCGCCCGTCGCCAGAATTCCCCAGCGCACGTTCTGCCCTGTCATCCGCCCCACCCTGCTCGTTCGTGGTTCGTGGTTCGTCGTTCGTGCCCTCGTGCGAGCGCCCGCGCCTTTCCGTGGAAGCGCTCCCATGACGTTTTCGCGAACATCTTCACCCGAGATCACCGTCCCTGACGAGCACCCCGTAAGGGCTGAGAGCATAAGGAGCGCACGACTCGAAAAGGGAGGGGCCACATGTCCGAGGGCGAGGCGTCCATGTCCGGACCGGCATCCGGAGGGGTAACGGCGACGGCATCCGGACCGGCGTCGAGCACGGCGCCGGCGACGGCCGCTTCGGCACCCGCCGCCGGCAAGGGGAGCCGGCGCGGGGAGCCCGGGGCCCCGGGACGGGCGACCCTCCTGGTCACGCTCGTCCTGGGCAGCCTCACCGCCACCGCCCCGCTGGCGACGGACATGTACCTCCCCGCGCTCCCCGAGGTCACCCGGGCACTGGGCTCCACCGCGTCCACCGTTCAACTCACCCTCACCAGCTGCCTGGCCGGCATGGCGCTCGGACAGCTGGTGGTGGGCCCCATGAGCGACCGGTGGGGGCGCCGCCGTCCGCTGCTCGTCGGTCTCGCCGTCTACATCGTGGCCACCGCGCTGTGCGCGATCGCGCCCACCGTGGAACTCCTCATCGCCCTCCGGCTGGCCCAGGGCCTCGCGGGCGCGGCCGGCATCGTCATCGCGCGAGCGGTGGTCCGCGACCTCTACGACGGCGTGGCCATGGCCCGCTTCTTCTCCACCCTCATGCTGATCTCCGGCGTCGCCCCGGTCGTCGCCCCGCTGATCGGCGGGCAACTGCTGCGGGTGACGGACTGGCGGGGCGTCTTCGTCGTCCTCACCCTGCTGGGCATCCTGATGGCGGCCGTGGTGTGGGTGAAGCTGCCGGAGACGCTGGAGCCCGCTGCCCGGCACGGCGGCGGCGTCGGCGAGGCGCTGGGCTCGATGCGCCGGCTGCTCGCCGACCGGGCCTTCAGCGGCTACGTCCTCACCGGCGGCTTCGCCTTCGCCTGCCTCTTCGCCTACGTCGCCGCCTCCCCGTTCGTCATCCAGGAGATCCACGGAGCCTCCCCGCAGACGTTCAGCCTGCTGTTCGGGATCAACTCGGTGGGGCTGATGATCATGGGTCAGATCAACGGCAAGGTGCTGGTCGGGCGGGTCCGGCTGGACCGGGTGCTCGGTCTCGGCCTCGCCGTCGTCGTGACCGCCGCGACCGCGATCCTGCTGATGGCGCTGGGCGTGTTCGGGGATGTCGGGCTGGTGCCGATGGCCGTCGCGCTGTTCGTGCTGATGTCCGCCATGGGCATCACCATGCCCAACACCCAGGCGCTCGCCCTGATGCGCACCAAGCACTCCGCGGGCTCCGCGTCCGCCCTGCTCGGCACGTCGTCCTTCCTCATCGGTGCCATCGCCTCCCCGTTGGTCGGGATCGCGGGCGAGGACACGGCCGTTCCGATGGCCGTCGTCCAACTGACCGCCGCTCTGGTGGCATTGGCCTGTTTCGTGGGAATGTGCCGACCCTGGGGCGGACGCACGGACAAGGACGGCGAATTCACCCTCCGTCGGCGCGCGGCCGACGGACTCGGCGGACCCGGCGGACTCGGCGGAACCGGCGGAACCGACGGACCCGACGGACCCGACGGACCCGACGGACCCGGCGGAACCGAGAGGGCGGAGGTGGACAGCTGAGCGCGCCGAGACTGCGCCACGGCACACCGGAACGGGCCGGGCTCGACCCCCGCGAACTCGCCGCCCTCGTCCGGGAGATCCGCGCCCGCACCACCGGGGAACACCCCTGGGCCGCGGGTGCCGTGGTCCTCGCCGGCCGCGGCCCGGTGCTCGCCGTGCAGGAGGCGGCGGGCTGGGCCGTACGGTACGCGGCGTACGACGAGCGGACCGGCACCGCGGTGGAACTGCCGCCCGGCGACCGCGTGCCGATGACCCTGGACACCCCCTTCGACCTGGCGTCCCTGACCAAACTGTTCACCTCGGTGGCCGCCGTGCAGCAGATCGAGCGCGGCACCCTGGGCATCGACGCCCGCGTGGGCGCGTATCTGCCGGACTTCCCCGCGGCCGTACGGCACGGCATCACCGTCCGGCAACTGCTCACCCACACCTCCGGGCTGCGCCCCGAACTCCCGCTGTACGACTGCGCCGACGACGCCGAGCGTCTGGACCGGCTCCGCGCGGAGCGGCCGGTCGGGGTGCCCGGCACGTACTGCTACTCCGACCTGAACATGCTGCTGCTCCAACACCTCCTGGAACGCCTCACCGGCCGCGCTCTCGACACGCTCGTCCGCGACGGCATCACCCGGCCGCTCGGCATGACCGCGACCGACTTCGGCCCGTGCCCGGGCGCGGCGGCCACCGAGGACCAGCGGCGGCCCTGGACCAAGGCGGACCGCGGCATGCTGCGCGGCGAGGTGCACGACGAGAACGCCTGGGCGCTCGGTGGCGTCGCGGGCCACGCCGGCCTCTTCTCCACCGGCCCCGACCTGGCGGTCTTCTGCCGCACGCTGCTGGCGGGCGGCTCGTACGGTCCCGCCCGCATCCTCGGCCCCGACTTCGTGGACCTGCTCCTCGCCCCGCCGGGCCTGGGCTTCGCCCTGGACCAGCCGTGGTTCATGGGGGAGCTGACGGGCCGGGGCGCGGCCGGTCACACCGGCTTCACCGGCACCTCCCTGGTCCTGGACCGCGCCACCGACACCTACCTCGTCCTTCTCGCCAACACCGTCCACCCCCGCCGCCCCCGCACCCCGGACAACATCCCGCGCGCACAGGCGGCGACGCGGGTGGCGCGGGCGGTACGGGGGAGGTGAGGGGGCCACGGGCAGGGGGCGGGCCCGGCGCCCCTGCCGGTGAACCGGCCGCCGCCCCGCGCCATAGAATCGCGAGGTGAACGCCCCCGCTCCCGCTTCTCCCGCCGACACCCTGCGCAGCGCGCTCGCCGGGCTGCTCGACGGGCTTCCGCCGCGACAGGCCGCGCAGGCCGTCGAGCGGCTGATCGCCACCTACCGGGGCGCCACCCCGACCGCGGCGCCCATCCTGCGCGACCGCGCGGACGTCGCCGCGTACGCGGCGTACCGGATGCCCGCCACGTTCGAGGCCGTACGGTCCGCGCTGGCGGCGTTCGCCGACGCGGTGCCCGGGTGGACACCCGGCGACCACCTCGACATCGGCGGCGGAACCGGCGCCGCCGCCTGGGCGGTGAGCGCCACCTGGGACGGGAAGCGGCCGGTGACCGTCCTCGACTGGGCCGAACCCGCCCTCGCCCTCGGCCGGGAGCTCGCCGCCGCCCACCCCGCCCTCGCGGACACCCGCTGGCAGCGCTCCCGGATCGGCACCGCGCTCACCCTCGAGCCCGCCGACCTCGTCACCGTCTCCTACGTCCTCAACGAGCTGACCGACGGCGACCGCGCCGCCCTCGTCGACGCCGCCGCCGGGGCCGCGCAGGCCGTCGTCATCGTCGAACCCGGCACTCCCGACGGCTACGCCCGCGTCCTCGAGGCACGCGACCGGCTGGTCCGCGCCGGCTTCCGGATCGCCGCCCCCTGCCCGCACAGCGCTGCCTGCCCCATCGTCCCCGGCACGGACTGGTGCCACTTCTCGGCCCGGGTCAGCCGTTCCTCACTGCACCGCCAGGTCAAGGGCGGGTCCCTCGCCTACGAGGACGAGAAGTTCAGCTACGTCGCCGCCACCCGCCTCCCGGTGCACCCCGCCCCCGCCCGCGTCGTCCGCAAGCCGCAGATCCGCAAGGGCCAAGTCCTCCTCGACCTGTGCGAGACGGACCCGGCCCTGCGCCGTACCACCGTCACCAAGCGCCACGGTGACCTGTACCGGGCGGCCCGGGACACCGACTGGGGCGACGCCTGGCCGCCGCCGTCGGCCGACGACGAGGAGTACTAGCCAGTGCCGCATCAGAAGGCGCGCGGGTTCCAGAATTCTTGGACGCCAGGTCGCGGGAACTCGTACGCGACTCCTGGATCGTAGATCCTCTGCGTACGGGTTGGTGGCTGCTGCTCGCCCTCATCGGGGTAGCTTCGCGGTGCGTTCCGGGTGGGCCGCGGTGACGTACCGCATAGCGGTCTGGGAGGAGATGCCGAACAGGCGCATCAGGTGGAGCGGGTCGTCGACCGCGAACGCCTCATCGCGGATCCGGTCCCGCCGCAGCGTCGGCATGGTGAGTCCGGTGGGCCGTGCGTCCTACGTGTGCGTGTGTCCGACGACCCTTTCGTGCCGCGCCCGAACGAAGGCCCGTGAACTTCCCGTGAACCTCTCCATCCTCGATCTCAACCTTGTCGTGGCCCTGCGTGCCCTGCTGGAGGAGCGCAACGTCACCCGCGCCGGGCGGCGCGTCGGCCTCTCCCAGCCCGCGATGAGCGCCGCCCTGTCCCGTCTGCGCCGCCATTCCGACGACGACCTCCTGGCCCGTACCGGCGGCCACTACGAACTGATCGCGCTCGGCCAGGCCCTGCTCGAACGCACCACCACCGCCTGCGACCTCCTGGAGCGGCTCTTCAGCAGCCAGGCCGACTTCGACCCGGCCACCGAGAGCCGCACCTTCACCCTGTACGCGTCGGACTGCGCCGTCGCCGTCGCCGTCTTCGGCGCCGTCTTCGGCGCCGCGCTCGGCCGCCTCGTGCACACCGAGGCGCCGCACGTCCGGCTCCGTTTCGCCCACACACCCACCACCGTCGTGGAGGACCTCGGGCCCCTGCTCAGCACCGCCGACGGCCTGCTCATGCCACACGGCGTCATCAACGACATGCCCCGCACGGACCTCTTCCAGGACGAGTGGGTCTTCCTCGTCGCCAGGACCAACACCGAGGTCGGCGACCGGCTGACCCGGGCGTAACTCGCCGAGCTGCCCTGGGTCACGTACCAGCGCACCTACGACGCCCCCGCCGTACGGCAGCTGAGCATGCTCGGCATCGAACCTGGCGTCGAGGTCTCGGTCGACAGCTTCGCCATGCTGCCCTTCATGGTGGTCGGCACGGACCGGATCGCGCTGATCCGGAAGCGCCTCGCCGAGCTGCTGCACAACCGCTCCGCCGTACGCCTCATGTCCCCGCCTTACGAGGCCGTGCCCCTGCAGGAGGCCCTGTGGTGGCACCCCCTCCACACCCACGACTCCACACACATCTGGCTCCGGCGGGCCGCGCGACGTGTCGCGGCGGAGCTGGACGGGCCCGGCGCGGGCCCGAGAACCTGAATCGGCCGTCGCTTCGTCTAGCTGATCGTGAAAGGCATGGCAGACCTCGACGAGGCAGAACTTGTGCGTCGTGTCGCCGGTGGTGACCGGTCGGCGTTCGACGAGTTGTACCGGCGCACGTCGCCCTGGATGGCGGTGCGGCTGCGCCGCCGCTGCGCCGACGACGACGTCGTCGCCGATGTGCTCCAGGAGACCTACCTGGCCGTATGGCGCGGGGCGGGCAGCTACGCGGGCAGCGTGACCGGCGGCAGCGCGGTCGGCTGGCTGTGGACGATCGCCGCGAACCGGCTCGTCGACGCGCTGCGCCGGCGCGCCCGCCACGAACGGATCCCGACGGTCGCCCTGACCCCGACGACCGCGCCCGCCGCCGAGGACGAGGTCCTCGCGCACCGCGTCGACCAGGACCTCGAACAGGCCCTGCTGCGGCTCCCGGTGGAGCTGCGGCAGGTCATGCAGGCGATGGTGCTCGACGGCCTGTCCGTACGGCAGACGTCCGTGCTGCTCAATACGCCCGAGGGCACGGTGAAGACCCGCGCCAGGCGGGCCCGGATCGCGCTGCGGGAGGCGCTCTCATGACGCATCCGACCACCACCCTCCTGACGCGGTACGCACAAGGCGGGCAGGGGCTCGACGACGCCGCCCTGTGGAGCATCGAGGCCCACCTCGACACGTGTGCCGCCTGCCGCGCACACCTCGCCGGACGTACCACACCTGACACCCACGCACTGCTCGACCGCGTCGCCGCCTCCCTCGACGAGGCCATCGGAACGAGCCCGCGACCGGCCCCGCACCCCGTGCGCGCCGTCTCCGTGCACCGACGGTGGCTGACATGGACGCTGCTGCCCTGGCTCGCAGTGACCGTCGCGGTCCTCGGCTGCGGTGTACTCCTCGACTCCGCCGAGCCGCGTCTGCCCTCGCTCGTGCTGCTGTTGGCCCCGGTGGCGCCGCTGCCCGGCGTCGCGGCGGCCTGGAGCCGTCGGTTCGACCCCGCGGGAGAACTGATCGCCAGCACGAGCGCGGCCGGTCTGACCATGGTGCTGCGGCGCACGCTCGCGGTTCTCGTCGTCATCCTCCCGGCGCTCCTCGCAGCAGGGGTGAGCACCGGAACCTCCCTGGCCCTGACCCTGCTGCCGTGCCTGGCGTTCACCGCGGCCGCGCTCGCGCTCGGCGCCTTCGTCGGCATACGGCGTGCGGCGATCGGACTCGGCGCGATCTGGTCGGCGGCCGTGCTGCTGCCGAGCGTGGCGGCGCAGTCCCTCTCCCCGGTCCTGCGACCGGGCACCACCGTCGTCTGGGGCGCTGCCGCCGTGGCCCTCGCCGCGCTCACCGTCGGCGCCGCCCCGCGCTTCCGCCGCCTGACCAACGGCGTCTGACCCCCCAACCACCGAAGGAGACAACCATGCGAACGGTGCGTGCCGCCGAAACGGCTCCCACCCTGCACCCCTGGCGCGTCCACGCGGAAGGCCTGCGCGTCCGGGCGGGCCGCCACCTGGCCATCGACGGCCTCGACCTGTCGCTGCGCCCCGGCGTGCACGGTGTGCTCGGCCCGAACGGGGCGGGCAAGACCACCCTCATGCGCGCCCTGGCCACCGTCGTCGAACCCGCGGCCGGTGCGCTGACCCTGCTCGGCGCACACGTCGACGGACGCGCGAATCTGCGCGCGGTGCGCCGCCGACTCGGCTACCTGCCGCAGCAGTTCGGTTTCTACCCGCGCTTCACCGTCCGCGAGTTCATCACGTACATGGCCTGGCTCAAGGAGATGCCCAAGGCCGCCACGCCCGACGCCGTGCAACGCGCCATCGACCGGGTGGGCCTCACGAACAAGGCCGACGCCAAGATGAAGACGCTGTCCGGCGGCATGCTGCGGCGGGCCGGGATCGCGCAGGCCGTCGTCAACGACCCTGAACTGCTCCTGCTCGACGAGCCCACCGTCGGCCTCGACCCCGAACAACGCCTCGAATTCCGTGACTTGCTGCGCGAACTCGGCGCCGACAGCTGCGTCCTCGTCTCCACCCACCTCGTCGAGGACGTCGTCGCCGCCTGCACCGACGTCCTCCTCATAAACGAAGGCCGGCTCCTCTTCCAGGGCACCCCCGACGACCTGATCGCCCGCGGCGGGGAGCACGACGCGGGCGACAGTCCGGCGGAGCGCGGCTACTCCGCACTCCTGCGACAGCATCGGAGCACCGTATGAACCGCGTCCTCGGCATCGAACTACGGCGCTCGGTCGCGCTCGGCGCCGCCCTCCTCACCGCCGTGGCCGGCACGATCGTGCTGTACGCCACCGGCGGGCGCTGGTCCGCCGGATGGCTGGCGCTCGCCACGACGCAGCGCGAATACCTCGCGCTGCTCTCACCGCTCGCCCTGGCCGCCGGGGCCTGGCAGTCCTACCGCGAGCACCGGGCCAACGTCGCCGAACTCTTCGCCAGCGCCCCGCGCCCGCGACCCCTGCGCATCGTGCCGATCCTGGCCACGACCGCGTCGGCGGTTCTCGTCGCCTACCTCGTCACGCTTCTCGCGGCGGCGCCACGGATCGCCGGGACGGCACGCTATCTGCCACCGGCCGCGTTCGCCGTCGTAGCCGTCGGACTGGTCGCGATGA
Organism: Streptomyces incanus; assembly: GCF_042656345.1. Classification (NCBI taxonomy): domain Bacteria; kingdom Bacillati; phylum Actinomycetota; class Actinomycetes; order Kitasatosporales; family Streptomycetaceae; genus Streptomyces; species Streptomyces incanus. Next base: position 51,273 of record NZ_JBHSPC010000117.1, read on the forward strand.
TCGCCTCGGTCTGGGTGGGCCTCGCCGTCGGACGCCTGGTACCGGCGCTCGCCACCGCGCCCGCGCTGGCCGTGACCGGCTTCGCGCTCCTGGTCTTCGCGCCGCACGCCCTCCCGGACGGCGGCATCGCGACCGCGTTCTCCCCGCTGGGCACGAGCATGTTCAGCGACTACGACACGGTCGGCGGCCGGGTCAGCGCCGCCCAGGCGCTCTGGATCGCGGCGCTCGCGGCGGCTGGGGTCGTGCTGCTGGCCGCGCGGAACCGCAGGCTCGCGCTCACCGCGCTGGTGCCTCTGGCGGTCGGAGCGACCGCCACCACGCTGCTCGTGCCGACCGGCGACGCCTACGCGCGGGGAACACTCGACCCGGCCGCCCAGCGACTGGTGTGCACCGAGGAGACCCCACGGGTGTGCGTCAGCCGGGCACACGAAGGACTGCTGCCCGAGGTGACCCCCAAGGCCCGGCACGCGCTGGCGCTGCTGTCTCCCACCTCGGTGGTCCAGGCACACGAGGACACGACGACCTACTCGCCGCCCACCGCGCCCGAGCCCCGGCCGGACACTGCGCTGATGCAGGTCACGGTCGACAGCCGTGGGCATCTCGCACACCCGGAACGGTTCGAACTCGCCATGCTCATCGGGGCGTTCGTCACCCCGCCCGCCTGCGAGAACATGTCCAACTTCGACGGAGCGACCGCTGCTGCCTACTGGCTGCTCAACCGGGAGCCGACGGTGGGGCTCGGCGGCGCTTCCCTCACCGACCGGAAAGCGGTCGACCTCTGGAAGGACCTGAAGCAGCTGCCACGCGCGGAGGCCGAGGCACGGGTGGTGGCCGTCCACCGGGCCGCCCAGCAATGCCGGGACACCTCCGGCCTCCTCAGCCGGAGCGCACGATGACGGGACTGACGCTCTACGTCCGCTCGCGCCGGGGACCGGCAGCGCTCGGCGCGGCGCTCGCGGGCGCGGCCAGCGCCTGGCTGCTGGCGGCGGTCAGCGGCGAGAAGGGTCAGGTCACCGGCGCTGTCCTCGCTCTGACGGTACTCGCCCTCGTGGCCGTCCTCACCACGACGCTCGGCGGTCCCGACGACGCCCTGGACCGCACGGCGGCACGGCCGTGGGTGTGGCTACGTGTGGCGCACCTCGCCGCGGCCTTGTCAGGTGTCCTGGTGTTTCTGGCGGCCACGTTGCTCACGGAGACCCGCCTCGGTCCCTTTGTGTGTGCCGTACGTGACACGGCCGGTCTGCTGGGTCTGACCGCAGGGGGAGCGGTGGTGCTCGGCACCGCCCGCTCATGGTTCCTGCCGCTGGGGTGGACGCTCGGCGCGGCGGCCTCCCCCGGCACGGGCGCCGTGGGCGAGGCACTGACCTGGCAGACCCAGGCACCGGGGAGCCGGCCCGCGGCCGTGGTCGCGGCGGTGCTCACCGTCGTGGGCATCGCCGCGTACGTGAGCCGGGGCCCGCGCGCCCGGCGTTCCTCGGAGAACGTCTAGTAGGGCTTTGTTAGGTCCTGTGGTGGGGTTCTGGGGTCGGGGCGGGTTGGCCGCA
>NZ_JBHSPC010000118.1:0-49776 GCF_042656345.1 Streptomyces incanus
ACGACCGCCGGGGCGTCCGGGGTACGGGCCGCCTGCGCCTCGAACAACGCCGGGAACGTGAGGGGCTCGATCGCCCGGCGTGCGCCGTTCCACGTGTGGAGGACGCGCTCACGCTCGGCCTCGGTGACGTGGTCCAGCCGGCCGACCGGGAGGTCCGGTGCGGCGGTGATGCGGGCCAGCAGGTCCGTCAGCCGGTCGGCCATGGCCTCGGCCCGGTCCGCCGGCAGCAGCTCCGGCCGGTGGTTGAGGCGGAACTCCAGCCGCTCACCCGGCAGGACGACGAACGTCACCGGGTAGTGGGTGGCGTCGCGGCCGTCGATGTGGGCGACGTCCAGTGCCCCGGGGGCCCGCAGCTTCTCCGGGTCCAGGGGGTAGTTCTCCAGTACCGCCAGCGTGTCGAAGAGTTCGCCGTGACCGGCGATGCGCTGGATCTCGGACAGGCCGAGGTACTGGTGGTCCATCAGCTCCAGTTGCTCGGCCTGCAGACGGGTGAGCAGCGCCGTCACGGTCTCGTCGTGACGCAGCCGGACCCTGACGGGCAGGGTGTTGATGAAGAGACCGGCCATCGACTCGATGCCCGGGACCTCGGGGGGACGACCGGAGACCGTGGCGCCGAACACCACGTCCTGTCGGCCGGTGAGCCCGGCGAGCGTCAGTGCCCACACGCCCTGGACCAGGGTGTTGAGGGTGAAGCCGTGCCTGCGGGCGAGAGCCGTCAGCCCGGCGGTGGACTCCTCGGAGAGCAACCGGGAGACCCGGCCGGGCGTCACGGTGGCGTCGGAGGCCCCCCGCACGAGCAGGGTGGGCTCCTCCAGCCCGTCCAGCGCGGTGTGCCAGGCCCGCTTCGCCGGCTCGTCGTCCAGGCCGGTGCGCCACCTCAGGTAGTCGGAGAAGGCCGGGGCCGGAGGCAGCGCCGAGGCGTCCCCGCGGGTCTCGTAGAGCGCGAACAGCTCTTCGAGCAGGACGGGCATCGACCAGCCGTCGAGCAGGATGTGGTGGTTGGTGAGAAGGAGCCGGTGGCGGTCGGCGCCGAGCCGGACGAGGGTGAAGCGGATCAGCGGTGCGGTGGTCACGTCGAACCGGGTGGTCCGGTCCGTCTCCATCACCCGGTCGAGCTCGGCGCCGCGCCGCGCTTCGTCGAGGTGGACGAGGTCGACGTCGGTCCAGGGCAGTTCCACGGAGTTCGGCACGAGCTGCACGGCGTGCGGCAGCCCGTCCTCGCGGAAGCAGGCCCGCAGGTTCGGGTGGCGGGCCAGGAGCCCGGCGGCCGCGGAGCGCAGCGCCGTGACGTCCAGGGGGCCGGTGAGGTCCATGTGGAGCTGGACGTTGTAGACGTCCGGAGCGCTGTCGTCCAGCAGACTGTGGAAGAGCAGGCCCTCCTGGAGCGGGGCCAGCGGCAGGACGTCCGCGAGGCCGGGCCGGTCGGCCTCCAGCATGTCGATGTGGTGCTGTTCCAGGGAGACGAGCGACAGGTCGGAGGGGGTGAGGCCGCCGGCCGGGCCGCTCGGGCCCGTCGGGGCGGCGAGCCGCTGCAGCGCCTCGAACCACAGCCCGGCCAGTTCGCGGACCGCGGACTCCTCCAGGATCTCGCCGGCCCAGGTCCAGGTGGCCACGAGGTGCGGCCCCTCGGGGCCGTCCTGGGTGACGGCGTTGATCTCCACGACGTGCGGCACGGCCATGTCGTCGTCGGCGCCGCCGCCGATCACGCCCGCCTCGCCCGCCGGGGCCCAGTCCCCGTCGCCCAGGGAGCCGAAGCGGCCCAGGTAGTTGAAGCCGATCTGCGGGGCTGCCAGGCCGTGCAGCAGCATCGCCGTCTGCGGGTTGAGGTGGCACAGCAGCCCGTGGCCGACGCCGCCGTCGGGGACGGCCAGCAGCCGCTCCTTGACCCGCTTGACGGTCTCGGCGGGGTCCTGTCGGCCGTCCGCGTCCAGGCGTACGGGATGCAGGCTGGTGAACCAGCCGACGGTACGGGAGAGGTCCGCACCGGTCAGCGATTCGTCGCGGCCGTGGCCCTCCAGGTCGATCAGCACTCCCGCGGCCGTGTCGTGGCCGCGGCGGCGCCGCCACTCGGTGACGGCGAGGGTGAGCCCGGCGAGCAGGACCTCGCCGACACCGGTGCGGAAATCGGCGGGCACGTTGGTGAGCAGCGGTGCCGTGGTCTGCGGGGGGAGGGTCAGCGAGAGGCTGCGGGCGGTGGTGACGGTGTCCCGGCGGGCATCGAGCGGCCGGTCGCCGAGCGGGGCGTCGGGCACGGCGAGCATGTCGGTCCAGAAACCGAGCTCGTCGAGCCGCTCCGGTTCCTGGGCGAGGGCGGTGAGCTGCTCGGCCCAGCGGCGGTAGGAGGTGCCGACGGCCGGGAGGCGCGGGGCGCGCTGCGCGCGGACGGCGTCCCAGGCGGCCGACAGGTCGGGCAGCAGGATCCGCCAGGACACCCCGTCGACGGCCAGGTGGTGCACGGTCAGCAGCAGCCGGCCCGCCGTGTCCGGTCCGGCGTCGAACCACACGGCCCGGAGCACGGCGCCTTCCTCGGGCGCCAGCGCGGCGCGGCTCCGCGCCGCGTGTTCGGCGACGAGCTTCCCGAACGCCTCGTCCCACGTACCGTCCGCGGGGACGCGGGAGAGCACGGACGCGGCCGTGACGCTGCCGCGATCGGTCACTGCCAGACCCCAGAGCGGTCCACGACGGGTCAGCCGCACCCGCAGCATGTCGTGCCGGTCGAGCACGGCCTGGAGAGCGGCGGCGAGATTCTGCTCCGTCGCACCGGCAGGGGTCCGCACCAGCACGGACTGGCTGAAGGCGTCGACGGTGCCGGGCCTGGTGCGCAGCCAGTGCATGATCGGGGTGAGCGGCAGCGGACCGAGGCCGTCGTCCGCGTTCTCCCGCGCGGCCTCCTCCGGCGCGTCCCCCTCGGTGGCACGGGCGACGACCGCCAGCGCGGCGGCGGTGCGGTGGACGAAGACCTCGCGCGGTGTGATGACGAGGCCGCGGGCCCGGGCCCGGGAGACGAGCTGGATGGAGACGATGGAGTCGCCGCCCAGGTCGAAGAAGCTCCTCTCGGCGCCCACCGAGGGCAGGCCGAGCACCTGGGCGAACAGTTCGCACAGGATCCTCTCCCGCTCCGTCGCGGCGGCCCGGCCGGTGTCGGCGGAGGTCCCGGGGGCGGGCAGGGCCTTGCGGTCCAGCTTGCCGTTGGGGGTGAGCGGCAGCGCGTCCAGCACGACCACGGCGGAAGGCACCATGTGGTCGGGAAGCTCGCGGGCGACCGCCGAGCGGAGCTCCGTCGGATCGACCGCCGCGCCCTCGGCCGGTACCGCGTAGCCCACCAGCCGGCGGGGGCCGGCGGGTTCCTCGCGCACCACCACGACGGCCTGGGCGACCTGCGGCAGGGCGGTGAGCACGGACTCGATCTCGCCCAGCTCGATCCGGAAACCGCGCACCTTGACCTGGTGGTCGACCCGGCCGAGGAACTCGAGCTGGTCGTCGTTGTTCCAGCGCACGACGTCGCCCGAGCGGTACATCCGGGCGCCCGCTGCGCCGAACGGGTCGGCCACGAAACGGTCGGCCGTCAGGTCCGGGCGGCCCAGATAACCGCGGGCGAGCCCGGCGCCGGCGATGTACAGCTCGCCCGCGACGCCGGGCGGCACCGGCCGCAGGTGGGCGTCCAGGACGTACACCTGGGCGTTGGCGACGGGACCGCCGATGGGCGGCAGTCCGCCGCCGCCGAGGGGGGCGCTCATCGTCGCGCAGACCGTGGTCTCCGTGGGACCGTAGGCGTTGACCATCCGGCGGCCGGACGACCAGCGTTCGACCGTCTCGCCGGCGGTGGCCTCACCCGCGACGACCAGCGTCGAGACCGAGGAGAAGTCGCCGGGGGAGGCGGCCCCGAGGACCACCGGCGGCAGCGTCGCGTGGGTGACCCGGTGCCGGGCGGCGAGCGCCGCCAGCGCCGGACCGGGGGTGACCTCCTCCACGGTGCCCACGACCAGGGCGGCCCCGGACAGGAGCGCCATCGTCAGCTCCCAGAACGCGGCGTCGAACGACGGCGAGGCGAACTGCAGCACACGGCTGCCCGGTCCGACGCCGAAGTGCTCGGTCTGGGCGGCGATCAGGCTCGCCACGCCGGAGTGGGTGACCACCACGCCCTTGGGGCGGCCGGTGGAGCCGGAGGTGTAGATCACGTACGCGGGGCTCGTGACGTCCGCCGGGACGACGGGCGCGACGGGCCCGGCGAGATCGTCCGGGCGGTCCACGAGGAACCGCGGTACGTCACCGGGGATCGCGTCCGCCGCCGCCGACGTGGTGATGACCAGCGCGGGACGGGAGTCCTTCAGCATGTAGGCGACGCGGTCGGCCGGATAGTCGAGGTCGACCGGCAGGTACGCGGCGCCTGCCTTGAGGACGGCGAGCACGGACACGACGAGTTCCGCCGAGCGCGGCATCGCGACGGCCACGATCTGTTCGGGGCCCACGCCCCGGCCGGCCAGCACGGCCGCGAGGCGGTCGGTGCGCTCGTCCAGTTCCCCGTAGGTCAGCACGCGGTCGCCGAAGAGTACGGCCGGGGCGTCCGGGGCGGCGGCGGCCTGCGCGGAGAACAGCCGCGGGAAGGTGTCGTACGGGACGTCGCGCGCGGTGTTGTTGACGCCGCGGACCAGGTGTTCGTACTCGGCGGCGGGGAGGATGTCGATCCGGCCCACCGGCTCCCGCGGACGGTCCGCCCAGAACTCCAGGACCGCCTGGAGGCGGCTCACCAGGTGCCGGACGGCATCGGCGTCGAACAGGTCGGGCCGGTAGTTGATCCGCAGGTGCAGCCGCTCGCCGGGCATCACGGCGAGGCTCAGCGGGTAGTGCGTGGCGTCCCGGCCGTCGATGGCGGTGACGGCGAGGCCGGGCACCCTCAGCTGTGCCGGGTCCAGCGGGTAGTTCTCCAGCACGGTGATGGTGTCGAAGAGTTCGCCGATCCCGGCGATCCGCTGGGCGTCGGCGAGTCCGAGGTGCTGGTGCTCCATCAGCCGGGCCTGCTCGTCCTGCAGCCGGGTCAGGAACGCGACGGCGCTCTCCCCGGGCACGATCCGGACCCGCACCGGAAGGGTGTTGATGAACAGGCCGACCATCGACTCCACGCCGGGAACCTGCGGCGGCCGGCCGGAGACCGTACCTCCGAAGACGACGTCGTCGCGTCCGGTCAGCCGGCCCAGCACCACGGACCAGGCACCCTGGAGCAGGGTGTTGAGGGTGAGGCCGTGTTCGCGTGCGGTGCGCAGGAGCCGCGCGGTCAGATCGGCGGGCAGGTCGGCCGTCAGCTGGTCGGGGGTGACCGGCTGCCGGCCGGGGGCCGCGGGGGCGAGGAGGGTGGGCTCCTCGAGCCCGCGGAGCGCCTCGCGCCATACGCTCGCGGTGGCGGACGCGTCCTGCTCGCCGAGCCAGCCGAGGTAGTCCCGGTAGGGCGGGGTGCGGTCCGGGGCCCGGCCCGCGTAGAGGTCGAGGAGCTCACGGACGAACAGCGGCATGGACCAGCCGTCGAGCAGGACGTGGTGGTGCGTGAAGACCAGCCGGTGCCGGTCGTCGGCGAGCGCGACCAGCAGGAAGCGCATCAGCGGAGGGGCCGCCGGGTCGAAGCGGCTGTTGCGGTCCTCGTGCAGCATCCGGTCCAGGACGGTCTGCTGCTCGGTCGCGTCCAGGTGGCGCAGGTCCTTGTCCACCCAGGGCAGTTCCACCGACTCGGGGATCACCTGGACGGCGTGGTCCAGCCCGTCGAGCCGGAAGGCCGCGCGCAGACCGGGGTGGCGGCGCAGCATCTCCTCGGCCGCGCCCCGCAGGGCCGCGGCGTCCAGCCGGCCCTCCAGATCGTAGAAGAACTGGACGGTGTAGACGTCCGGTCCGCCCTCGTCGAACAGGGTGTGGAAGAGCAGTCCCTGCTGGAGCGGCGTCACCGGGAGGATGTCGGCGGTCGCCGGATGCGCGGCCTCGATGCTGCGGATCTGCTCCTGGGTGAGCCGTACCAGCGGCACGTCGGAGGGGGTGAAGCCGCCCGCCCCGGGGTGCGAGGACGCGGCCACGAGCTCCCGCAGGGCCTGGAACCACAGGTCGGCCAGACCGCTCACCTCACCCTCGGTGAGCAGGCCCCCGGCCCAGTTCCACACGGCGGTGAGCCGCGGGCCCTCGGCGGTCTCCTGGGTGTACGCGTTGAGGTCGACGGTGTGGGCGACGGACATCGACGGGTCGTCGGCGCCCGTCAGCGCGCGCTCCCCCTCCACCGGGGCCCAGTCGCCGCCCGGTGGACCACCGACGCGGCCGAGGTAGTTGAAGCCGATCTGAGGGGCCGGCAGACCGGTGAGCACGGCCCCCGCCACCGGGTGCAGATGACGCAGCAGACCGAAACCGATCCCGTTGTCCGGCACCGCCCGTATCTGCTCCTTGACGCGCCTCAACGCGTCCCCGGCGTTCTCCCCGCCGGCGTCCAGACGGACCGGGAACAGACTGGTGAACCAGCCCACCGTCCGCGACACGTCCACACCGCCGAGCACGTCCTCCCGGCCGTGCCCCTCCACGTCCAGCAGCACCTCGGCGGTGTCCACGCCACGCGCCCGGCGCCACCTCGGCACCGCCAGCGCGAGCCCCGCCAGCAGCACCTCGTGCGCACGGGCACGGAACACCCGCGCCACCTCGCCCAGCAGGGCCGACGTCTCCGTGGCCGGCAGCGACACCGAGAGCGACCGCACCGTCGCCGCCGTGTCCCGCACCGGGTCCACGGCACGGTTGCCCAGCAGCGGGTCCGGCCCGGAGGCGAGGTGCTGCCACAGTTCGGCCTCGGCCACCCGCTCGGGGCGGTGGGCCAGCCGGTGGAGCTCACGGGCCCAGGTCCGGAAGGAGGTTCCGTACGGGGGGAGAGCGGGGGTGCGTCCGGCGGCGGCGGCCCGCCATGCCTCCGCGAGGTCGGACAGCAGGATGTGCCAGGAGACGCCGTCGACCACGAGGTGGTGGGCGACCAGCAGCAGCCGTCCGGAAGCCTCGTCGCCGGCGTCGAACCAGACCGCCCGCAGCATCACGCCGTCGTACGGGGCGAGTTCGGCGACGGCAGCGCGGGTCCGCTCGTCGAGCAGCTCCGGCGGGAGGCCGGCGGCCGGGTCCGGGACGCCGACGCGCCGCAGGGTGTTCCGGGCCGTGACCGAGCCCGCCGGGGCCACCTCGAGGGTCCATCCACCGCCTCCTGCGGCCATGGCGCGCGTCCGCAGGGCGTCGTGGCGCTCCAGCAGTGCCTGCAGGGCCGCGGTGAGGTGCTCCTGCCGCAGACCGGCGGGGACCTGGACAAGGGTGGCCTGGTGGTACCGGTCCATGGTGCCGCCGCGGCCCGCGAGCCAGTGGATGACCGGGGTGGCGACGAGCGGGCCGACGGGCTCGTCCCGCACCGGCTCGGCGGTCGTCGAGCCGGTGGCCGCGACGGCCGCCAGGGCCGCCGGGGTGCGGTGCTTGAAAACGTCGCGGGTGGTCAGCCGCAGTCCGGCACGGCGTGCGAGGGCGATCATCTGGAGGGAGACGATGGAGTCGCCGCCCAGGTCGAAGAAGTTGTCGTCCGGGCCGACGGCGAGTACGCCCAGCGCCTCGGCGAAGACGGCGCAGAGCGTCTCCTCCGTCCGGGTGGCGGGGGCACGGCCGGCGGTACCGGCGGCCACCGCGGGGGCGGGCAGCGCCTTGCGGTCGAGCTTGCCGTTGGAGGTCAGCGGCAGGTCGTCGAGCGCGACGAACGCGGCGGGCACCATGTAGTCGGGCAGCCGCGCGGCCAGGTGGTCCCGGAGCGTGGCCTGGTCGCAGTCCCGGCCCTCGGCCATGACCGCGTAGCCCACCAGTCTTTTGTCGCCGGGCCGGTCCTCGCGCACGACGACGGCCGCCTGGACGACGTCGTCGTGGGTCTCGAGGCAGGCCTCGATCTCGCCGAGCTCGATGCGGAAGCCGCGGATCTTGACCTGGTGGTCGGCGCGGCCGAGGTACTCCAGCTCACCTTCGTGGTCCCAGCGTGCCAGGTCGCCGGTGCGGTACATGCGGGTGCCGGGCGGGCCGTACGGGTCGGCGACGAAGCGCTCGGCGGTCAGGGCGTGCCGGCCGAGGTAGCCGTCGGCCAGGCCCGCGCCGGCCACGTACATCTCACCGACGACGCCCGGCGCGGCGGGCCGGAGGGCGGAGTCCAGCACGCGTACCCCGAGGTCGGGGATGCCCCGGCCGATGAGGCTGCCCGTGGCGGACTTGGCGGTCAGATGGTCCAGGGCCCGGTGGGTGACGTGGACGGTGGTCTCGGTGATGCCGTACATGTTGACCAGGCGGGGGGCGTCCTCGCGGTGCCGGCCGTACCACTCCTCCAGCCGCCACAGGTCGAGCGCCTCGCCGCCGAAGACGACGTAGCGCAGGGACAACCGCGCTCCCAGATCGGAGCGTTCACCCTCGATCCGCATCAGCTGGTAAAAGGCGGACGGTGTCTGGTTGAGCACCGTCACCTTCTCGTCGGCCAGCAGTTCCAGGAAGTCCTCCGGTGAACGGGACACCTCGAAGGGCACGACCACGAGGCGGCCGCCGTGCAACAGGGGGCCCCAGATCTCCCACACGGAGAAGTCGAAGGCATAGCTGTGAAACAGCGTCCACACGTCGTCCGGTCCGAATCCGAACCAGTCGTCGGTCGCCGAGAACAGCCGCACCACGTTGCCGTGCGGAATCACCACGCCCTTGGGGCGGCCCGTCGAACCCGATGTGTAGATCACATAGGCGGCGGAGCCGGGGCACAGCAGGCCGCCGCGTTCGGCGTCCGGGAGGTCGCCGTCGGCCAGGTCGTTCACGTCCGACAGCACGTGCGGGTCGTCCAGGACGAGGACGGCCGCGTCGCCGCAGTCCACGCCCGACAGGTCCACGCCGGAGGCGGTCACCACCAGCGCGGGTGAGGAGTCCGTCACCATGTGCGCCAGGCGTTCCGCCGGGTAGTCGGGGTCCATGGGCACGTAGGCCGCACCGGATTTGACCACGGCCAGCAGGGCGATGACGAGTTCGACGGACCTGGGCAGGGCGAGTCCGACGAACCGGCCCGGGCCGGCGCCGTCCGCGATCAGTCGGCGTGCCAGCCGGTTCGCCGAGGCGTTCAGCTCGCCGTAGGAGAGTGACCGGTCACCGCACACCACGGCAACCGTGTCCGGTGCGGCGGCTGCCCGTGCCTCGAACAGCTCCGCCAACGACGGCCCGTTCGTACCGGCCTCACCCACCACCGCACCGGCACCGGCACCGGCAGCCAGGACGACGTCGCGCTCCGCGGTGGTGGCCACGTCGAGGGCGCCGATGCCCCGATCGGCCGGGGCCTTGGCCAGTTCAGCCAGGAATTCGACGAAGCGCCGTAGGTGGGACGCGAGTTCGCGCTCGGAGTAGAGCTCCGGGTTCGCGTCGAAGTCGATCTGCAGCCCCCGGCCGTCGGTGCGGTCGTAGACGATGACCGACAGGTCGTCGGCGGGGCCGATGCAGAGGTTGTGGACCGTCGCCCGGTGCTCGCCGAAGGTGAGGGCGTAGTCGAACATCATGATGTTGACCTGAGGACCGGTCAGACGCTCGTCGTTGCCGAGGAGCTGCAGATCGCGACGCAGGTCCTCGTAGCGGTAGCGCTGGTGCCTCATGGCGCCGCGCATCTCGCGGGAGATCCGTTCCAGCAGTTGGGGGAGCGTGTCGGCCGGACTCACCGGAACCCGGAGCGGCAGCACGTTGGAGACCATGCCGGGCACGCCGCGGGCGGCCTTGCCCAGCCGGGTGGTGACGGGGAGGCCGAGCACGACCTCCTCCGCGCCGGTGAGCCGGTGCAGGTAGACCGAGACGGCGGCGGTCATCATGCAGGGCCACGGCACTCCCGCGTCGCGGGCCGCGTCACGGAGCCGCTCGGCCGCCCCGGCGTTCAGGTACTCGGTGCGGCGCAGCAGGCCGCGGGCGGCCGTGGGCTCCTTGGCGGAAAGGCTGACGGGCTCGGGCCGTCCGGCCAGTTTCTCCGCCCACCACGCGCGGTCGGCGTCGAAGGTGTCCGAGGAACGGTAGGCGGCGTCCATGGCCACGAGGCTGTCCAGGGAACCGAAGGGGCTCTCGCCCGTCCCGCCGCTCAGCAGGGCGGTGTAGACCTCGGCGACGCGTCCGGCGACGAGCGCCACGGTGAACCCGTCGACGAGCAGGTGGTGGTAACGGTGCAGCCAGAACCAGCGGTCGCCGGCGGCCCGGAAGAGGACGAAGAGGAACAGCGGTCCGACCGACGGGTCCTGAGGCCGCGCCAGGTCCGCGCGCATCCATGCCTCGGCGGCCTCCCGCGGGTCGGCCTCACCGCTCACGTCGATGACCCGCAACTGCCACTCGGGGTCCGGGTGGACGTACTGGCGGGGTCCGTCGGAGGTCTCCACGAAGGTGACGCGCAGGTTCTCCGCCTCGGCCACCACCTGTCGCAGCGCGGCCTCGAATACCGTGACGTCGACGGGCCCGTGAATTTCCAGGTATTCGCCGGCGTTGTAGATCGGATTCGACGCGTCGAGTTGCTGGGCGAACCAGATTCCCGACTGCGCGGACGTAAGCGGTACTCCGTCACCAGCGAGCATGATTCTTTTCCACCTCTAGCGGATCGCCTTGGCAGGGATTGCGCAGTGTGTGTGCGGCAGGTATCCCGGCGGTTGAATCCCGCGACCGGGCATGGCCGACGTTGGTCAATTCCGGAAACTGTCGCATCGGCTTCGGAAGTCGGACAATGGCGGTTGCATCAAGCTGCCACCGGAAAGTCCGTTGTCGCATCGCGGTGACGGACGGGGCGGGTCTCCCCGTACACGGAAGAGGGCCCGGTGGGCGTCGCACCCGCCCACCGAGCCCTCTGCGCGGGGCCCGGCCGTCCGGGGACACCGGGCCGCGCCCCCTTGCGACGTCCTTGTCAGGCGTCCATGGCCATCGCAAGGCTCTTGGGCCGCATGTCGGTCCAGTTCTCGGTGATGTGGTCGAGACATGCCTGCCGGGGCTCCTCGCCGAACACGACGGTCCAGCCGGCGGGCACCTCGGCGAACGCGGGCCACAGGGAGTGCTGGTTCTCGTCGTTGACCAGGACGTAGTAGCTCGCGTTGTCGTCTTCGAACGGGTTGGTCGCCATGTCGGGCTCCTTCGTTGCTGAGGTTGGCGGGTGGGGGGTGCGGATGTGATCGGGGTTCGGGGCTGGTTCAGGCGGTGCGGGAGCGGACGGAGGCGACGAAGCCGGGCAGCCGGTCCACCCCCCAGAACTTCTCGTAGCCGTCGATGAAGAACGGAACTCCGAAGACGCCGTCGCGGGAGAGGGAGTTGAGGGCCCCGAGACCGTGCTCGCGGACGGCCGGATCGTCGCACGCGGTGGACAGGCGCACCGGGTCCAGGCCGAGCCGCTCGGCGATGTACGCGATGACGGCCGGGTCGGAGATGTCCTGCCCCTCCTCCCACCTGGCGCGGTAGACCGCCGCGATGAACTCCCGTCCACGGCCGAGTTCGTCGGCCACCAGGTACGCCAGGTGCGACACCTCCCACCGGGGGCGGCGGTCGACCGGCCACACCATCTCCAGGCCGCGGTCGCGGGCGAGCCGCCGCACGTCCTGGAGGATGTAGAGGTGCTTCTCCCTCGACATCGCCACGTACGGCAGACTGATGCCGGCCTGATCCAGGTGGCCGCTCGCCTCGGCGTCCGGCTCCCAGAAGGGGAGCCAGTCGATGCGTTCCGCGACGTCCCGGTGGTCGGCCATCAGGTCCCGGTACGCCATCCACGAATAGGGGCTGCGGAACGAGAAGTACCAGCGTGGCCTCCGTCGGGCCATCACCGCCTCCAAACTTGCTGGGTGCTGCCCGGTCATGGACCGGGCCGGGGGTGGACGCCCGGGCCGTCCGGGCCGTCCGGTGGTCAGAGGGTCAGAGGGTCAGAGGGTCAGAGGGTCAGAGGGTCAGAGGGTCAGATGGTGATGCCGCCATCGATCTGCAGGACGGAACCGGTGATGTACTCGGCCCTGTCCGACACCAGATACGCGACGAGGTCGCCGACCTCCTCGGCACGGCCCATACGGCGCAGCGGGATCGTCCGGGTGATGTCCTTGCGGGCCTTGTCGTTCATCGCGGCGACCATGTCGGTGTCGATGAACCCGGGGGCGACGGCGTTGACGCGGATCCCGGAGCGGCCGACCTCCTTGGCCAGCGACCGGGAGAAGCCGATGATGCCGGCCTTCGAGGCGGAGTAGTTGCTCTGGCTGGCGTGGCCGTACACCCCCGCCACCGACGAGATGTTGACGATCGCGCCGGTACGGCGCTTCATCATGGAGAAGACGACCGCGCGGCACAGGTGGTAGACGCCGTCGAGGTTGGTGTCGAGGACCTGGTGCCACTGGTCGTCGTCCATCAGCACCAGAGGGTTGTCGCGGGTGATCCCGGCAGCGGTGACCGCCGCGTCGACGGGGCCGAGCGTGTCCTCCGCCTCCTCGACGAAGGAGCGCACGGCCGGGCCGTCGGTGACGTCCGTCCGCCGGGACATGACGCGTACGCCGAGCTGTCCGGCCTCCTTCTCCAGCCGCCGGGCCGCCTCGTCGTCGGCGCGGTAGCAGAAGGCGACGTCGAATCCGTCGCGGGCGAGGGCCAGCACGCACGCCCGTCCGATCCCGCGTGATCCACCGGTGACCAGTGCCACCCGGGAAGTGTTGTCCTGCATGGTCTTCGCTCAGCTCGCTTCGGGTCTCAGAACGTCGGCCGGGCGGAAGGCCATGACGATCCGGCCGACGGTCATCACCGTCTCGCCGTCCACCAGGCTCTCGCCCTCGAACATCACGGTGTCGTCCACCCTGCGTTCGACGCGCACGCGGTGCTCCAGGACGTCGCCGGGCAGGACGGTGCGGTGGAACTCGACCCCGGTCATGCCGCCGAAGAGCATGACCTGGCCGGCCAGCACATCGGGGTTGGGGGCCTCCCAGGTGGCCAGGACGCCCGCGGACTGGCACCAGGACTCCACCAGCAGCGGTTTCGGGTAACCGAAGCCCTCCTCGGGGGTGTCCGGGCCCAGGTCCGCGTACCAGGGCTCGTTGCAGGTGACCGCCTTGAGGGCGGTCAGCGCGCGGCCGGGATCGACGTGCGTGACCCGGTCCACCAGCAGCATGGGGTAACGGTGCGGCAGCCTGCCGCGGATCTCCGCCTGTCCGCTCATGCCGACGCCCCGCCCGTGGTACGGCGGTAGCGCAGGCGCACCGACGCGGCGTCGCCCCGGCCGGAGCGGACCTTCGCCCGGCACTGCCACGTCACGCCGTCCACCGGCTTCCAGTCGATGTCCGCGGTCAGTGCGTCGCCCGGGTACACGGGCCCGGTGAACCGGGTGCTCTCCACGGCCACGAGATCGGGCTCGGGCTCCCCGGCGGGTGCCGTGGCGAGCACGCTCAGGTGCACGTACTCGACAAGACACACGCCGGGGAAGATGGGGAAGCCCGGGTAGTGGCCGGGGAGCACCGTCTCGTCCGCGAAGACGGTGAACCGGGTGGAGGCGCGCCCGTCCTTCTCCGACGGCAGGACCTCGACGGCGCCCGAGAGCACACGGGCGGCCCGCGGTCCGGACCGGGCCGCGGCGGGGGCCGGGGCGCCCGGACGCGTCTCGGCGAGGACGTCCATCAGACGGCCTGCAGCTTTCCGGCCAGCAGGTCGTAGGCGCTCTGCAGGGTGATGATCTGCCGCAGCTCGGACTCCGGCAGCTTCACCCCGTACTGCTTCTCCAGGACGACCACGATCTCCAGGGCCAGGAGGGAGTCGACCTCCAGGTCGTCGACGAACTTGACCTCGTCGGTGATCTCGGCGGCATCGACGTCCAGTACCTGCGCGATGATCGAGCGCAGTTCTTCCTTGTCCAGCACGGTGGTACCTCTCTCAGCGTTTCGTTCTTCGGTTTCGGCGGCGGGGCGGACGGCGGTCAGCGCAGCCGGAGTAGGGCGCAGCCGACGGTCCCGGTCCGGTCGACGGAGGTGACGAGGCCCACCTTCCCGGCCACGGCGCGGTGGTTCTCCGCGTGAGCCAGCAGGGCGGCGGTCTGGAAGGCGGCGGAGGCGGCGCCGGTGTCGCCGATCAGCTCGACCTGGGTGAGGTCGGCCGCGTCCACGCCGGCCAGCAGCTCGCCGACGGCCGCGGTCTCGGCGTCGCCCTCCACCCCGGGAGCGCCGGAGCGGGCGACGGCGGCGATCTCCGTGCGGCCGACGCCGGACCGGCGCAGTGCGCCGCGCAGGCAGGCCATGAGACTGCCGGCCACGTCGGCACGGAGCACGACGCCCAGTTCGACGGCCAGGATCTCGGCCAGCACCGGCTGTCCGGCGCCCTCGCCGGCCGCGGGTTCGACGAGGAGTACGGCACAGCCCTCGCCGAGCGGCGCGCTCGGCGCGCCGTCACCGGAGTGGTGCTCGAGCCAGGCGCGGGCGGTGGAGTACTCCTCGGCGGCGCCGCACAGCACGGTCTGGGCACGGCCCGCGGCCAGCAGCCGGCGGGAGTAGTTCAGGGCGTGCAGCCCTGCCGCCCGGCCGCCCGCGATGGTCGTGTTGGGGCCTTTCAGCTGGTACCAGATGGCACTCTGGCCGGCCGCGCAGTTCATCACGGTGTTGGGGAAGCGCGCCGGGTCGACGAAGAACGGCTGGTCGCCGGTGAGGGAATCCCGCGTGAAGTCCATCATGCTCTGGGCGCTGCCGGTGGTGGTGCCCAGAGCCAGCGCGGCGCCCTCGCCGGTGCCGACGGCCCTGCTCCGTTCGGTGTCGTCGAGCAGGGCCCCGACGGCGGTGACAGCCAGTCCGGTGACCCGGTCCATGGACCGGGTGCCCTTCTTGCCGAGTACGGTGCGGACCTCGAAGTCGGGGACCACGCAGGCGTCGCCCCGGGGCCCGGCGGGCTCGGCCCCGTCGAGCACGGAGACGGTGGGGCGTCGCTCGCGCACTCCCTCGGCGAACGCGGTCCGGCCGATGCCGAACGGCGACACCGCGGACCACGCGGTGATGACAGGGCGTCCGGCGCCCGTTGCGGTGGTGGTCATGTCCGCCACGCTTCCCTTCGGTTCACAGGTAACAGACCATTCGGTACTCGGGCCAGCGCAGGGCGATGCTCCCGTCGGAGGCCGTCAGCACCCCCTCCAGCAGCCGGTCCGGAGCCAGTCCGTGCGCGGCCAGGGCAGACTCCTCGGCGTGGACCCGGACCCCGGCGTCCATGAGGGTGCGCAGGTCACGGCGGGGGTCGGTGAGGGTGTCCAGGGTGCGGCTGCCGACCCGCAGCGCGGGGACCGGCTCGGCACGTACGCCGTAGGTGACGGCTCGTCCGCGCAGCAGCACGTCGAGCCCGCCGAGTTGGCGGTGCAGCTCCACCGCCAGGTACAGGGCGTCGAAGAACTGCTTCTCCAGCGCACCGCGGTAGGCCTTCTCCACGATGGCCAGCGTGCGCCGTCCAGGCATGCCGGTTTCCTCGGTGGTCCGTGCGCCGGCCATCACAGGACCCCCACCTGAAGGGTGCGGCCGGCCGCGGCCACATGGGCGCCGTAGCCGGACGGGGGCCGCATGACGACCTGCGGCAGGTGGTCCGCCGCACCCCGGTCGTCGCTGCAGAACCGGCAGCCGTACCAGTACAGCCGGTCCGGAAACGTTTCCAGCATGTCCTTCACCAGGGAGGCCGTGGACGGATACACCCCGTTCCAGTTCGCCAGGTTGCGCGGCTTGTCCTCACCCAGCGTGTTCTGGGTGAGCAGGGTGGCGTACCCGCACGCCCACACCTGCACGGCACGGCCTTGCTCCAGCAGCGCCTGGACCAGGCGCAACGCGCTGGTAACGCGCTCCGACTCGTGCGGTGAGCCCATGAGGGTGATCAGTACGTCGGTGGGCGGAATGCTGCGCGCCATGTCAGTGCCACACCGCCTGTACACCGGGGCCGGTGACCCAGCCGGCCAGTTCGTCCATGTCGGAGACCGCCGCCCGGGGACGCAGCGGGAGATGCCCGATCCCCCGCTGCACGAGGGAGAAGCGGTCGACGGCCAGTCGGCCGCCCGCCGCCTCGAAGCGGTCCAGGTCCTCGTCGGTCCCGGGCCGGGCGAGGAGGCAACCGTCCTCCACCAGGTACATCAGCACCGGGTACCCGGCCCGGGCCTGTGCCGTGGCGTCGCGCCGGAGGCCGGCGTCCACCGGGGCGCACGGCCCGTGACTCTCGATCAGCAGGATCCGCGGCGTCCTTCCGCCGCTCCCTCCCCGGGCGTCGTTCACGGCTGCTGCTGCCGTGCCGTGCCGTTGAGCGCGTCCAGCACGTGCTGGTCGAAGTTCTCCAGACTCCAGTCACGGCGGTTCCTGATGACCGCGTAGCCGTGCACGATGGTGCCCGTGGCGGTCTTGAGGAGGGCGCCGTCGCGGACGACGTACCAGTTCATCCGGGTGGTGTAGGTGAAGTCCTTGAAGACCTCCTCCACCTCGTAGGTGGTGTAGAGGTCCTCCTCCATCATCGCCTCGTCGAGGATCCGGATCTCGGACCGCGGCACGACGGGGATCCACCGGCGGTCGTCCAGCAGCGTCTTGATGGAGATGCCCCGGTCCGCGACGAACCGGTCCTTGCCCTCCTCCATCAGCCTCAGGTAGCCGGACATCTGGAGGCGCTCGGTGAAGTGGCAGTACGGGTACGGGATGTTCCACTTCCAGCCGTAGGCGTTCTTGCCCTCCAGCAGCTCCTCCAGGATCGTGTCCTCGGAGGTGAACGGGGTGAGCGGCGCGGGCTCCGGGCCGGCTCCGAGCCGGTCCACGGCGAAACGGGCGAGCTGCTCGGGCACCTCGCCCGCGGAGTCGAGGTAGGTGTCGATCCGCAGGGACACGCGCACCTTGGAGGTGACGGCCTTGAGGATCTCCCCGTCGCGCTCCACGTGCACGGTCACCCTGAAGCCCAGCGTGCCGTCCGCGTCCTTGGTGAACGGGACGACCTCGGCGGTGGCGACGTCGTCCATGTGGAAGGCGTGCAGGATACGGGTGTCGATCCCGACGATGTCGAGGCCGAGGCCGTGCTCCTCGTACAGGCCACGGGCCGGAAGAGCGGTCTGCCGGAAGTGGTCGAGGACCGCCTCCTCGACCATGTAGTTGACGTGCTTGAAACCGATCCAGGTGCAGATGTTGGAGCCCTCGTAACGGGGGCGGACCTGGACGGAGGTCGTCTCGGTGAGGAGCGCCTTGACGGCGGGCTCCGTGACGATGGTCATCGACGGTGCTCCAGAGCTGTGTCGGGGACGGGCGCACGCTGCGGAGCGCCGGTCCCGAGGGAGTTGACGAAACCGACGGTCTCGGAGGCGAACCGTTCCGCTTCCTCGATCATCGGGAAGTGCCCGCAGCCGGGGAGGACGAGTGCGCGCGCGTCCGGCAGCGCGGCGGCCAGCGCCACGCTCTCGCCGGGCGGTGCCGCGAAGTCCTTCCCGCCCCCCAGCACCAGACAGGGCACGGTGACCCGGCCTGTCCGGAGCTGCGGAGTACGCAGGTAGAGCTCGAAGAAGCGCAGCCAGCCGTACGGGCCCACCCGGTCCCGTACCCGCTCCCCCATGGCCGCCCGCAGGGAGGCGGGAAGCCGGTCACCGGAGTGGACCCGCAGGCCCTCCTCCATGATCAGGTGGAAGTCGTTGAGGTAGTAGCTGATGGTGTCCCAGCCGAACTCCTCGGCGGTGCGCCGGTAGAACGGCGAGACCAGCACCAGGCCGCGGATCCCGAATCGGGCCAGGGCGTCCTCGCCCCGCCGGCTTTCCCGGTCGACGAGGTCCAGCAGGACGTCCGCCGACATGGAGTGCGCCACCACGATCTCCGGGCCGCCGGGCACCGCGGCCAGCACCCGGGCCAGGGGACCGGCGAGATCACCGTCGGTGCCCCAGTGGGGCACACCCTCGGCGCTCCAGGGCAGCCGGGCCGACCACACCTCGTACTCGGGGGGCAGCAGAGCGGCGCTGCGGTCCCAGACGCTGTCGTTCTCCGCCAGTCCGTGGACCAGCAGCAGCCGGGGCCCGCCGGTGCCGGCGGTGCGCCGGCGGACCGTCCCGGCGCCGGGGCCGTCGGGCGTGGGCATCAGACGGTCTCCGGGGCCGGGGGCTCCAGCAGCACGAGTCCGGCCGAGGCGTCGTCGGCGTCGGTGCCGCAGACCGCGAACACCGGCCCCTCGCCGCATTCGTCGAACAGGCCGACGGCCGTCGCGCACTGCAGCACACCGAGCGCGCCGGAAGCGCGGCCGGAGTGCTCGGGCAGGGAGGTCCGTTCCACCCCGGGCAGCAGGTCGGCGCCGACACCCTCGGAAGCCGTGCCGGGCAGGTGCCACCACGCCGGGGCCGGCACACCGGAGGCGGCCAGCCGTTCCAGGACCGCCCCGACACCGGCCGCGCGGACGTACCGGCCGAGTACGGCGCGGACCCGCGCCCCCCGCGCACGGGCCGCTCCCGCGTCCTCCAGGACGACAGCCGCGCCCCCGTCGACGGCGTGCCCACCGCCGAGCAGCCGCTGGACGACGTCGTTGTCCGGCTCGACACCGATGACGAGGACCCGGTCCACGCGGCCTGCCGTGATCATGGTCGCGGCCCAGTTGACCGCGTCCAGACCGGAGGTCGCGCCGTTGCACACCATCAGGTTGGGACCGCGCAGGCCGTAGCGGATGGCCGCCGAGGAGGCGATGACGTTGCTCGAGGCGTTCGGCAGGTCCATCGGGCTGGTCGCCGAGACGGTGCCCTCCCGCAGGGTGTCCAGGGCGCGGACGACCGTGTCCAGGTTGCCGTAGTTGGAGCTGACGACCACGCCGACGTCCCCACCGGACACCGTGCCGTCCTCACCGAGGAGGCCGGCGTCGGCCAGGGCCGCGGAGGTCAGGCAGTAGCCGAGCTGGGTGGCCCGGTCCTTGTAGCGCAGGCCCTTCCTGCCCACCAGGGCGGCCGGTTCGACGGGCGCGGCGCCGGGCTCGGGGCCGACGGCCAGTGCCTTGGCGGAGTCGGCCCCGGGGATCAGTACGGACACTCCGCTGACGACGACGCTCACGCGGTGGCCTCCACGATGGCGACGGCGTTGATGCCGCCGAATCCGAACGCGTTGAGCTGCGCCACGTTCATCGACGCGGACGCGGCGTCACCGGTCACGAAGCGGAACTCCTCGGCCTCCTGGACCGGTTGTTCCAGTCCGACGGTGGGCGGGACACGGCCCTCGTTGAGGGCGGTGACGCCCATGACCAGACCCATCAGCCCGGACGCGCCGGAGGTGTGGCCGGTCATCGACTTGATCGCCGTCATCAGCGGACCGCTCGCCGCGTCGCCCAGCGCGTCGGCCATCGCCGTCGCCTCGGCCTCGTCGTTGAGCAGGGTCCCGGTGCCGTGCAGCATCACCAGGTCGATGTCCTTCGGCTTGACGCCCGCCATGTCGTACGCGGTGCGCATCGCCTTCGCGATGCCCTCCGGGGAGGGCGCGGTGACATGGAAGGCGTCACAGTTGACGGCGACGCTGCGGAGCAGGGCGTGCGCCCGTCTGCCGCCGGTCTCCCGGCTGAGCACGACGGCGGCGGCGCCGTCGCCCATGAGGACTCCGGTGCGGTCCCGGTCGAAGGGCCGCACCCGGTCCGGCGGGGTCGGGTGGACCCGCTCCAGCAGTCCGTACATGCTCTCGGTGAGCACGTCCACGCCCGCGACGATCACCGTGCCGGGGGCGTGGTCGCCCTCCTCCGCCAGCAGGTCGGAGCCGAGCGCCAGCGCGTACAGCGAGGCGGAGCAGGCGTTGGAGAAGGTGTGCGTCACATCGGCGTCGAACCGCTCGCGCAGCGCGGTGCCGAAGTGCAGGCCGGTGTCGTCCAGGCCGGTGCCCTCGCGCCACCAGAGCTCCAGGGAGCGCAGCTCGCGCAGCCCCGTCCCGATGAGTATCGGTATGCCGGAGAGGTCCTCGCCCAGGCCCGCGTCGGCCGCCGCCTGGGCGATCGCGTCGATGAGCAGCGCGGTGGCGCGGGCGGGTACGTCCTCGCCCGCCTCGGGGCGGTCGTCCACCTCGTAGGCGTGCTGCGCCCGGAAGCGGGTGCGGTCGAACCCGCGCAGCTCGGCACGACCGGTGATTCCCCGGCACAGGTTGTCGAAGAGTGTCCCGACACCTCTTCCGGTACTGGCCACAGCGCCCATGCCGGTGATCGGACGGCTCAGCATGCTTCCTCCTTCGGGTGGTCGTACCGGCCGAGGAGGACCACGGCGTTGTTGCCGCCGAACGCCAGTCCGTTGTTCTGGACGACCTTGAGGTCGGCCTCGACGGCCTGGTTCGGCACGCAGTCGACGTCGCACTCGGGGTCCGTGGTGACGTGATTGATCGTCGGCGGGATGAACCGGTTGGCGATGGCCAGTGCGCAGCCGATGGCGCCCAGGGCGCTGGCCGCGCCCATGCTGTGGCCGAGCATCGACTTCATGGAGACGGTGCGCGGCGGGGTGCCGAACACCTCGCGGATGGCGCCCGCCTCGGTGATGTCGTTGGCCTTGGTCCCCGTCCCGTGGGCGGAGATCAGGTCCACCTCGGCCGGCTTCACGCCCGCGTTGTCCAGGGCGAGTTCCATGCAGCGCGCGACGCTCGCCCGGTTGGGCGCCACCTGGTGGTGGGCGTCGCAGTTGAGGCCGTAGCCGAGCACCTCGGCGTAGATGGTGGCGCCGCGCTCCAGGGCCGACTCCAGCCGTTCCAGGACGAGCACTCCGGCGCCCTCGCCGGTCAGGATTCCCTTGCGGTCGGCGTCGAACGGCCGGCAGTGCTCCGGCGCGATGGTTCCCAGCCGGTAGAAGCCGGTGAACGTCTTGCGGCACATGGCGTCCGCGCCGCCGCAGAACGCGTAGTCCGCCTCGCCGGAGCGCACCGCGTCGAAGCCGTAGCCGATGGCGTAGTTGCCGGCGGCGCAGGCGGTCGGAACCGTGACGGCTTCGACGTCGGCCAGTTCGAGCTCCTGGGCGATGGCGACCGAGAGCCGTCCGGCGGGAATCCTCCGGGCCGCCATCGGGTCGAACGTCTCCGGTCCGCCCTTGAGTTCGGCCTCGACCAGCTGATCGAGGTCGTAGGACTCGCCATCGGTGGTGCCGATGGAGATCAGACCCCGTCGGCCGCGCAGGTCGGCAGCGTCCAGGCCGGCGTCCTCCAAGGCCATCCGGGCCGCGGCGGCCGAGAACTGCGCCGCCCTGCCGAGCTGTTTCGTCTCCAGGGTGCGGATCCAGTCCAGCGGCTCGAACTCGACGATCTCGCAGCCGTTGGCGTGGGCGAAACCTTCGGTGTCGAACACCGTGATGGGCCGGGCCCCGCTGCGGCCCTCCTTCAGTCCTCCGAGGAACTCCTTGACCCCCAGCCCGATGCTGGAGACCACTCCGAGTCCCGTCAGGACCACCCGGTGCCGCCCCGTTGCCTCCGGACCGGCGTCGTGCACTGCCGACATGCCTATCTCCTTGTCCACGTCCGACCTACGCGCGCGTCACCCGGAGGCGTCGCGGAGGGGTCACCAGCCGGCCGGCTCCCCGACGACCTCGTACACGCCCGTGAGGTTGACCATGCGCGGCAGTTCGGACTGGTTGATGACCACACCGAACTCCTTCTCCAGTGCCGCGAGGATCTCGATCGCGCGGAGCGAGTCGGCGTTGTGGTCCTCCTTGAAGAGGCTGGTTTCCGAGACCTCTTCCTCCTCGATCTCAAGAATGTCGCAGACGATTTCCTTGATGACGACAAGACGCTCTTCACGCGTTGCAGCGGCCATGCTGGCACCTCTCTCGTGAATTGCCGAACGGGCAATTCCAGTAACTTCCTGACGATTTCTAAGCCACGGCTATCCGCTCCGACAAGCCGCATTGCACAAAGCTGCCAAGCAACACCGGGTGATGGGCCGCGGACAGCGGGGGCGGGCGGGATTCGGCAGGGTCCGGCCGCGGCCCCGGCCCCGGTCGGGGTCGGGGTCGGTGCGGGCGGGGGCCGGGTCGGTGACAAGCTCGGCCGGGGTCGGGGTCAGCGGATCGCGTCCCGCCAGGTGGTGTAGCCGATCAAGTACTCGGAATGCGCAGGTCATCGCCGCATCGACGCGGTTCAGGGCCCCCCATGGCGCTGACGGCAGGTCAGCCGTGCGCGGTGCGGGAGCCAGGTCCCATGAGGTGGCTGACGCGCGGTTCACCGGAACGCGTCGAGCAAGGTCGCTTACACCACGAGGCGGGGCACGACCGGTCAGCGGGGGCGGGACGTTGGGTCGGTGACGAGCTCGGTCGCGGCCGGGGCCGGGGTCAGCGCAGGCGGGAGGCCAGGTCGGTGACGAGCTCGTCCCTGCTGGGCACCAGGTAGAAGTGGTCGCCTTCCAGCACCTTGAGCTCGAAGCCCTTCGGGGCGACGCCGGCCCAGGCGGCCACCTCTTCCCCGGTGACGTTGGGATCGCGGTCCCCGACGTAACCGACGACCGGGCAGCGCACGGGCACGGCGGGCCGGGGGCCCTTCTCGGCGTACCGCCCGACGATGGTGAAGTCGGCCAGGAGCGCCGGCATCACGAGTTCCCGGAGGTCGGGGTCCTCCAGCAGCGCGGCGTCGGTACCGCCCAGCTTGCGGACCTCGGCGAGGACGGACTCGGCACCGTCCAGGTGCGCGGTACGTGGCCGCTGCCCGTGGGGGGGCCGCTGGCCGGAGACGAGGAGAACGCTCGGGCAGAAGCCGTGCTTGCGTTCCAGGCGGACCGCCACCTCGTAGGCGAGCGAGGCTCCCATGCTGTGGCCGAAGAGGGCCAGCGGCTTGTCGAGGAGGGGCAGAACGGCGGCGGTCACCGCGTCGGCCATCTCTTCCATGCTCTCGATGCAGGGCTCGGCGATCCGCTCCTGGCGCCCCGGGTACCGGGTCGCCAGAACCTCGATGTCGTCGCCGAAGGCGTTTCCCCAGGAGTGGTAGGAGCTCGCCGAACCACCGGCGTGCGGCAGGCAGAGCAGTCGCATACGGGTCGAGGCGGACGGGGAGTAGCGCCGGAACCACGTCGCGTCGCTCCGGGGGGTGTGCTTCAGGGTGTTCATGGCACCGGGCTTCTTGTATCGGGGAGTTCGGTCCAGGGTGGCGGGGGTGTCACACGGTGGCGAGGCCCTCCAGGGCGCCGGGGCCGTCCACGGCGGTCACCTCGACGTCGGGATCGATCCGGCGGATCAGATTCGTCAGTACCCGCCCCGGGCCCAGCTCGACGAGCCGCCGGCAGCCGAGCCGTCCGGTCAGGGTCCGCACGCTCTCCTCCCAGCGCACGGGGGAGACCAGCTGGCGCACGGCCAGCTCCGGCCAGTTCCCGTCGCCGGTGTACGGCTTCGCGTCCACGTTGGCGACCACCGGGAGGTGTCCCGGGGCGAACCGCACGTCCCGCAGGGTCCGGGCCAGCCGCTCGGCCGCAGGCGCCATGAAGGGGCTGTGGAAGGCGCCGCCCACGGAGAGGCGGATGAGTTTGGCCCCCACGCCCGGAGCCAGTTCCGCCGCCCTCCCGATGCCGTCCGTGGAGCCGGAGAGCCCTGTCTGGCCGGGGGCGTTGATGTTGGCCACCCACACGTCGAGCCCCTCGGCCCGCACGTCGGCGGCCAGTGCCTCGGCTTCCGGGAGTCCGATCCCGACGAGCACGCCCATGGCGCCCGGACGGAGTTGCTCGGCGTCCCGCATGGCCTGCCCCCGGTCCGTCACCAGGGCGACGGCGTCCGGCAGCGTGAGCACTCCGGCCACCGTCAGTGCCGCGTACTCTCCCAGGCTGTGCCCGGCGCACGCCACGGCGCCGTCCAGCGCCCCGCACCGTGCCGCCTCCGCGTGAGCCATCAAGGCCGTCGTGAAGACCGAGAGCTGAGCCAGGTCGGTGCGGCGCAGCACGTCGGTCGGGGTCCGCAGCAGCAGTTCCTCGACGTCCTTGCCGCTGTGCCGGGAAACCTCGCCGGCCAGGCTCCACGCGGCGGTGTCCCGCCAGGGTTCACCCATGCCTTGACGTTGCGTCCCCTGTCCGGGGAATACCAGACCGATCGGCGTCGGGGTCAACTTTCCACACCTTCCACGTGGCACAGGGACAGGAACGGGGCCCGCACCCGGCTGATGAGGTCTCGGGTGACAGGCCCCCGACACCCGGTGTGCCGCGGGGCCGAGGAGTGAGGGCCCCGGCCCCGCGGCGCACCGGATCGCCGGCGGCACAGGAAACGCGGGGGCCGCCGGAGTTCTCGGGTCAGGGGTGTCCGGCCGTCCGCTCGGGGCGGACGGCCGTTCGTGCCGTCCCTGTCTAACCGGCTCCGTCGGACGGGTGCAACGACGGCTACAGGAAGCTGCCAGTGCCGAACCGGCCGTCGCGAGGAGGTGTGCCGTCCGCGTCGCGTACGTCCCGCGCCGCTCCCTGGGCCGGCGCGTCCTGCCGTGGTGCGCCCCGCCGGCCGGGCGGCCCGGACGCCCCCTTGGCCAGTCCGGCCGACGGGTGAGGGGAGTTCTTCCGGCCCTTGGGCAGCAGCCCCAGCTCGGCCGCCCGAACCCCCGCCTGGAAGCGCGAACTCGCTCCGAGGAGCGCCATGATCTCCGCGACGTAGCGGCGGTAGGTGCGCACCGAGACGGAGAGCTCGCGGGCGGCGACCTCGTCGGTGATGCCGACCTGAAGACGGTCCAGGATCTGCCGGGCCACGTCGGCACGGTCGCGGTCACCGAAGTCGATCCGTTCCTCGACCGGGACCGCGTGGCGCCAGAGCCCCTCGAAGAGGGTGCCCAGCGTGCCGATCACGGTGGTGGCGCGGATCACCGAGGCCTGTCGTCCGGTGAGCGCTTGCGAGGTCACCAGGGCAGCCGCCCCGTCGACGACCATCACTTGGAGCATGGGCACCCGGGCCACCCGCACCTCGTACCGAAGGCTCTCCAGCATGTGGGGCTGGACCACGCCGCTGTCGAGCATCGCCTGGGTGCACAGGAGCCGCAGTCCGATGTTCTTCCGGCTGGTCTCCAACTCCCAGTACACGGAGTTGATCGCCTCGACGTGCTCCGAGTCGGCCAGCACGATGTCGATGGTCCGTTCGGCCTCGGCGACCAGCCCGAGGGCTGCTGCCGCCACCTCGCCGACGCAGGCGGTGACGTTGGTGATCAGCGAGTCCCGCACGACACGGTCGCGGTGCTTGGCGACGGTGGCCTCGATCAGCCGACGGACCTCCATGAGCGTCTGCTCCAGGTCGTCCGCGGGCTGTTCGCCGAGTTGTCCGGTGTCCTCGGTGCGGCTCCGAGGGTCCTGCGCGGTGGCATACCGCGGCCGTTCGGCCGGATAGGGATCAGCCATGGCGTTGTGGTTCCCTGCCGGACTCTCTGCCGGGGGCATCGGCGCGCTGCGGCAGCAGTGCCATCTCCACGGCCCTGACCCCGGCCTGGAAGCGGGAGTTGGCTCCCAGCTCTTGCATGATCTCCGCGACGTGACGACGGTACGTGCGCAGGGACACCCGGAGTTCGCGTGCCGCAACCTCGTCGGTGCGGCCCATGCAGAGCTGTTCCAGGATGCGTCGTACCGACTCCGTCCGCATGCGCGCGCTCGTGCGCTGGTACTCGGCGAGCGACCTGGCGTTGGCCCAGGATCCGGCGAACAGCAGGTCCAGGGCGCGGGCCGACGCAGTGTCCTTGATGATCGCGGAGTCGCTCGTCTTCCCGGGAGAGTCCGGCATGAGGGCGACCCGGCTGTCGACGATCAGCATGCCGCGCAACTCCCCTTCGTCGACCCGGATTTCGCACCGGGTGTCCCGGAAGTCCTCGGCGCTCGGCCTGCAGCTGTTCATCGCCTGCGGCGTGCACAGCAGTCGGATGACCGGGCCGCCCGCCGCCCGCTCCTTGGAGGGTGCCGCGTGGGCGGCGAGCGCGTCGAACACGGCAGACGCGTTCTCGCCGGCGGACAGTGACACGGAGACGGAGTGACGTGCCAGCCCGATGAGCCGGGTGACCGTGCCGCCGATGTCGGCATCGTCCGCGCGCAGGACGAGGGACTCGCGCACCGGCCTGGTCCGGTGCAGCGACATCGTCGATTCGATCAGCGCACGTGCCTGAAGCAGCGCGCTTTCCATCCTGTTGACGCCTTCGGCCGTATCGATGGCGCCGTCGGCAGGACCCGCGGCCGGCCCGCCCGACGGAGGTTTCCCGATCACGACAGACATCAGGTCTTTACCATGGGTTTTCAACGTGGAAGTCTTCATTACACCGATTATTCCCCGTAGCACTCAGCGATAGAATCCTCGCCCTGGAGGATGAAGTTGGTAAATCCGATGCCAGGAATTTTATTCCTGTTGAAAAACACACCGGGACTCCTGGCTGTTAACTTTGCCTGAACAATCATCCATTCATCGTCAATCTACCTGTCGAGGTAAAGCGATTCACGACGCAGCGGGCGGGGCTCAGGATGGACCAAGCCTGCTCGACTCCGAAGCTCAGACATTATGGGCTGGCTGCGAGCCAGTCAACGTCGGGGTGCAGGCATAGTCCAGGTAAAGCAGCACTCCCCGGCGGGCTTCACGGATCATTGCACCCAAAACCTCCGGCCGGGTTGTCAGCAAGTTGCAGCACTTTCGGCGGGTGCCATGGAACCGACCCAGGGTTGGGCACGGACGGCATCCGGACGGTGACACTCGGTCATTGTCACGGTGTGTCCCTGTCCACTTACTGTCATCCGTGGTCGGCCTGTGGGGTGGCCGACCTAGCGTCTCGGTACATGACCGCACCCCGGACCGGTACCGAATCAGCCAGTGGATCCCCGGGCGTCCGGGAGGCGCCGGACGGGGCGACCGTGTGGTGGTGGCGGGGTGCGACGACGGTCCTGGCCGCGGACCTCGCCCTCCTGGACGACTCCGAGAGGCAGCGCCTGGGGCGTATGCGCACCCCGGCCGACGCCGCGGAGTTCGCGGGTAACCGGGCGTCGGTGCGCCGCGTCCTGGCCGGTCTGCTGGACGAGGCGCCGGAGCGGATCCGCCTGGGCCGCAGGCCGTGTCCGGGCTGCGGGAACGGGGAGCACGGTCCGCCGGCGGTGCTGGATCCGAAGGTCGAGTGCTGGATCAGCATCTCCCACACCTCGGGCTGCGGCATGCTCGCCGTGGCCGCGGCGCCCGTCGGGGTGGACGTCGAACGGGTGCGGGACATCCGTGTCCGGGATCTCGCGCCCACCGTCCTCACCCCCTCCGAGGCGCGGTGGCTGAACGGCCTCCTCGCCGGGGACGCGCGGCGACGGGCGTTCCTGCGCTGCTGGACCCGTAAGGAGGCCGCGCTCAAGGCGGTCGGTGTCGGCGTCACGGTTCCCCTGGATCTGGTGGAGACACATCCGGCCATCGCCGGCACGGTCACGGTTGCCGCCGGGGTGCCCGGCACGCCCGACGCCTGGTTTGTCACCGACCTGCCAGTACCGGCGGCCTGGACGGCCTCCGTGGCCCTCCCCGCCGGGACGGCCGGGCCCGTCCGGCTGCTTCCTCACGCCGGAAACCGAGCCCGTCCCGGTGAAGCGGCCTTCGGTATGCGGGAGGAAAAGGAGTCCGTCGGTTGAGTTCGTCTTTCGAATTGCCCCGGCACGATTCCCGTTGAAAATTGAATTATCTCGCGGGATCCTCCGCGTGAACTCGCGAGGAGTAGTTCTTTCCTTCCTGCGGTCCGGGCCGGGGGCTTCCCCGAGCCCCTCCCGGAGGTCGAGCTTCGCTCCCTCGGAACGTCGCGACGCTCTCATCGTCCGACGCGGGCGAGAGGCGCCGGCCGAGTCCTCTCCCGCCCCGGGTCGAGGCGTGGCGAAGGGCGGCGACCGGCTTTCACGGCGTTAGCAGAATTCGGCTGGGGTCGCAGTGGAGCGTGCACAAGAGGCACCGGATCTTCACATGGTCCGTGGTGGCCGGCCGAACGGACCGGCGCGGACCGGGGGGCCGGAAGGTTCGTATGGTGGCGTTCGTGCCGTGGCCGACCTGGCGACGATGTGCCGGGGCGTTCACCAGGATGTTCACCGGGGTCGTCCGGAAGACGTCCCGACGGTCGGTCGGCTGCCGCACCATGTGGAGCGCGTGGCGCTCCTTGAGCCTGCCGTGAAGGTTGGTAACTGCTCGCCGGGGGTGCACACGGGGCCGCGTCGGCTCGATCGTGTGACGGTTCGTTCGCGCGCTCATGGCGCCCCGGGCCGGCCGGGTCGACGTGAGCGTGCGCTCCGGGACGCCGGGCACGGCGCCGGCGGGCGGGGCTCCCGCTCCACCGGTGGGATGGTTCGGGGCCTCTCCGTCGCCTTGGCCGTACCCGTGGGGCCGGGTCGCGCTGGGATCCGGCCTCCCGGGAGCGGACCACGCACGGGAGGCGGGTCGCCGCCCCGGGGCCGGGTACGCCGACAACCCGGGGGCACCTCCCACGCCCTTGAGGCGGTGGGGGAGCGCCCAGGACCGTTCGGGGGGCTGAATGGGCTCACTCCCGCTCAGTCTTCAGGAACGGTTTCTGGCGGGTGAACAGCCGGTTCGGGGTGGTTGTGGCAGGGCCGGGTGCCCGGCGTCCGAGGGGGTTGCCGGGTGTTCGGCCGTGGGGTCGGACCGGGGCCCACGGGGCGCGTGGCATTCGCCGGTCAGGAGAGGAGCTTGATGGCGCTCTGCCAGTTCAGTGCGAGGGGCTGCTGGATGGCGATGTGCAGGAATCCCATGGCCTCCAGTTCGCGCGCACGCCGCAATGCGCCGACGTCCAGCGGGCGCATGGCGGCGGAGCGTACGAAATCGGCCACGCTGTCCTTGGCCGTTTGTGAGTCCCCGGCGATGAAGACGTCGAGCGGGACGCCGTGCCCCTCCCCGGTCTCCAGCAGCGTGGCGAACGTGGTGTTGAACGCTTTGACGACCTGTACGTCCGCGCCCACGTTCTCCTGGATCTGCTCGGCCGCCGAGGTGCCGGGCGGTGTCGACAGCGCGTCCATGGTGGTGAAGTCGACGGGATTGGAGATGTCGACCAGGATCTGGCCGGAGAGGTCGGTCCGGGCGGACTTCGAGACCTCCAGGGCGGCGTCGTAAGGCAGAGCGAACACGGTCAGCTCGGCCTGCCCGACCGAGGAGGCGTAGGCGACCTCGCCGTCCGGGAAGCGCTGCTTCAGCCCGTCGGCGAGCAACTGTCCGCTGCCGGCTTTGGGGTTGACGAGGCGCACCGCATGACCGCCGGTGAGCGCTCGGACGGCAATGCTCCGGCCCATGTTGCCGGTTCCCACGATGTTGATTCTCATGATCGCCCCTTTCGTCTTCGGCGCACCGGGCGTGCTCGTGCACGCGGGGTCGGCACCCGTACCGCCGATGTCAGGCCTGGAGGTCGACGACGACCTTCACGTCGTCGCCGCGCTTGTGCAGCGCGTCGGCGAAGCCGCTCATCGGTACCCGGCGGGTGATGAGACGGTCCAGCCAGCGCGGGTCGGCCTTGGCGAGAGCGGTGGCGGCCTGTTCGTAGTGGCGGCGGCCGGCGTTGACGGAGCCGAAGACGACGGTGTTCTCCAGCACCATTTCCCGGGCGGTCGCGTCCAGGTCCACGGCGATCCTCCGGCTGCCGGAGGAGATACCGGTCAGGCAGATGACGGCGCCGGCCCCGACTACTTCCGTCAGTGCGTAGACGAGTGAACCGGCGCCGGTGCATTCGATGACGACGTCGGGTTCCAGGCCGATGTCCCGGACGTCGCCGGTGTGGAACGTCCCACCGAGGTCGGCGACGAGCTGTGGTTTGGGACCGCTGTCGTTGAGGTCGAGTACGTGCACTTCCAGGCCGCGTTGGGCGCCGAGCATGGCGGCGAACAGGCCGATCGGCCCGGCGCCGGTGACGAGGACGACCTGGGGCTTCCAGGAGGACCGGGTCAGGATGCGTTCGGTCTGTTCCCATGCCTTGGCGAGCACGGAGACGGGCTCGAGCAGGACTCCTCGGTCGCCGAGGGCGGGGTCGAGCTTGACCGCGTACCGCGGTTCGCTGCGCCACCGCTGGGACCCGAAGCCGTTCAGCTCTTTGATGCCGCGTTCGGTGTAGAGGCCGTTGCGGCAGAAGTCCCACTCACCCACCGAACACGGCCCGCAGGGCACGGGGTCGGGGCGTCGCACGATGCCGGCGACCAGGTCTCCCGGCGCGAATCCGCTGTCCTCGGGTGCCTCCAGTACCTTCCCCAGGGATTCGTGCCCGACGAGCAGACGCTCCTGACCGGGCGGCGCCGCACCGTAGCCCTTGTCGACGATGTCGATGTCGGTACCGCAGATGCCGAGGAGCCGGCCTTCGACGAGCAACGAGCCGTGCTCCGGGCCGGGTTCGTCGACGTCACGGATCTCCACCCGTCCGGGGTCACCGGGTACGACGGTGATGGCCTTCATGTTCACGCCCTCCTGGCATGCGCAGTACCCCCAGCGGGATGCGGGTCGGAGTTCAGCCGTAGGGGTCGATGCCCCACCGCGTCCGGTGCGTTTGCCCGACCTGCAGAGTGATCAGCCCTTCGCCGGAGTTGAACGCGTCCGGCGCGCAGGTCATCGGCTCCACCCCCAGCCCCGTGCGGCGACGGTCGGCTTCCGGCAATGAGTCACCTGTGAAGATCTCCAGATACGGATACGTCTCGTCCGCCCACAGCACCACGACAGGGCCATCGGGGTTCACCAGCCTCACCCGGGCACGGCCGTTCTCGTCGCGGCGCAGGTCCGTGTAGGTCACGTCTATCCGCCGGTCACCGAGCGGTTGTTGTACGCGCAGGTCATAGGCCGTGCCCTCCACCGGCTGGTGTCCGGTGGGAATACCGACGTCGTCGACAGGCAGATATACCGAGCCGGGAACCTGAACGTGCGCCGTGTCGATGCCCGGTGTGTCCGCGACGAGGTAGGGGTGCGCTCCCGTCCCGTAGGGGCACGGGGCCGGACCGAGGTTGGTCGTCGTGGTACTCACGGTGAGACCGTGGTCGTCTAGGACGTAACCGATGCGGCACTCCAGTGTCCATGGCCACCCGGGGCAGGGATGGAGGGTGTGCCCGAACGACGCCGCGTCCGTGTGGCCGTCCGGACACCGCCAGGAAGCCCACCGGGTCAGGCCGTGGATGGCACCCAGGGCCTCCGGCTCGGTGAGGTCCAGTTGAAGCGGGATCCCCGCCCAGGTGTAGGAGCCGCCCCGGACACGGTTCGGCCAAGGGATCATGGAGTGGCCGCGGGCACCCGTGCACATCTCGTCGCGGGGGTACCCGTCGATGACCCGCCGGGTTCCCACCCTGTACGAACGCAGGCCGCCCCCGACCTCGGTGAGCCGCACCTCCTGCTCGCCGTGGTGGATCCGGTGCTGGCTGCCCGACGGCAGGACTGTCATTTCGGCCTCCCGGGTCTCATCCCTCACCGGACGCACGGCTCTGCGACCGGTGAGGCCCGTCCTGCCCGCCGATCCGCGCGGGCGGCCGACTCGAAGGCGGCATTGCCGACCCGGCCGCAATTTCACGCTAGCGCCATTCCGCCCCGCTGTCGCGATCAGCCGACCCCGCTCCTGACCGGGCAGCGCCGCCCCCGCTCGCCGAGGAGCCGCGGTACCTCCACCCTGAAAGGAAGTCGTCGCCGAGCGCGGCGACGGAATGGAGGGACACGGAAATGGGTCCGATCGCAGTGCTCTTCGACATCGATGAAACCCTGGTCCACACCGGCGGTTCGGGGGCACGCAGCTGGGCGTGGGCGTTCGAGCAACTGCACAGTGTGGCGGCCGACATCGGTCAGCACACTTCGGCCGGTGAGACCGATCCAGAGGTCGGCGGCAAGACGTTCCGCGGGGTGCTCGGCCGGGACGCCCGCGCTGACGAGATGAACCGGCTGTTCGCCGCCTACCTCCTGCACCTGGCGGACG
Source organism: Streptomyces incanus (assembly GCF_042656345.1). Lineage (NCBI taxonomy): Bacteria > Bacillati > Actinomycetota > Actinomycetes > Kitasatosporales > Streptomycetaceae > Streptomyces > Streptomyces incanus. Next base: position 31,791 of record NZ_JBHSPC010000118.1, read on the forward strand.
ACGTGTGGCGGTCCGATGGCTACCGGGTGTTGGACGGCGTCGAGGACGTGCTGCGCCGGATCGCGGACGCCGGCGTCATCCTGGGCCTGACGTCGGGGGCCATGGAGGGTGCTGCCAGGACGAAGCTGGAACCGGGCAAGCTCGGCCGCTACTTCCTGTTCGGCGCCTACGGCTCGGACTCCCCGGACCGGGGCGAGGTGACCAGGATGGCCGTCGCGAAGGCCGCCCGGCTGCATGGACAGGATCTCGGCCGGGACGAGGTGTACGTGGTGGGCGACACCCCGCGCGACATCGAGGCGGCGCATGCGGCGAACGCGACGGCGATCGGGGTCGCGAGCGGCCACTACAGCGTGAAGGAGCTGCGTGCCGCCAACGCCGACCATGTGCTCCATTCCCTGACGGGCCCCTTCCCGGGCCTGTGACCGGGGGCACGGACCGCCGTCGTGGAGCGTCGCCGGCGTACCCACGGCCGGAGCGGCCCCGGGTCACGGCGCTCCTCTCGTACTGGTGGGACAGGGGTGCCGTCACGCGCGAGTGACCTGCCCAGCGCGTCCTGCGCAGGGGGCCCGGGCCCGGGCCGCTCAGGCACTCGCCGCCCCGTGATCGTGGTCGCGGCCTCCCTTCCCCGGCAACCACGCGGCGATCGCCGCCGCTGCCGGCACCGTCATCCGGCCGCCGTCGCGGGCGCCACCCCCCCTCACGGCGGCTCTGCTCATGGCCGCCTCGCCGGTCCGGGGCGAAGCCCGCTGCCCGGCCCCGATCCCGACGTCGTCGCCAAAGCCGCGGTCGCCGCGTCCCGGCCGCCGGGCGCACCGCCCCGCTCCTCGAACGGCTCAGCGGCACCAGGCTGCGCCCTCTCGTTGCCCGGAGACGAACGGCCCCGCCCCGCCCCGATCGGATCGCCAGGCGCGCTGTGCGCTCCGGGCTGTGATTCCGTATGTCGAAGGACGGCTCGTACGTCCGGGCGCTGACGCATGATGGGGATTCGAGATGGTCCAGGGATTTTCCAGGGAACCGGGGACCGAGGGTCCTCTTTCAGGGATTGCCCCGGAGGGTGTGCGGAAGGTTCGCCTCTGGGCGCTCTTCATCGCGCTCGGCGGATTCCTTTTCGGATTTGACACGGGTGTCGTCTCCGGGGCGTTGCTGTACATCAAGGGTGAATTCCATCTCAATTCCTTAGAGCAGAGCAGTATCGTCAGTGTGCTGCTCATCGGCGCCATGCTCGGAGCCATGGGGGCGGGGCGGGCGGCGGACCGGCTGGGCCGTAGGAAAACGCTGGCGATCGAAGGGCTGTTGTTCATCGGGGGGACCGCGATCCTCACGTTCGCCCCCGGCTACGTGGTGCTCCTGATCGGCCGCATCGTCCTCGGCGTGGCGGTCGGTGCGGCCTCGGCGACCGTTCCCGTCTATCTCTCGGAGGTCTCCCCGACGGAGTTGCGCGGGCGGTTCCTCACACTCAACCAGCTCATGATCACGGTTGGCATCCTGATTTCGTACCTCGTCAACCTCGCTTTCGCCGGCAGCGGTCAGTGGCGTGCGATGTTCGCCGTGGGTGCGATTCCGGCCCTGCTGATGGTCGCGGGGACGGTGTGGCTGCTGCCCGAATCGCCGCAGTGGCTGATCCTCAAGGGCCGGGTGGACAAGGCCCGGAAGGTCATCGAATCGGTCAGCAACGAGGAACGGGCGACGCATCTGATCGAGCGCGCCCTGCGGCGGCGCCCGGACGAGAAGCAGGGTGCGGAACAGAAAAAGGACTGGCGGGTTCTGCTGGCGCCCCGTGTCCGGCCGGCGCTGATCGTGGGTCTCACACTGGCGGCCGCGCAGCAGTTCGGTGGAATCAACACGATCATTTACTACGCACCGACACTCATCGAGAAAACCGGCCTTTCGGCAACGAACTCCATCTTCTATTCGGTGGCGATCGGGGTCATCAACCTGGTCATGACGATTGTGGCCATCAGGCTGGTCGACCGAATGGGGCGCCGCCCACTGCTGCTCATTTCGCTGACGGGCATGCTGGTGACGCTCGTTCTGCTGGGATTCTCGTACGTGGTGGGCATGAGCTCTGTGCTGTCACTGCTGTTCATGGTGATCTACATCGCCTCCTTCGCCGTAGGACTCGGCCCGGTGTTCTGGGTGCTCGTGGGTGAACTCTTCCCGTCCTCGGCTCGCGCTGCCGGTTCGGGCGCGTCCACCGCCGTGAACTGGGCGTCGAACTTCGTGGTCAGCCTCGTGTTCCTGCCGCTCGCCAATGTGATCGGCCAGGGCGAGACGTTCTGGATCTTTGCCGTGATCGTTGTGTTCACCCTGTGGTTCGTCGGCCGTTATGTGCCCGAGACCCGCGGCCGTGAATTCGACGAGGTGGACACCGCTCTGCAGGCCCGCTTCGGCAGGAAGCCGCAGGCCGGTCGGGCTTCGGGCTGACGCCGACCCGTGGATGCGCGGCGCGACAGGGTGCGACGGCGGCTCCGCGCCGCGGTGCGTGAGGTACCCGCTGCCCGGGAGCGGGTCAGGGCCGACCTGTGGCCGATCCTCCAGCAGACGTGCGCGGCAACGGTGGCGTGGCTGATCGCGAGACACCTCGTGCATCACCACGAGCCGCTCTTCGCGCCGGTGGCGGCCGTCGTCGCGCTCAACGCCTCACGGGGCGAGCGCGGTGAGAATGCCGTGCGGCTGCTGCTCGGAGTCGTCATCGGCATCCTGATGGCCGAGTTCTGGCTCACGGTTCTCGGCAATCATGGATACGGGGCGCTGGCGATCGCCACTTTCACGGCCATGCTGATCGCGCTCCTGCTGGGCGGCGAGCGGATCGTGCGCGCACAGGCGGCGGTCAGCGCCATCCTCGCCGTCGCCACCTCGAACGTCGAAGCCGGACCCGAACGACTGATCGACGCGCTGATCGGTGCCGGTGTGGCGCTGCTGATGAGCCAGATCGTGTTCCCCGCGGAGCCGATCGCGCTCCTGCGCCGAGCGGAGGTGACCACCTTGAGAGCCCTCGCCGACGCGCTGGATCTCGCGGCCCTCGCCCTGCGGCACCGCGATCACGTGCTCAGCGACCAGGAGGTGCTCGACCGCCTGCGTACCGCACGCGAAGAGCTCGTCGAGCTCGACCAGACCCGTAGCCGAAGCACCCGGATCGCAGGCCGCTCGCTGATCTGGCGCACACGGGGGGCGCCGGCCCTGCGGGAGAGCCTGAGCGCGGGGCGGCTCGTCCTGCTCGGGGACAGTTGCCTGACGCTCACACGTACTGCCATGGACGTCCACCCAGGTGCCGTCCACCCCGGGCCCACGATGTCGGACGCGGTGCGTGCACTCTCCCGGGCCGTCGGCGAACTCGGCCTTGCGCTCGGGGACCTGGGCACCCGCCGAGCTGCGGCGGCCATCGCGCTCGGCGTACTGCGCGGGCCGGTGGAGCCCGGCGGCGGTCATGACACGTACTCCAGCGCCGTCCGCGTCGCGGTGCGAAGGGTCGCCATCGACATCATGCTGTTCGCCGGAGTCGACAAGGACAAGGTGGCCGAAGCGGAACGGGCCGGTGGGGAGACGGCACAGGAGCTGGACGAGCACGTGCCGGACCCTGTGAAGACCGTACTGTCGGGGCTGTCGCGGCTGTCATGGCTGTCGCGGTTCAGGAGAAGGCACCCGCGTCCGGACCGGTGACATCGCGCGCTTGGCATCGCCCCGGCATCAGGCCCGGACGTTCACGACACTTCGGCGGGGGGCGCCGGACGGACATCCTCCGCGCGCTGGAAGAGCGGGGCGTACGCACGCCCGCGGGCCGGCACGGATGCGCTGCCGCTCCGGGAGGAAACCGGTCTGACGTATGCCGGCGCGGTCACCGCCACGGGCGCGCATCCGGTCGGGAAGAGCCCGTGGTGCACGCCTGCGGCCACGCTCTGCACGCCATATGCCCGTCGGGTGCGGCGGCACGGCCGATGTCGGCCTCCCCGCGATCGTCGAGTCGACGCGAGCGGCCGCGAGCGAGCCCGTGCCGTGGTCGGTCCGCGACCCGACTTCCGGTCTCGTGCCGCATCCTCCGGGCCGCCCCCGTGCCCGCCGCGGTCACGAGGCGCTCGGTGGCCGGCAGGCCGTGACACGGGCGCTGCGTTCCCTTGTCAGGAAAACCCCGGGTTCCCGGCGGAGTATGGACAGGGGAAGGAAAAGCGCGCGAGGGAGCTTTCCATGTCGCACACCACAACGGTCACCGTCCTCGGAGCCGGCGCCCTCGGTGCCGCGATGGCGACGCGGCTCGGAGAAACCGGTCATGAGGTACGGCTGTGGAACCGTACGGGGGAGAAGGCCCGTGAAGTTCCATCCTGATCATGGACAGCGGGTGTTTACGCCGCAGGGGTGAGAGCCTGGATGCCTTCTCCGCATCGACGAACGCGTGGCGCGCGGCTACTTCGCCTTCCGCCGAGCGAGGAAGGCGGTCGCCTTTCCCGGCACCTCGATCGTCTGTTCCTGCTCGCGGACCCTCCGCCGCAGCCGGACCGGTTCCTCACGTCCCGCGGTGGTCGGCGCTCCTGCCGGTCCCTCGCCCCGGTCGATCGCGGTTTGCTTCACCCAGCCCCGCAGCCCTTCGGAGCTCACCCCGAGCTCACGGGCCACCTCCGTCACCGTCCGCCCGGAGGAGCGGACCGGTCCGACCGCGTCCCGCTCGAACTCGGCCGTGTACCGCTCGCCCGCATTGCTCTTCTCGCTCACTGCCTGGATCTGCTTCCTCCGGAACCTGTCGTCCCAGTGTCAGGCTGTCCAGCTCCAGGGTGGAACTTCAATCCCTTGGACTCAGTCATCTGGACATGGGCTTCTTCGTAGGCTCTTTACCGGTTCGGGTCAGCGGCCGAACGGGGCGATGCCGCTGGTGCTCATGGCCCCGAGGACACTTTGGGGACCGCACGCCTCGGCGCGTCTCCCGCCAAGCTCCATGCCGGAAGTCATGGGATTCGGAACGAGAACCATGACTCGCCCTGGGTGGTGTCAGACAGGTGCTGATACGTCCCGAGGGGCGACAGCCTCACGGGACGCCGCGCGCCGGTGGTCGGGGCGCCAGGTGGCGACCAGAGCGGCGGCCAGCAGCAGCTCGGCAATATCGCCGCCGTAGTACATGATCTCCGCGCCTGCCTGGACCTGGTCGATGGGGGCGTGGATGTCGACCCAGAAGCCGCCGTACATCAGCTGGGAGATCACCGCGTGCGCCGCGATGGCGACGCCGAGGTAGACCAGCCGGGCGCGCACGCCCGGCCGGGAGGGGGCGGGGTCGGGTCCGGCGATGACGTAGGCGAACAGGCACCCGGACAGCAAGAAGTGCGCGTGCAACAGCCAGTGCGCATCCGGGGTGCTCATGACCGCGTGGTGGAGCGGAGTGAAGTAGAGCACCGCGAGGCTGCCCGTGGACAGCAGCAGCGCGACCACGGGACGGGCGACCAACCGGGCGGGTGGGCTGTGCAGCACGGCGGTCAGCTGCCGTCCCCGGGCAGCGGGCAGGGTACGCAGCAGGAGGGTGAGGGGGGCGGCCAGGACGAGCGCGAGCGGCGCGTACATGCCGATGAGCATGTGCTGGGCCATATGGCCGCGGAAGTCATCCTGGGCGAATGGTGCCAGGGGCGGCAGCAGTGCCACAGCCAGGAGGACGATACCGGTCAGGAAGCCAGCTGTACGAGCTGGTTTCCATCCCCGGGCGGGATTGCGGCTGCGAGCACGGCGGGCCAGCAACAGGTAGGTGCCGGCGGCAAGGAGCAGCGCGAGTGCGGGCAGCAGAGTTTCCGCGAGGCCGCCGGTCTCGTGGCCGTGCATGGGCGTGCCGTGGTCCATCACCGGCTCCGCTGCTGCCGGGCGTCGGCGGTGGGGGCGTCGGGGTCGAAGGGACGGCCGCTGCGCTGCAGGAGGTGGCCGCCGACCAGGAGGAGGACGCCCAGGAGGATGAAGGCCATGTCCCACCAGATCTGGTACGGGCCGCCATGGACGTGGTGGATGCCGAGGATTTGATGGTCGAGGAGTCCTTCGACGATGTTGAACAGACCCCAGCCGACCAGCATCCAGCCCCACAGCACACGGGAGGTCCACACACGGCGCCGGTTGTGGGTGACGCGGGCGAAGAGGATGGCCAGACCGAGCAGGACGGCGATCCAGCACACGGCGTGGAAGATGCCGTCCCACACAGTGTTCATCTCCAGGCCGGAGACGGTGTGAGGGTTGTAGTACTTCACGCCGATGCGGTCATCGTTGGTGCTGGTGAGCATGTGATGCCACTGCAAGAGCTGGTGCAGCAGGATGCCGTCGACGAAGCCCCCCATCCCCACGCCGAGCACGATGCCCGGCAGTTGGATACTCGCCGGCTGCGTCACGCCGGCCCGGGCCCCACCCGTCGTGGTGGCCATCGCTCGTCTCCGCTCCTGGTCATAGCTCGCCGTGATGTGCCGTCAGGGACAGATTCCCTTCCCGGCCGCCCTCACCCCACATCCGCTTCGGCCATCCGGCCTAACCGATTCGTGTGCGATGCCCCGACCGCTTCGACAGCATCGGTGCCCTCATCTGCCTCGCGGAAGGGCCGCGATCACGTACCCCCTGAGCGAGGCAGCTGAAGCGCACCTCAAGGAGGCACTCCGCAACTTGTGACAGCCGGGCTCACCGACGATGTGGTGGTAGGGGGTGCCCGGTGAGACGCCGAGGAGCTTGGCGATGGAGGTGATTGAGCGGCCTGGTTCGGGCAGGAGATCGCGGGCGGCGCGGACGACTTCCTCGGTGGCGGCGGTTCGCGGACGGGCGAGGGCGTGCGGAGGGGCCGCTGATCGCGTGAATGCGGTCGGGCCGTGGTGGACATCCGGCTCAGGGCACCTTCGCAAGGTTGCCGGCGATTGCGGCCTCCAAGGTGATGCCGTGGGCGGGGGCTGAGCTGTCCGCTGCCCAGCAGACGTAGCCGTCGGGACGGATGAGCAGGGAGGCGGCGCCCAGGTCGTCGGCGGACGTGGCGCGGACGAGGTCGACCCGTGCGGGGAGACGGAGGCCGGCCGGGACGACTCCGGCCAGATCGAGCAGGACGGCGTGCCCCGAGCCGAACAGCGTCGACAGCCGAGTGGAGCCGGCCTCGGTGACCAGGTCGGCGTCCGGCATGCGTTGTCCGGTGAGCGGGTGGTCGCCGGACAGCTCGTAGCGCAGCGACAGGCCGGACATCAGTCCTGCGAGGTGGCGGTTGGTGTCGGGCAGTCGCAGCAGGTCGATGAAGATGTCGCGCAGGGCGGCCACGTCCTCGCTCGGGTTCGGGTCTGCCAGCACCCGCTGCGCCGACGTGTGGTGCAGGACCTGGGCTCCGACCGGGTGCCGTTCGGCGTGGTAGGTGTCCAGGAGGCCGTCCGGGGCTCGGTCCTGGAGGGTCGCGGCCAGTTTCCAACCGAGGTTGAACGCGTCCTGGATGCCGAGGTTGAGGCCCTGGCCGCCCAGGGGCGGGTGGATGTGCGCGGCGTCGCCGGCGAACAGGACGCGGCCCGCGCGGTAGTGCTCCAACTGGCGGGTGGCGTCGCTGAACCGGGAGGAGTTCTCCACGGTGGCGAGGGTGGTCTCATCGCCGTACACGGCGTGCAGCGCGGTGGTGATCTCCTCGAGGGAGACGGTGTCGGGGCTGTCGGGGGCGGTGTCCGCCTTGTCCGTGCGCCCGAAGGTGAAGCGGTACCGGTCGCCGCCGAGGGGGACCAGCATGGCCCAGTAGCCGTCCGCCTGGCGCATCAGCGTGCTCATGTGCCCGATCTGCTGCGGCACCAGCGGCGACACGGTGGACAGGCGGACGTCGGCCAGCACCGCCTGATGGGTCCCGGGCCTGCCGGGAAACGGCAGCCCGAGCAGTTTTCGCACGGTGCTGTGGCCGCCGTCGCACGCCACCAGGTAGCGCGCCCGCACCCGCAGACCCTCCGCCGTCACGACCACACCGTCGTCGTCCGACTCGACCCCCGAGACGGCGTTTCCGCGCAGAACCCGCGCGCCGACGGCGATCGCCCGCTCCTCGAACACGTCCTCGACCCCCCACTGGGCGATCGCGATCGGGAAAGGGTGCCTGGTCTGCCAGGGGGTGCAGTCCAAGGGCACGGGCAGGGTCGCGAAGTGCCCGCCGGCCGGCGCGTGTGGCGCGGCCCGCTTCAGCAACGGCTCCAGCAGTCCGCGCGATTCCAGCAGCTCCGCGGTACGCGGCTGGATCCCGCCGCCCTTCACCTGCTCGGCGCGCTGCGGCAGCTTCTCCAGCACCAGCGCCTCCACCCCGGCCAGGGCCAGCTCGTACGCCAGCATCAGTCCGGTCGGGCCGGCGCCCGCGACGACGACCTCGGTCTCGATCTCAGCCGACATCCCCACTCCATCCCACTCGTCTCTCGCCTTGGTGAAAATATATACCAGGTGCAGAAATGCCCTCGGGGTAGCTTCCTGTTACGGTGTGCGTCGTGGACGGCAAGCCAGGGCTACGGGAGCGAAAGAAGCAGCGGACCCGCGCGGCGATCTCCGATGCGGCGATCGCACTGTTCCTCGAACACGGCTTCGACCAGGTCTCGGTGGCCCGGGTGGCCGAGGCGGCCGAGGTGTCGAAGCGCACGCTCTTCGCCTACTTCCCGACCAAGGAAGACCTCGTGGTGCATCGGCTCGCCGACCACGAGACCGAACTCGCGCGCGTCGTGCGGGCCCGCCCACCCCGCACTGACCCGCTGACCGCGGTGCGTGAGCACTACCTCGAGGGGCTGCGCGAGCGGGACCCGATCACCGGACTCAACGACCATCCCCAGGTGCGCAGAGTCCACCGGATGATCGTCGACGCGCCCTCGCTGGTGGCCCGGATGGAGCGGTTCAAGACCGGCGCCGAACGCGCGCTCGCCCAGGCGCTGCACGAGACGGCAGCCATTCCGGAACTCACCGCACGGCTGGCCGCCGCCCAGATCGTCGTGGTCCGCTGGACACTGGCAGAGGACAACGCCGATCGCCTGGCGGCCGGAGAGTCGGCCGACGCCCGCTATGCGGGGGCGGTGGCTGACGCAGAACACGCCTTCGCGCTGCTGGAGAACGGATTGCGACAACCGTTTCCGCAGCAGTGACTGCCGAAAGCCAAGTACTTTACCGGTGAAGAGGCGGTACTGCCGGTGTGCATGATTCCTCGGCCTCACCACGATGGCACCGCAGGCCCGTCCTGAGGTGGGAGGTCCACAGGTCGTACCGCCGGAGCGGCAGTCGTGTGATCATCCCTGCATGACGGCCGGATCATCTTCCTTGACGGCGCGTCCAGTTCAGGAAAGTCGAGCATCACCTGCGAGCTGCTCGACGTTCTCGACGACATCGACGTGCCGGGTGGGATCGGGTGCGGTTCCGCGCACCAAGCGCCCTGCGCTCACCGTGTGCGGCCTGAGCGCGCGCAGTGGGAAGAGGTCTGGCGGCAACAGCGCGAGGAGGACAGGACGGGGCAACGGCTCGACATCCCCGTACCGCCCACGTACACGTCCGCCGACTTCGCCCGCCCGTCCTACTGGTCGAACCGCGGCAAGCTCGACGTGCCCAAGGAGCGGTTCATCTCCTACCCCGAGGCCGGGCCCGACAACGACTCGGCGCTGATGCTCGGGTGGGCCGGCTGGGGTCACAAGGACCAGGCACAGGCCCTCTTCGAGCTGCCGGCCGCCCGCACCACGCGGGACGGCTGGAGTTCCGAGCGGGTCGTTCCGCTGCTCGCTGGACTCCACGAGGTCATGCCCTGGGTCAAGCAGTGGCACGGCGAGTACGACGACGAGTGGGGTGACGTACCGGCGGACGAGCTGGAGGCCGAGTACGAGAACCAGCTCCGCAAACACCAGGTTGGCGCAGAGGAGTTGCAGGCTTGGCGCCCGGTGCGGAAGACGCGTGGCCGTAAGGCGGCAGCGAAGCAGCCCGCGCTGGAAGTCGAGTAGCCGTGGGAGATTCGGTGGGGCAGCGACGGGCGCCGCCCCACCGGAAGCTCAGACGCGCGAGTCGACTGCCAGCGTCGTAAACGCAGACCAGGCATCGCGGGACACAGCCAGTGCCTGCCGCTGCGTGTCCTTCGAGTCCCGGACACGAACGGTGTCAGGGCACGTAGCGACCTCCACGCAGTTGCCGCCTCCACCGCCGCTGTAGCTGCTCTTGAACCAAGCAAGTTCGGTGGTGCTCATAGCGCTCCTCGCATCTGCTCCAGCAGGCTCGCGGTGGCTTGATGACTCAGAGCCTGCGAGCGCATCTTGCCATAGCGCTGAAGCATGGCGCTTGCGGCTTTTGTGTCGGTGACGAGCATGCTGCAGTCGTGGGCTTCTACGTAGCCCACCCACCGATTCTCCACTGTCTCGGCGAGGTAAAGAGGACCCTCGAAACCGGAGTGATCCTCCTGAACCCGAGGCATGATCTGAATCTCCACGTTCCGGAGACGGCCCACATCGAGCAGGTTGTTGAGCAGTGCCTGCGTGACCTCGGCACCGGCCAGGCGGCGGTCCAACAGCGCTTGTTCGACGACGAAGCTGAACGTGCTGTTCGGCCGCTCGGTCAGCAGGCGTTGGCGTTCGAGCCGGGCCGTGACCTGCTGCTCGAACTGTTCCTCCGACAAGGGCGGCAGACGCCGGTCGAAGAGGGCGCGAATGTAGTGCTCGGGCTGAAGCAAGCCCGGAATTACAGCGCACTCGTACGCGTACAGCGAGATCGCCTCCTCCTCGATCCCCGCCCACTGTCGGAACCACGACGCCAGCCCCGCCTTCCGCGTCAGGCTCCGTGCCGCCGCTGTCAGGACTCGCCCCGCAACGGCCCCCAAGGCCTCCTCCGACCGCTCCAGCAGATCCCTCGGCGGGAAGCGCTTCCCCTGCTCGATCTTGGCGATGTACGCGGCCGAGTACCGTACCAGCGGCGCGAACTGTTCCTGCGTCAGCCGGGCTTCCTCCCGCAAGGACTTCAGCACCGCGCCGAACGTCTTGAGGCTGTCGGACAGTTCCGGCTCGCAACTCCCGCCGCCTCCTCCGCCTCCGCCCTGCCCCGAACTCCCGCCCACCCCGCCGCCGTTGCCCGTCGCCATCGCAGCCGCCTTCCCCTGTGCCGCCAGGGCCGTACCCGTGCCGGCCCCGAACGCTTGCCGTACCGTGTGCCGGGCGCGCTGCGCCACGCTCGGCACGCTCATCGTCACGTACAGCGACCGGTCCAGTCCAGCGAGTGAACCAGTACAGCGTGATCTGTATCAGCGCCGGACCTGCCGACGGGCCGTCAACGCCCCGCAGGCTGGCCCCCATGCCAGCCCCTCACACCCCCACACCCGCCCCGGCCCGCTCCTTCGCGCAGCGTTTCTCCGCCACCCGGCGCGGTGCGCGTCTCGCCCGGCTGCTCGCCGCGCACCAGCTCACCGAGTGGGGCCACCCGCACGGCACCGAAGCGCACGACACGGCCGTCCTCGTCGTCGCCGAACTCGCTTCCAACGCCGTCCTGCACGGCCGTGTCCCGGGGCGGGACTTCGCCCTGTCCCTGTCCTTGGGCGACAGTCGGGGCGTCGTCCGGATCGAGGTGACCGACACTCATCCCGCCCAGCCGGCGCGGCCGGCTCCCGGCCCGGACGAGGACGGGGGCCGTGGCCTGCTCCTCGTCGACGCGCTCGCCGCCGACTGGGGCGTGAGCGACCGCCTCGGCCCCGGCAAAACGGTCTGGGCCGAGTGCGCGACTGCTCCCCGAGTCCGACAACTCGGCTCACGGCCGGCGGACGTAACAGGGATCGACGGGGAGTGTCCGGTGGAACGGCTTCGGAGTCACCACAGCCATGCGGAACCGTAGGTCCATCAGGACTTGGCAGAGCATCGCCAACGATCACCCGGCAAGGAAGCGACGTCGGGGCCGGCCCCGGCCCGACTGCCGTCCGCCGCATTCGCCCTGAACCTCGGCGCGCGCGCATGAATGACCGAGACTACATTGGGGAGAGGGGGGAAGACCGGCGGCGGCGAGCCGGTTTTCTGGCTCATCCCGCGGAACCCTGAAACAGGCGTCCGAGAGGGGATCCTTGCCATGGCCAGGGTGCTTTTCATCGTGACCGGAGCCACCTACTGGGTGTTGAAGGACGGCACGAGGTACGCGACGGGCTACTGGGCCGAGGAGTTCGCGAACCCGTACAAGATCTTGACGGACGCCGGCCATGAGATCGTCGTCGCGACGCCCAACGGCGTGACCCCCAACGTCGACATGATGAGCCTACGCCCCGAGATGGTCGGCGGAAATGACAACGCCCTCGAACTGGAGGCCGTCATCCGTTCCGCGGAGGTGATGCGTCGGCCCTTGCGACTGTCGGACGTCCGCCTCGAGGACTACGACGGGGTGTACTTGCCGGGCGGCCACGGTCCGATGTCGGACCTGGCCTGGGACGCCGATGCCGGACGGCTGCTGACGCAGCAGCTGACCTCGGGTAACCCTCTGTTCATCGTCTGTCACGCGCCTGCCTCGATGCTGGCGACCAGGATCCACGGCGAGTCGCCGTTCAAGGGCTTCGACATCACCTGTTTCACCAACGAGGAGGAGGAGGGCGTCGGACTGGCCCCCCTGGCCCCGTGGCTGCTGGAGACCGATGTGCAGGAGAAGGTCGGGGTCAACTTCAGCCGCGGCCCGATCTGGGAGCCGTACATGGTCGAGGACCGCAACCTGGTCACCGGGCAGAACCCGGCTTCGGCCGCGATTCTGGGCAACCGGATGCTGGAAATCCTCAAGTGAGCGTGGACGACACCACGGGTGCGGACACCGCCCGGAAGGTCGCGGTCATCACCGGTGCCAGCGGGGGCATCGGCTCCGCCGTCGTCACCGCCTACCGCGGCCTCGGGTACGCGGTCGCGGCCACCAGCCGTTCCATGCCGGAATCCGAGGACCCGCAGGTGTTCGCCTTCAGCGGCGATCTGGTGGAGCCCGGTGCGGGCGAGCGGATCGTGGGGGCGGCGATGGATCGGTTCGGCCGGATCGACACCGTGGTCAACAGCGCCGGCGTCTACATCGGCAAGCCGTTCACCGACTACACGGACAAGGACTTCGACCTGATCGTCGGTGTGAACCTGCGCGGATTCTTCAACGTCTCGCGCAGCGCCGTCGGCGCGATGCTCTCCCGGGGTGAAGACGGCGGTCACCTGGTGAACATCTCCACCTCCCTGGTCGACCAGCCGAACGCACAGGTGCCGTGCGCGCTCGCGTCGCTGACCAAGGGCGGCCTGAACGCGGTCACCAAGGAGTTGGCGATCGAATTTGCAGGGCAGGGCATCCGCGTGAACACCGTCTCGCTCGGCGTCGTCCGTACGCCGATGAACCCGGAGATCACGCCCGAACTCGTGGCTCGCCATCCACTCGGGCGGATGGAAGAGGTCGACGACGTCGTCCAGGCCATCGTGTACCTCGAGCAGGCGTCCTTCGTCACCGGCGAGGTCCTCCACGTGGACGGCGGCCAGAGCGCCGGACAGGGAAAGGATTGCGATGAATGACAGCGCAGGCACCGGGTCCGTTCCACGCGAAGGGCTGAACAGGGCCGCACTCGAGGAACACTGGCGAGCATCGGAACGTGGGGATACCGACGCCGAGCATGCCCTTTACGCCGCGGACGCGATCCTCGACTACCCCCAGTCAGGTGAACGATTCCGGGGCCGCGCGACGATTTCGGCGCAACGTGGGGGGCACCCTGCCAGTCGGCACTTCACCGTCCACCGGATCGTCGGCAGCGGGGATCTGTGGGTGAGTGAGTGTGTCATCACGTACGACGGGGTGCCCACCCGCTCGGTGAGCGTGATGGAGTTCTCCCACGGGTATGTGGTGCACGAGACGCAGTACTTCGCGGACCCCTTCGATGCGCCTGAGGGGCGGAAGGCACTCGCGGAGCCGATGCCGGGCAGGAATATCGCCGGGGCCTGACCCTGGGCCTGACCCTGGGCCTGACCAGGGCCGCAGGGCGATGTGCGCAGCCGGATCGTGGCCATGTGCTCCGGTCCGTGTCCGGTGCGGACCGTGGAGGCGTCCGTACGGAGGAGGAAGGGTCCATGCGCTGTGTGATACGTCCACTTCTCTACGGAACCGCGGCCGGCGCCGCGGGTACGACCGCGCTCAACGTCGTCAGCTACGCGGACATGGCGCTGCGGGCCAGGCCGGCGAGCGCGACACCCGAGGTCACCCTGCGCAAGCTCGCGGCGAAACTGCATGTGAGGATCCCCGGCGACGGCCCGGCCCTGGACAACCGGGTGGCGGGACTCGCCCCGCTGACCGGAATCGCCAGCGGTCTCGGGATGGGAGCCCTGCTGTCCCTGGCCCGCAGCGCCGGCTGGCACCCGTCCCAAGCCCCCGAATACGCTGTTGCCGCAGTGGGGGCGATGATCGGCACGAACGGTCCGATGACGGCTCTGGGCGTGACAGACCCGCGGACTTGGTCGGCGTCGGACTGGGTCTCCGACATCGTCCCCCACCTCGCCTATGCGGCGGTGACGGTGACGGTTCTCGACCGCCTGTACGCGACGCCCGGCGGTGGGACCGTATCCCGTTGAGGTGGGTCCGGCGCGAGGCGAGCGACAGTCAAGACCTGTGCATGGGTTGACGTGCACTTCAGCGACGCGAGCTCCGCTGTACGCAAGTGCCCACCGTTTGCTGCCTGCGCACCGCACGTGAAGGTCGGCGAGGAGATCAGCGGAGTCGACGCACCGGGCAGGGTGCCACTTCGCGGAGTTCGGTGATGCCGCGCCTCTTCGGGTAAGCGTCGTCGTCGGCCCGCTCCTTGGTGACGATCGCGGGACGGACGCCTTCGTCGATCAGTGCGAAGAACTCGTGGGCCACGTCGAGGCCGGCCCGCCCGTAGTCCGGCACCACCAGGGCGGTGGGCCGAGCAGGGGGCTGCGGGGGCGCGGTGCCGTCCCTGCCCCGGACCCCGATCCGGTCGAGCCCGCGCCGCTCGATACGCACCCACGTATCGCGGTCCGTCCGCGCGCCGATCGAGCGACGCTCGCGTACTACGGTGTCCCGATCCAGACATGTCCGAAGCGACTGCTCCGCACGACCGAACCTCATCAACTGCTCTTCGGAGCCGTACTGCTCGGCCCGACGCTGGAGAACCTGAGCTGGCGCATCGTTGGCTACGCGGTCCTCAGCCTCACCGTCCTCCGGATGCTGCCAGTGGCCGTCGCGCTCGCCGGCAGGGGGCTGCGACTGCCCACGGTGGCCTACATCGGGTGGTTCGGACTCCGCGGTCCGGCGTCCGTCGTGCTCGGGCTGCTCCTTGATGAGGAGCACGTCCAGGGAGTCGAACTGCTGGCGAGAGTGGTGGCGGTCACCGCCGGCCTGGGCGTGCTGCCGCACGGTGTCTCCGCCGCCGCCCTCGCCGACCGGTACGGCCGCCGGCAGGAGAGGACCACGGCCACGGACCGGAAGCTGCGCGAGGGAGCTCCCGTTCCCGAGTCCACACGGGTCGCCCCGCGCCGGGAACGGGAGCCATGAGTCAGGACGGGGGCTGGAGGACGGTGTCAATGACGTAGATGGTGGCGTTCGCGGCCTTGATGTTGCCGCAGACGATCTTCGCCTTGCCGTTGACCTTGAAGTCGGTGCCCGAGCCCGACGTGGTCAGTTTGCTGCCTTCCAGCGTCGTGAAGGAGCCCTTGGAGAGTTCGTTCGGGGCGATCTGCTTGTCCACGACGTGGTAGGTCAGCACCTTCTTCAGCTGCCCCTGATTGCTGAGCAGCGAGTCAAGCTGCGACACGGTCACCTTCTGGAAAGCCTGGTTGTTGGGCGCGAAGACGGTGACGTGGGGTTTCCCGTCGAGGGTGCCGCTCAGCCTTGCCCTGACCGCGGCTGAGACCAGCTGGCTGAGCTGTGGATATGCGGCCGAGGCCTCTACGACCTTGTCCTTGGAGGTGTCGGCCTTCTGGGAGAGCGCCGAGCAGCCGGGACCGAACGTCCCCGACGGGCTGGGAGACGCATCCTGTGCGTGGCTCTGCGACGCCAGACCTCCAAGCGCGAGCGGGATGGCGACCACAGCTGCCGCGGTGACCCTTGCTGTACGCATGCGAGTGAACCTCATCGCAACCTTCCTCTCGTGGAGGGCGTGGACACTGCAGAGGTTTGGACTGCGGAAGTCGTCGTTTCCGGTGGGCGGGGTGGGGCGGATCCTGCTCCCGGTCTCGGGCCATCATCACCCGGCCACTCAGCGAGCGTATCCAGCAGGTGCCGGTGACCGCATCTCGAAGTCCGGACGCGGTGAAAGCCCCGCCCTGCCGGACCTCGGCTACCAGGTTCGCAGTATTGACGCCTTCAGGTGTAGCCCAAAAAGCTCCGCGCCAAGGGCGTCACCACCTTCCTGTCGCACGCTTCGCTCTCCCTCGACGAGCGCCGACGTGCCGAGGCGGCCTTCGCCGAGGCCCGCGACTGCGTGATCATCTCCACCAGCACGCTGGAACTCGGCATCGACGTCGGTGACCTGGACCGCGTCATTCAGATCGACGCCCCTGCCTCGGTCGCCTCCTTCCTCCAGCGCCTCGGCCGTTCCGGACGCCGTGAAGGGTCCGCACGCAACTGCCTGTTCCTGGCCCTGGACGAGGACGGTCTGCTGGGCGCGGCCGGACTGCTGCTCAAGTGGTCGCAGGGCTGGGTGGAGCCCGTCGTGGCGCCACCGGAGCCCCGGCACATCGTCGCCCAGCAACTCCTGGCGCTGTGCTTGCAGGAACATCGCGTCGGTGAGCACTTGTGGCAGGAGTGGTGGAACGGACTCGGCCCCTTCGGCACATCCACCGCCGAGCCTGTTGTCCGGCACCTTGACGACCAGGGGTACCTGGACAGGGACGGCGGCATGCTGTTCATCGGACCGGAGGCCGAGCGGCGCTTCGGGCACCGCCACTTCATGAACCTCACCGCCGTGTTCACCGCACCCCCGCAGTTCACCGTTCTCCAAGGACGCACGGAGATCGGCCGAACCGACCCCAGCCTCCTCACCGAACGGCTCGACGGTCCGCGTCGGCTTCTGCTGGCCGGCCGGAACTGGCAGGTCACCTACATCGACTGGCGGCGCAGGCGCTGCTTCGTCGAGCCGGCCGACGGGGGAGGCAAGACGAAGTGGAGCAGCGCCGGGTTCGGCCTGGCGGGTTCCCATGAGCTCACGCGCGCCGAACGCCAGGTACTGCTGGGCGAGGACCCGCCCGTGAAGATGACCCAACGGGCGACCAGCGCCCTGCGCCGGACCCGCGAGGAGTACCTGGACCGGGTGCATCCCGGAGGCACCTTGATCATTCAGGACGCGGGAGGCCACGTGCGCTGGTGGACCTGGGCAGGCCACCGCGCCAACGCCACGCTCGCTGCGACCCTCGACACGGTGGTTGTGCCGGGGCAGCACATCAACGACCGCTGGATCCGGCTGCGGGAGGACGTCACCGCGCGCACCTGGAGCGACGCCACGAAGGACATGACGGACCAGCTGTGTCTTCCAGACGTCGACGAACGCGCACTGCGCGGCCTGAAGTTCGCCGAGGCCCTCCCGCCACGCCTCGCCGGGGCCACACTGTCGGCCCGGCTGGCCGACACGGAGTCCGCTGCCGCCGTGCTCACGGAACCGGTGCGTTTCCTCCGGTGCGAACGGTGACATCGGCGTGGTGCTCTATGGGGATGAGGAAAGAAGGCGGTGAGCGGGCCGGCGCACGAAAAGTGGACATCCCGTACAGTCGAGGGCGCCGGTTTGGAACAATGGATCGACGATGACCTCCGAGACCTCCCAGAGGCCCGAAGCCTCACAGCCCTTCGGCCCCGCCCCCGCCGACTACGCCCCCTTCGCCCACCTCACCGTCCCCAACGCCCCCCTCTACCGCCAGGTGATGCGCGCCTTCCTCGCCGCCAAGGAGCGGTTCGCGGTGCATCTGCGGCCGGAGGACGTGCACGCGGCGCTGGACGCGGGGAGCCGGCCCGCCGACGTCGAGGCGGTGACGCAGGCGCTGGACAAGCTCGTGGAGTGGGGCAATCTGCGGGCCGATCCGGACCACGCGCGGGTGACGGCGGTCGAGGA
>NZ_JBHSPC010000119.1:0-57710 GCF_042656345.1 Streptomyces incanus
CAACTCGCCACCATCGCCGGGCACGACTCCACGCCCCCATAACTCCACATCAAGATCGAAGAGTTATTTTTCGACAGCCCCCAGGGTCCGTTGCAAGATCAGGATTGTCCCGGAACGCCGGGCTCGCTCGAGATTGAGCTGGACGTCCCGGCCGGGCGGCGGTGAACGCAGTGCAGGCACGGTCTCGGTGATCATGTGAGTGTCGAAGTCCCATGAACACTTGGTGAGTCCGTGCCTGCTCCTTCATCTTCCCTCATGCCCTCTGCGCTGGATCGGCTGGCCCAGGCGTCCGCACCGGCCCCGTTGGCGGACGCTGCGCGGTTGTCGCATTTCCTGGAGCGCATACCCGACCCGCGAGGGCTTCGGGGGCGTCGTTACCTGCTGTCCGCCTTGCTCGCTGCGGCCGCGGCCAGTGTCCTGGCCGGTGCCCGCTCGCTCGTCGCGATCACGGAATGGATCACGGACGCTCCGCACTGGGCCTGCCGAGCCCTCGGCTTTCCGCTCGATCCGCTGACCGGCACGGTGTGCGTTCCGCATCCTCACACTCTGCGCCGCCTCCTGGTCCAGCTCGACGGTGACGCCCTGGACACCGCGATCGGCGCGTTCCTGACCACCCGCGCCACCCCGGCCGGAACCGGACTGCGGGCGATCGCGGTCGACGGCAAGGCCCTGCGCGGCTCGCGCACCGCCACCAGCACCTACGTCACTCTGCTGGCCGCGATGGATCACACCGGCACCGCCCTCGCCCAGCGCCAGGTCGCCGACAAGAGCAACGAAATCCCCGCGTTCGCCCCGCTACTGGACAGCGTCGACCTGACGGACGCCGTGATCACCGCCGACGCACTGCACACCCAGCACGCCCACGGCGCCTACCTCCGCGCCCGCGGCGCCCACTACATCGCCCAGGTCAAGGCCAACCACCCCGGACTGTTCGACCGCGTGCGCCGTCTGCCCTGGCCCGACATCGTCCTGGACCACTACGAGCGCACCCGCGCCCACCACCGCCACGAGATCCGGCGGTTGAAGACCGCGGCCTTCGCGCACATCGACTACCTCGACGCCGCCCAGGCACTCCAAGTCGTGCGCTGGCGCAAGGACTTCACCAGCGGCAAGCTCACCGTCGAACGCGTCTACCTGATCACTAGCCTGCCGCCCGGCGCCGCGACCGGGGCTCAGCTCGCCGCGTGGATCAAGGGCCACTGGAAGATCGAAAATCTTCTGCACCACGTCCGGGACCGCACCTTCCGCGAGGACGACTCCAAGATCCATGTCGGTCAGCTCCCACGCGTCATGGCCGGCCTGCGCAACCTCGCCATCGGCGTCCACCGCCAGAACGGCCACACCAACATCGCCGCCGCACTACGCCACACAGCCCGCGACTACCGCAGGCCCCTGACCGCCCTCGGCCTCACCGGATAGATCCGGACAGAAGGTAATCACGCAACAGACCCTGGGTCTCCCTCTTCGGGCATTTCATCGCGGAACAGCTGGTCGTGCCCCTTTTACCTGCGCCTTTACCCGCATTTTCACCTGCCGCGATGAGGTGACTGCCGGGCCCTCCCCGGGCCGCCCCCGGGCCGTCCCCGGGCCGCCAAGGGGGGTGGCTGCCGCCGGCGGCAGCCCTCGGCGATCGTCCTTTGGAGCGACATCCTCAGGCCACACCAATGGATCTGCGACACTGGTACCGCTATGCCTAAGCCCGGAGAACTCACGTTTGTCGCGCCGCGCGGATCCAAGAAGCCGCCGCGGCACCTTGCCGACCTCACGCCCGCCGAGCGCAAGGAGGCGGTCGCGGCGGCCGGTGAGAAGCCGTTTCGGGCCAAACAGCTCTCGCAGCACTACTTCGCGCGGTACGCGCACGATCCGGAGCAGTGGACCGACATCCCCGCCGGGTCCCGGGCCAAGCTGCGGGAGGCGCTGCTTCCCGAGCTGATGACGGTGGTCCGGCATCTGTCCACCGACCAGGGCACCACCCGCAAGACGCTGTGGAAGATGTTCGACGGGACCCTCGTCGAGTCGGTGCTCATGCGGTACCCGGACCGGGTGACGATGTGCATCAGCTCGCAGGCGGGCTGTGGCATGAACTGCCCGTTCTGCGCGACCGGGCAGGCCGGTCTCGACCGGAACCTGTCCACCGCGGAGATCGTGCACCAGATCGTGGACGGGATGCGGTCGCTGCGGGACGGGGAGGTTCCCGGCGGACCGGCGCGGCTGAGCAACATCGTCTTCATGGGGATGGGCGAGCCGCTCGCCAACTACAACCGGGTCGTGGGCGCCATCCGCCGCCTGACCGACCCCGAGCCGGACGGCCTCGGGCTGTCCCAGCGCGGGATCACCGTGTCGACGGTCGGACTCGTGCCGGCGATCCACCGGTTCTCCGACGAGGGCTTCAAGTGCCGCCTCGCCATCTCCCTGCACGCGCCCGACGACGAACTGCGCGACACCCTCGTCCCCGTGAACACGCGGTGGAAGGTGCGCGAGGTCCTGGACTCAGGGTTCGAGTACGCGGCCAGGTCCGGCCGGCGGCTGTCCATCGAGTACGCGCTGATCCGGGACATCAACGACCAGGCGTGGCGCGGTGACCGGCTCGGGAGGCTGCTCAAGGGCAGGCCCGTGCACGTCAACCTCATCCCGCTCAACCCGACGCCCGGCTCCAAGTGGACCGCCTCGCGGCCCGAGGACGAGAAGGCGTTCGTGGACGCGATCGCCTCGCACGGCGTGCCGGTGACCGTCCGGGACACCCGGGGGCAGGAGATCGACGGGGCCTGCGGTCAGCTCGCCGCGAGCGAGAGGTAGCCTGGCCGGCACAAGAGCAACAACTGCATACCGGGTAACCACTACGTTCATATTCCGACAGGGGAGCGCCACAGCGCTGAGAGTGCGGCATCGGCCGCAGACCCTCCGAACCTCGCCCAGGTCATTCTGGGTAGGGAGATCGGTCATCACTCGAGCTGTTACGCCCTGCCCGGGACACCCGTGAGGGGTCCCGGGCAGGGCCGCGTCTCTTCCTGGTCACCCCCAGGAGGAAAAAACCGGTGAACATCACCAAGAAGGTCACGATCCTGGCCGTCGGGCTGGGCCTGGTCACGCTGTCCGCCTGCGGTTCGTCCGCCGGCGGAGGTGACGGCGGGAGCGACGGCGGGTCGAAGACCGTGACTCTCGTCAGTCACAACTCGTGGGCCGCGTCCAAGGACGTCGTCGCCGCCTTCGAGAAGGAGTCCGGCTACAAGCTCAAGGTCCTGGAGGACGGCGACGCCGGGCAGGCCGTCAACAAGGCGATCCTGACCAAGGACAACCCCCAGGGCGACGTCTTCTTCGGCGTCGACAACACCCTCCTCTCCCGGGCCCTCGACAACGGGCTGTTCCAGCCGTACGAGGCGAATGGCTCCGACCTCGTCCTGCCGGAGTACCGCGCCGACGAGGACAAGCACCGGGTCACGCCCGTGGACACCGGCGACGTCTGCGTCAACTACGACAAGGCGTGGTTCGACGAGCGCGGTCTCACCCCGCCGCGGACCTTCGACGACCTGATCGAACCCGAGTACAAGGATCTCCTCGTCACGGAGAACGCCTCCACCTCCTCGCCCGGCCTCGGCTTCGTCCTCGGCACCGCCGCGAAGTACGGCGACGAGGGCTGGCCGGACTACTGGAAGAAGCTCAAGGCCAACGGCGTGAAGGTGGTCGACGGCTGGGAGCAGGCCTACAACCAGGAGTTCTCCGGCTCGGCCGGCGGCAAGCAGGCCAAGGGCGACCGGCCGCTGGTGGTGTCCTACGCCTCCTCGCCGCCCGCCGAGGTGATCTACGCCGACCCGAAGCCCAAGACCGCGCCCACCGGCATCGCCGACGGCACCTGCTTCCGCCAGGTGGAGTACGCGGGGCTGCTCGACAACGCGAAGAACCCCGAGGGTGGCAAGGCGCTGCTCGACTTCCTGCTCACCAAGGAGTTCCAGGACGACATGCCGCTGAACATGTTCGTCTACCCGGTGCGCGAGGGCGCCCAGATGCCCGAGGACTTCGCGCAGTACGGTCCTCAGGCCGAGAAGCCCGAGACCATGGACCCGGCGAAGATCGCCGACCACCGTGACCAGTGGGTCAAGTCGTGGACCTCGCTCGTACTGAAGTGAGCCGAGCCGCGGCGAGGCGGCGCAAGGCCGCGGCGCGGCTCGGTCTGATGGCCGTGCCCGTCGCGTTCTTCGCCGTCTTCTTCGCCTACCCCGTCACCGCGATCGTCGCGCGGGGACTGAAGGCCGACGGGGTCTGGCAGTTCGGGCGGATCGGGGAGGTGCTGGCGCAGTCCGACGTCCGGCAGGTGCTGTGGTTCACCACCTGGCAGGCGCTGGTCTCCACCGCTCTCACCCTCCTGATCGCCCTGCCCGGCGCGTACGTCTTCGCCCGCTTCGACTTTCCCGGCAAGCAGCTGCTGCGGTCCGTGGTCACCGTCCCGTTCGTGCTGCCGACGGTCGTCGTCGGTACGGCGTTCATGGCGCTCGTGGGGCGCGGCGGGCTCCTCGACGAGCTGTGGGGTCTGCGGCTGGACACCACCGTGTGGGCGATCCTGCTGGCGCACGTCTTCTTCAACTACGCCGTCGTCGTACGGACCGTCGGCGGACTGTGGGGGCAGCTCGACCCGCGGCAGGAGGAAGCGGCGCGGATGCTCGGCGCCTCCCGGTTCACGGCCTGGCGGACCGTCACGCTGCCCGCGCTGGCGCCCGCCGTGGCCGCCGCCGCGCTGATGGTCTTCCTGTTCACCTTCACCTCGTTCGGTGTGGTGCAGGTCCTCGGCGGGCCCACCTTCGCCACCCTGGAAGTGGAGATCTACCGGCAGACGTCGGAGATCTTCGACCTGTCCACCGCCGCCGTCCTGACGATGATCCAGTTCGTCGCGGTGGGCGCGATCCTCGCCCTGCACGCCTGGACCGTACGGCGGCGGGAGACCGCGCTGCGGCTGGTGGACGCCTCCGGGACCGCGCGGCGGCCGCAGGGCGCCGGGCAGTGGGCGCTGCTCACCGGGGTCGTCGCCACCGTCGCCGTCCTGCTGCTCCTGCCGCTCGTGGTGCTGGTGGAACGATCCTTCGGTGACGCGGGCCTCGGCCACTACCGGGCGCTGACCCGCGACGACGGGGGCGTGTTCCTGGTCGCGCCGATCGAGGCAGTCGGCAACTCCCTGCGGTACGCGGTCCTGGCCACCGCCATCGCCGTGCTGATCGGAACCCTGGCATCCGTCGCGCTCACCCGGCGGGACGCGGGACGGCTGGTGCGCGGCTTCGACGCCCTGCTGATGCTGCCGCTCGGGGTGTCCGCCGTGACCGTCGGCTTCGGGTTCCTGATCGCCCTCGACGAACCGCCCCTGGACCTGCGTTCCTCCTGGATCCTGGTGCCGCTCGCGCAGGCGCTGGTCGGTGTCCCCTTCGTCGTACGGACCATGCTGCCCGTGCTGCGGGCCGTGGACGCGCGGCTGCGGGAGGCGGCGGCGGTGCTCGGGGCGTCGCCGTGGCGGGTGTGGCGGGAGGTGGACCTGCCGATGGTGCGGCGGGCCGTACTCGTCGCGGCGGGGTTCGCCTTCGCCGTGTCACTGGGGGAGTTCGGGGCGACGGTGTTCATCGCACGACCGGACAACCCGACACTGCCGGTGGCCGTGGCACGGCTGCTGGGCCGGCCGGGGGAGCTCAACTACGGACAGGCGATGGCCCTGTCGACGATTCTGATGATCGTGTGTGCGGTGGCGCTGCTGGCCCTCGAGCGGCTGCGGACCGACAGATCCGGGGAGTTCTAGATGCTGTTGAGCCTCGAGAGTGCCACCGTCCGCTTCGGTGGGCGGGCGGTGCTGGACACCGTGGATCTTCAGGTCGCCGAGCACGAGATCGTGTGCGTGCTCGGCCCCAGCGGCAGCG
Source organism: Streptomyces incanus (assembly GCF_042656345.1). NCBI lineage: Bacteria > Bacillati > Actinomycetota > Actinomycetes > Kitasatosporales > Streptomycetaceae > Streptomyces > Streptomyces incanus. The sequence continues at coordinate 5,892 of NZ_JBHSPC010000119.1, forward strand.
GCAAGTCCACGCTGCTGCGGGCGGTGGCCGGACTGCAGCCCCTCGACGCGGGGCGGATCTCGCTCGCCGGGCGCGACCAGGCGGGCGTGCCCGCGCATCGGCGCGGGGTCGGGCTGATGTTCCAGGACCACCAGCTGTTCCCGCAGCGGGACGTGGGCGGCAACGTGGCCTTCGGGCTGCGGATGCACGGGGCATCCCGCACCGAACAAGCCTCCCGCGTAAGGGAGTTGCTGGACCTCGTCGGGCTGCCCGGGGCGAGGGGGCGGGCCGTGGCCGCACTGTCCGGCGGAGAGCAGCAACGCGTCGCGTTGGCCCGCGCACTGGCGCCCAGCCCTCGGCTGCTGATGCTCGACGAGCCGCTCGGCCAGCTCGACCGGTCGCTCCGGGAGCGACTCGTCGTCGAACTGCGTGAGTTGTTCGGCCGGTTGGGCACCACCGTGCTCGCCGTGACGCATGACCAGGGCGAGGCGTTCGCCCTGGCCGACCGGGTCGTGGTGATGCGGGACGGGCGGATCGCCCAGTCCGGTACACCCCTCGAGGTGTGGCAGCGCCCGGCCGACGCGTTCGTGGCCCGTTTCCTCGGTTTCGAGAACGTGGCCGAGGCGACGATCACCGCGGACGTCGCGGCGACGCCCTGGGGCAAGATCCGGGTGCCGGCGGACGCCCCGCAGGGCGCGCGCACCCTGCTGGTCCGGCCCGCCGGCGTCCGTCTGGTCCCGGACGGGGCGGGCCTGCGCTGCACCGTGGCCGCGCGCACCTTCCGCGGCACCCATGTCGCCGTCCGCCTCCAGCCGGGGGACGGCGAAGGGCCCCACCTGGAGGCCGCCTGCGCCCTCCGGGCGGCACCGGAGGTCGGGGCCGGGGTCGGGGTGGAGTTCGACGCGGCCGAAATCGTCGTGCTCGGGTAGGGGATCCTGCCTAGGGTGGGTGGCATGACCTCACTCGCGCACGACCGCTACTGTGACGAAATCGCCGACCAGGTAGGCCGGTTGCGGTCCGTGGTGACCTCGGGGGCCGATCTGGACGGCACGGTGCCCACCACCCCGAAGTGGTCCCTGGAGGAGCTCGTCCGGCATGTCGGCGGAGCTCTGCGCTGGGCGGCGCTGATGGTGCGTACCCGGGCTGAGGAGGAGATTCCCGAGGATCGGGTGCCGGGATTCGACGGGCCCGACGCGCGGGGCGAACCGGCCGCGCTGGACGCGTGGCTGGCCGAATCCGGTGAACTGCTCGTCATGGCGCTGCGGGAAGCCGGGCCGGACGCCGGGGTGTGGAGCTGGGCGGGAATCCACAACGCAGGATTCTGGGCCCGCCGTATGACGCACGAGCTGACCGTCCACCGCGCGGACGCGGCCCTTGCCGCTGGGCTGCCCTACGAGGTCGCGCCCGATGTCGCCGCCGACGCGATCGACGAGTGGCTGGAGATCGTGCAATGGGCGCAGCGGACCCTGCCGAAGGACACGGCGCAGGAGCTGCGCGGCCCGCATCGGAGCATCCATCTGCACGCCACCGACACCGGTCCGGAGGTGAACGCGGAATGGAGCATCGAGCTGACCGAGGAGGGTGTCTCCTGGCACCGCGGCCACGAGAAGGCCACGGTCGCCCTCCGTGGCCCGCTCACCTCCGTGCTCCTCGCCTTCTACCGCCGGCTGCCGCTCGACGCACCCGAGGTGGAGGTGCTGGGCGACCGGGAGGTGCTGGAGTTCTGGCTGGAACGGGCGACGTTCGGGTGAGGTGAGCCGCCGGGACGGAAGGCCCCGCAGAGCGATGGCCCGCCCCCACCGGGGACGGGCCATCACTTTCATGTCTTTGAGACGTCAGCTGTCGCTGCTCGCCCCACGACGGCGCATGCCGAAGAAGACCGCACCGCCACCGACGGCGACCAGGGCCGCCGCGATACCGGCGATCAGACCGGTGTTGGAGTCGGCACCGGTCTCGGCGAGGTTCGACTCACCGACGGCGGGCGACGGAGCGTTGTCCGAGGTGTCCGCCGGGGCGCTGCCCTCGGGCGCCGGCTCCGACTCCGAGGAAGTCGGCGTGCCGGGCTCGTCCTCGTCCTCGGGCGGGGCCGAGGCGGAGTCCGACGGCGTCGGAGCGGGCTCCGACGGAGCCGGGGTCTCCTCGTCCTCCTTGCAGGCCGTGGCCGGGGTGGTCAGGTTCGGCTTGATGTCCTCGTCCACGTAGGGCTTGGCCTTGACGTGGATGCGGTACTCGGCGTTGGGCTGCCAGTCCTCCTCGAAGGTGATGGTGACACCCTCGCGGGAACCCTTGACGACCTGCTCGCCGATCTTCTTCTCGTCGGCACCGTTGTTCTCCAGGAACACGGTGACGGTGGCGGAAACGCCCGCCGGGTCGACGTCGGTGACGGTGATGACACCCTTGTCACCGACGCACTTCGCCTCGGCCGAGAACTCGTTGATGTTGCAGGCGGCCGCGCTGCCGGCGAGACCGATGGTGAGTGCGGCCGACGCGGAGACGACACCGAGGGCGCGTACGGTGCGTGCGGCGGTACGGCGCGAGGCCGTACGGCGTGATACGGACAGAACTGCCACGTTTGTCCTTTACGTGATACGCAAATGCGGGGGGTTGAGGGAGGGTTGATGCAGCATCAGCACTCCCATGAAGCTCCCAGGTCTATAAGCGCCGCGTAAGTAGTGTCAACGCATATGCCGATAGCAGGCCAACGCTTTACTGTTTTGTTAGCTGTATGGGCGTTTCAACGCTCCCGCACGGTGCCGGCGGTGACCGGCAGGACGACCGCGCCCGCCTTCCGGCAGGCCGGCCGCCCGTCCTCGCGGGTGGCGTCAACGGCGTACGCGGCGGTGGGAGGCGACGTGTTCGGCGGCTCGTGCCCATGGAGTCAGCGGTCGGACGCCGACCGGGGGTGGCCCTTCCGTCACCGCTCGCCCAGTTCGGAGGCGGCACACGGCCCGTTGGTGACCGACGGGTCGAATGAGGTTGCCGGAGCGATGAGTTCGCAGGCCTCGACCAGCATGGTGTTGTCGCGTCGGGGGCGTCGGGGGCGTCGGGGGCGTCGGACGTCGAGGCGTCGTGGGCGGCGCGCGGCCGAGAGGGACGGCCCCCGCGGGTCGGTGGGTGAGCAACTCCCTTGCGCGGTGGGCCGGATCGAGGCGCCGGCCCCGGAGCCCGGTGAGTGTGCCGCGGGCCGGGGCGATCGCGTCGCACTCCTCGGGTGTCTCGATCTCATGGTCGCCGCGGTGGGCGGCATGGGCGGGACTGTCCTCAACCGCCCATGCCGGGACGGGCGGGAGCGGGCCTCGGTGCCGGTGTGCCCGGCTGCCGCGGCTCTCTTCGCCGGACTCGCTCCAGGCCCTGCCTCAGCCCTCCAGCGCGGCCGGGTCCATCCACGCGATCTCCCAGGTGTGGCCGTCCAGGTCGTCGAAGGCGCGGCCGTACACGAAGCCCTCGTCCTGGGTCTCCCCGCTCACCGAGCCGCCCGCCGCGAGGGCCTTCTCGACCAGTTCGTCGACCTTCTCGCGACTCTCGGAGCTCAGGGCCAGCAGCACCTCGCTGGTCCCGGTGGAGTCGGCGATCTCCTTCTTCGTGAACTCCGCGTAGCGCTGCCTGGTGTGCAGCACCGCGATGATGGTGTCGCTGATCACGACGGAGGCGGTGTTCTCGTTGCTGAACTGTTCGTTGATCCCGTAACCGAGCGCCGTGAAGAACTTCTTAGAGGCCTCGAGGTCGTTGGTGGCCAGGTTCACGAAGATCATATGCTGTGCCATGGTGGTGCCTCTCCCGCGGGTCTGCCGGTTCCTGGGCGGTCCGCGCCGTGTCGTTCGAGGGGTTGGTAACTGCTCGCCGAAGAGTGCATACGAGGCCGCGTTGGCTCGATCGTGTGAGGGTTCGTTCGCGAGCTTACGGTGCCCTGGGCCGGCTGGGTCGACGTGAGCGTGCGATCTGCGGCGTCGGGACGGCGTCGGCGTGCGGGGCCCCCGCTCCACCGATGTGATGGTTCGGGGCCTCTCCGTCGCCTCCGGCCACACCCATGTGGCCGGGTCGCGCGGGGCAGTGTCATTCAGCGACCTCCGGCCGCGGAGGCCTCCCGGGACCGGAGCACGCACGGGATGCGTGCCGCCGCCCCGGGGTCGAGTACGCCGGGGACCCGGGGGCACCTCCCACGCCCTTGAGGCAGTGGGGAACGCCCAGGACCGTTCGGGGCGTGCGGCCGAACGGGCCCACTTCTGCTCGGTCTTCAGGAACGGTGGACCGGGGCCGCGTACGTAACTCATCGCCCCGCGGAGATTTTCTTCGGGTCCGGCGGCGTGTGGTACGCGGCCTCAGAGGGCCGGGGGCAGCGCCGACAGTTCGGCCACGATCACGGTCAGCGGGCCGAACAGGGCGAGGAGCGCGCCGGCCCTGAGCGCCGCGGCCCGGCGCGGTGTCGAGGCGGGAGCCCCGAGACGCAGCAGCGCGGCCGTGGTGCCGGCGTGCGCCTGCTTGGCCTCGACAGCGGCCGTCAGCAGCGTCGCCACGGTGCAGCCGGTCACCAGCAGCACGCCGAGCAGGGCGAGCGGGCCGGCCGACAGGCCGTCGGCGTAGTACAGCGAGTCCATGGCGTACGCGCCCGACAGCACGGCGCAGACCACACCCAGCGGACGGCCGATCCTGGTGGCCTCCGTCATGAGGACCCGCCCGGCCAGCAGGCGCAGGGCACCCGGGCGGACCGACTGGAGCAGCCGGCCGCACAGATGGGTGAGTCCGGGACCGGCCAGGATCAGGCCGACGGTGGCCAGCACCGGACCGGCCGGCGCGCCGGGCCGGTCGCCGGGCGCGGTGCCGGCGCCGGTACGGCTCGCGTAGGCCTCCACGGCCAGGCTCACGGCCAGTACCGCGATGCCCCAGGGGAGACCGGACGGCGCCGTGCCGGCGCCGGGCGCCGGGACCGCGGCCGCCGGTGCGGGGCTGCTCTCCGTGTCGTGCGGCCCGTGCGCCCGCTCGGGGTCCTCCCCCGGAAGATCTGCCCGCAGCCGATCCTGCCGTGCCTCCTCCGGCGTTCGCTGCTGGGCGGCGGGCGGACGGCGGCCGTGGGCCGCCGTCTCCAGGTGTCTGCCGAAGCGTCCGTACGACCCGAACGTCTCCCGCGCCGCCGTGGCACGGTACGCGCCGAAGCGGCCGTACGCCGTCCGCCCCGAACGGGACGGTCCTGCCGCCCGCTCGCGTGGGCGCAGCGCCACCGCCACCGCCACCGAGGCGCTCACCGGCACCAGCGTCAGCAGTGTCAGGGTCGCCGGGAGCGGCAGCGGCCGGCCGACAGCCAGGAAGTCGGTGCCGGCGTCCTTGAAGGGCATGCCGGTGAGGTCGCCGCGCAGGTGGAGGAAGACGAGCAGCGCGATCAACGACCCCAGTGCGCAGGCCAGGGCCGTGGTCGTCGCGGAGATCGCCCTCAGCCCGGCAGGGCCGAGGCCGAGCGCGGAGAGCCCGGACCGGGGCCTGGTCCCCGGGTCGGTCCGGGCCACCGCGACCGCGAAGTACACCGTGGCTGCCAGCGGGGCCGCGCACCAGGCCAGCCGGAGCAGCGAGGCGGACGGCGTGCCCGGGTGGCCGAGCGCGTGGCCGAGGGCGCACAGCAGCAGAAAGCCCGTGCCCGCCGAGGCCGCGGCTACCAGGAGGCGGCGCAGCTGGACGGCCGGACGGGCCCCTCGGGTCAGACGGAGAGCGAGCACGCGGCCCGGCCCTCCGTCTCGGCGGTCCCGGAGACCGGAGGCAGATGTACGGTGCGCACCCGGCGTCCGTCGAGCAGCGACACCGTGCGGTCGGCGAGGGCCGCGGTGTCCGCGTCGGCGGTGGCGAGCAGCACCGTGATGCCGTGCGAACGGGCCGCCGTGGTCAGCGTGCGCAGGACGTGCCGCCGGTCGGCGCGGTGCAGCGGGGCGGTCGGTTCGTCGGCGAACAGCACCGAGGGGGCCGGGGCGAGGGCGCGGGCGATGCAGACCCGCTGGCGCTCCGCGTGCACCAGGTCCGCGGGGTGCTTGCGGGCCTTGTCGCCGATGTCGAGCCGCTCCAGCCACTCCAGGGCCGTCGCCCTGGCCGGGTGGCGGGCGGCGCCGCGCAGCATCAGGGGGAGGGCGGTGTTCTCCCAGACGTTCAGCTCGGGGACGAGCACCGGCGCCGGGTCGATCCAGCCGAAGTGCTTTCGGCGCAGCCGTTCGCGGGCGGCCGGGCGCATGGTGTGCACGGGCACGCTGTTGAACCAGACCTCACCGCTCGCCACGGGCACCAGTCCGGACAGGCACCGCAGCAGGGTCGTCTTGCCGCTGCCTCGCGGGCCGCCGACGGCGAGGATCTCGCCCTCCCCGACGCCGAGCGAGACCCCGCTCAGCCCGGGTGAGCCGTCGTTGTGCCGGAAGTGCAGGGCGCGGGCCCAGAGCACGTCGTTGTCCGGTGGGGCCACCATGGCGTACACCTCGGTTCGGATCAGAAATGCCGTGCGAGATTCGTGAATCCCCCATGCGGGGGAACGAAAGCAAAGCCGATCGGTCACTGGGCACGCTAGGCAGCACGCGACGGGACGCCGGACAGCACGCGGCCCCGGACCGCCGTTTCTCACTCGAACGGGCGGCCCCGGGGCCGTATTCGATCATTCCAGCCGAAGATCACAGCCGAAGATCGCAGTGCGGAGTCACAGCTTCGTCCATGCCTCCGACAGGGTGGCGCGCAGGATCTGCTCGATCTCGTCGAACGTCTCCTGGTCGGAGATCAGCGGCGGGGCGAGCTGGACGACCGGGTCGCCGCGGTCGTCGGCACGGCAGTACAGGCCGTTCTCGTACAGCTGCTTGGACAGGAAGCCGTACAGGACGCGCTCGGTCTCGGCGTCGTCGAAGGTCTCCTTGGTGTGCTTGTCCTTGACCAGCTCGATGCCGTAGAAGAAGCCGTTGCCGCGGATGTCGCCGACGATCGGCAGGTCGTACAGCTTCTCCAGCGTGGAGCGGAAGGCGTCCTCGTGATCCAGCACATGCTGGTTGAGGCCCTCGCGCTCGAACAGGTCGAGGTTGGCGACGCCCACAGCGGCCGAGACGGGGTGGCCGCCGAAGGTGTAGCCGTGCAGGAAGACGTTGTCGCCCTGGTAGAACGGCTCGGCGAGGCGGTCGGAGACGATGCAGGCGCCGATGGGGGAGTAGCCGGAGGTCATGCCCTTGGCGCAGGTGATCATGTCCGGGACGTAGCCGAACTTGTCACAGGCGAACGTGGTGCCCAGGCGGCCGAAGGCGCAGATGACCTCGTCGGAGACGAGCAGGACGTCGTACTGGTCGCAGATCTCGCGGACCCGCTGGAAGTAGCCGGGCGGCGGCGGGAAGCAACCGCCGGCGTTCTGCACCGGCTCGAGGAAGACCGCGGCGACCGTGTCCGGGCCCTCGAAGAGGATCTGCTGCTCGATCTGGTCGGCGGCCCAGCGGCCGAACGCCTCGGGGTCGTCGCCGTGGATCGTGGCTCGGTAGATGTTGGTGTTCGGCACCTTGTGGGCGCCCGGCACCAGCGGCTCGAACGGGGCCTTCAGAGCCGGCAGGCCGGTGATCGACAGGGCCCCCTGCGGGGTGCCGTGATAGGCCACCGCGCGGGAGATGACCTTGTACTTGGTCGGCTTGCCGGTCAGCTTGAAGTACTGCTTGGCGAGCTTCCAGGCGGTCTCCACCGCCTCGCCGCCGCCGGTCGTGAAGAAGACCTTGTTCAGGTCGCCCGGCGCCTCGTGGGCCAGCCGCTCCGCCAGTTCCACGGCCTTGGGGTGGGCGTAGGACCACACCGGGAAGAAGGACAGTTCCTGCGCCTGCTTGAAGGCGGTCTCGGCGAGCTCGACCCTGCCGTGCCCCGCCTGGACGACGAACAGCCCGGCGAGACCGTCGAGGTACCGCTTGCCCCTGTCGTCGTAGATGTGGGTGCCCTCGCCGCGGACGATGGTGGGCACGGGCGCGTTCTCGTACGAGGACATGCGGGTGAAGTGCATCCACAGGTGGTCGTACGCGGCCTTGCTGAGGTCCTTGGGGCTGTCGGTGCTCACGATTATCGGGTTCCCCACATGTAGGTCTGCTTCTTGAGCTTGAGGTAGACGAAACTCTCGGTGGAGCGCACGCCGGGCACGGCCCGGATGCGTCGGTTGATGACCTCCAGAAGGTGGTCGTCGTCCTCGCAGACGATCTCGACCATGAGGTCGAAGGAGCCCGCGGTCATCACCACGTACTCGCACTCGTCCATGGCGCTCAGCGCGTCGGCCACGGACTCCACGTCCCCCTCGACATTGACGCCGACCATCGCCTGCCGGCGGAAGCCCACCGTGAGCGGGTCCGTGACGGCGACGATCTGCATCACGCCCTGGTCGAGCAGCTTCTGGACGCGCTGGCGCACGGCCGCCTCCGACAGGCCGACGGCCTTGCCGATGGCGGCGTAGGGCCTGCGGCCGTCCTCCTGGAGCTGCTCGATGATGGCGAGGGAGACGGCGTCCAGGTGCGGACCGCCGCCGTGCCTGGACTCGCGGGAGTCCTTGGGTTCTGCGCTTCGACTGGCCACACGGTCACTGTGCACGACGTCTCGATCGTTCCGCAAGGCGCATTCGATGAAATCCGTTGTTACGAGGGTTAATGTTTGCGGATTTCGCAGACTCGGGGTGGTCGGGGGTGTTGAATGCGTCAGGAGTCCGTCTAGGGTGGTGTCTCAGAGGTTGGACACCTCGGACATCCACGAGGAGCACCGGGAGGACCTGCAGTGAGCACCGAGCTGCGACGTCTGCGCAACTACATCGGCGGCGGGTTCCGTGACGCCGCCGACGGACGGACCACCGAGGTGGTCAACCCCGTGACCGGCGAGGCGTACGCGACCGCGCCGCTGTCCGGACAGGCCGATGTGGACGCCGCGATGGCGGCTGCCGCCGAGGCCTTCCCCGGCTGGCGCGACACCACGCCGGCCGAGCGGCAGAAGGCCCTGCTGAAGGTCGCGGACGCCATCGAGGAGCGTGCCGAGGAACTCATCGCGGCCGAGGTGGAGAACACGGGCAAGCCCATCGGGCTGACCCGCACCGAGGAGATCCCGCCGATGGTCGACCAGATCCGCTTCTTCGCGGGCGCGGCGCGGATGCTGGAGGGCCGCTCGGCCGGTGAGTACATGGAGGGCCTGACCTCCATCGTGCGCCGTGAGCCGGTCGGCGTCTGCGCCCAGGTCGCCCCCTGGAACTACCCGATGATGATGGCCGTGTGGAAGTTCGCCCCGGCGATCGCGGCGGGCAACACGGTCGTCCTCAAGCCCTCGGACACCACCCCGGCCTCCACGGTCCTGCTCGCCGAGATCCTCGGCTCGGTCCTGCCGACGGGCGTCTTCAACGTCGTCTGCGGCGACCGCGACACCGGCCGCATGATGGTCGAGCACGAGACCCCGGCGATGGCGTCCATCACCGGTTCGGTGCGGGCCGGCATGCAGGTCGCCGAGTCCGCGTCCAAGGATCTCAAGCGCGTCCACCTGGAGTTGGGCGGCAAGGCGCCGGTCGTCGTCTTCGAGGACACCGACATCGCCAAGGCCGTGGAGGACATCTCCGTCGCGGGCTTCTTCAACGCCGGCCAGGACTGTACGGCCGCCACGCGTGTCCTCGTCCACGAGTCGATCCACGACGAGTTCGTCACCGCGCTCGCCAAGGCCGCCGCCGACACGAAGACGGGTGCGCCCGACGACGAGGACGTCCTCTTCGGCCCGCTCAACAACGCCCACCAGCTGGCCCAGGTCCAGGGCTTCGTCGACCGGCTGCCCGCGCACGCGCGTGTGGAGGCCGGCGGCAAGCGCGTCGGCGACAAGGGCTTCTTCTACGCGCCGACCGTGGTCTCGGGCCTGGAGCAGGACGACGAGATCATCCAGAAGGAGGTCTTCGGCCCGGTCATCACCGTCCAGACCTTCACCGACGAGGACCAGGCCGTCGCGTACGCCAACGGCGTCGAGTACGCGCTGGCCTCCTCGGTGTGGACCAAGGACCACTCCCGCGCGATGCGCATGTCCAAGAAGCTCGACTTCGGCTGCGTGTGGATCAACACCCACATCCCGCTGGTCGCGGAGATGCCGCACGGCGGCTTCAAGAAGTCCGGCTACGGAAAGGACCTCTCCGCGTACGGCTTCGACGACTACACGCGCATCAAGCACGTGATGACGTCGCTCGACGCGTAGGCGCTCCGCTGGGGGGAGCCGGGCGAACAGCCTCCCGGGCGCCGTTCGGGCCCCGCCGTTCGGAGGGCGCGGGCCGTGCGGGGCCGGTCGCGCGGTTCCCCGCTCCCCTTCGAGGGCGCGACCCATTTTTGAACGCGTTCAACTGTGGGCGTACGCTGCCGCCATGAGCGACAGAGCCGCCCTGCTCAAGGGCATTCGCGTCTGGCTGGTCCTCTTCGTCTTCTGCCTGGTGCTCAGCGGCGCCACGGCCTTCCCTCTGGTGCACGAACTGCGCTGGACCGAGGAGGTGCTCCGCTCCCTGGGGACACCGGAGCACCTTCCCGCCCTCATGGAGTGGATCGAGCGGGTCCGGGACGGACTCGACGCCGCCGACGCCGAGTACCCGTTCCTCCTCTACGGCACCGACTGGCTGGCCTTCGCCCACCTCGTGATCGCCGTCGCCTTCTACGGCCCCTACCGCGACCCGGTCCGCAACATCTGGGTCATCGAGTTCGGCATGATCGCCTGCGCCGGCGTCATTCCACTCGCCCTCGTCTGCGGCCCGGTCCGTGGCATCCCCTTCTGGTGGAGCGTCATCGACATGGCGTTCGGGGCGTTCGGCGTGCTCCCGCTGTACGCCGTACGGAAGAAGATCAAGCGGTTGGAGGCACTCACCCCGTACGCCGTGCCGGCCCCCGCGTCCTTGGCATGATCCGTCGGACGAGCCCTACCGGGGGGAGCGCAGGGCGCGCAGGACGTCGATGCGGTTGGTGGTGATCGAGTCGGCGCCCAGCGCCAGCAGGCGGCGTAGGGAGCGGCGGGTGTCCGGGGTCCACACGGAGAGCAGATAACCGTCCGCGTGGACCCGGTCGGCGAGGGCCCGGTCGACCAGGCTGAAGCGGTAGTTCAGCCAGCGCGGCCGGATCGCCTCCAGGACACCGGCGCGCGGCGGGGCCAGTGACGTATGGGTGAGGGCGATCTCGGCGGCCGGGTCCGCCGCGCGCACGGCGAGCATGGCGGCGGCGCCCGCGCAGTAGTAGACCCGGTCCCGGGCGCCGTGCTCCCGTACGGCGTCCACGATCCGGCGCACCACACGAGGGGCGGGATCGCCCGGCAGGTCCAGCATGACCCGGCTGCCCTCGGTCGCCGACAGCGCGTCCGGGAGCGTGGGCACACCGCCGCCGGTCAGGCCGCGCACCTCCTCCCAGGACAGCGATCGCAGCGGGCGGTCGTGCCCCCAGAGCCGCTTCAGCGTCTCGTCGTGCAGCAGGACCGGTACGCCGTCCCGGGTGAGGCGTACGTCGAACTCGACCGCGTCCGCGCCCTTGTGGAGCGCGGAACGCAGCGAGGCGAGCGTGTTCTCGCGGACGTGGTACGGGTCGCCGCGGTGGGCCACGACGGTCACGTTGTGCATGGCGGTCCTTCGCGGGATCGGTCCACGGAACGACTGGTCCACCGCAGCGGAGGACGGATTCACCGCAGCGGCCGGGAGGCGAGCCAGGACGTGGTGTAGGCGTCGATCTCGGCCGCCAGCCGTGCCTTGGCCGGCTTGTCCAGGAACGACGCCTCCACCGCGTTCTTCGCCAGCGCCCCCAGGCCCCGCTCGTCGAGGTCCAGCAGCCGCGCGGCGACCGCGTACTCGGTGTTGAGGTCGGTGCCGAACATCGGCGGGTCGTCGGAGTTGACGGTGACCAGCACACCGGCGCGGACGAACTCCTTGATCGGGTGCTCGTCGAGGCAGGTGACCGCGCGGGTGGCGATGTTGGAGGTGGGGCACACCTCCAGCGCGATGCGCCGCTCGGCGAGATGCGCGAGCAGCTCGGGGTCCTGGGCGGCGCTGGTGCCGTGCCCGATCCGCTCCGCGCGCAGGTCGACCAGGGCGTCCCACACCGTTTCGGGTCCGGTGGTCTCACCGGCGTGCGGCACCGAGTGCAGGCCCGCGGCGATGGCCCGGTCGAAGTACGGCTTGAACTGCGGCCGGGGCACCCCGATCTCGGGTCCGCCCAGGCCGAAGGAGACCAGGCCCTCCGGGCGCAGCCGGTCGTCGGTGGCGAGCCGGGTGGTCTCCTCGGCGGACTCCAGGCCGGCCTCGCCGGGTATGTCGAAGCACCAGCGGAGCACGGTCCCGAACTCGGACTCGGCCGCCTTGCGGGCGTCCTCGATCGCCTCCATGAACGCCCGCTCGTCGATCCCGCGGCGGGTCGACGAGAACGGGGTGATCGTCAGCTCGGCGTACCGCACCTGCTGCCGGGCCAGCTCACGCGCCACCTCGTAGGTGAGCAGCCGGACGTCCTCGGGCGTGCGGATCAGGTCGACGACGGACAGGTACACGTCGATGAAGTGGGCGAAGTCCGTGAAGGTGAAGTAGTCGGCGAGCGCCTCGGGGTCGGTGGGGACCCTGGAGTCGGGGTGGCGGGCGGCCAGCTCCGAGACGATGCGGGGGGAGGCGGAACCGATGTGGTGCACGTGCAGTTCGGCCTTGGGCAGTCCGGCGATGAAGTCGTGCGGGCCGCTGCCCGCCTCGGCGGACGCGGCGAGGCGTTCGGTCATGGTCCCTCCCCGGGAGCGGCGTTCCCGGCCGGGGTGCGGCGGGACGCGGGTGATCGGCTGATCGGTGGATCGGGGATCATCGTAGGCCGGGCACGCACGGGGCGGGGACGGGCCGTACCATGACGGGACGTTCGACGGAGGGGGTCCGGCGTATGTCCGACGACGCGCAGGCGCCAAAAGCGCGGGGGAACTCGGCGGGCGGCACTCCGCCCCGGGACCCGCATGCTCATGACGACGTCTGGGCGGCGCCGGCCGACAGCAGGGCCGCGCAGGCCCAGCCGCCCCAGAGCCCGCCGCGGGACGTGGCGCCGCCCGAGCCGACCCAGGTGGACCTCGGCAGCCAGGGTGCGACCGGGCTGTCGGGCTCCGCCGGAGTCACCGACCCGTTCGCTCTCCCGGAATTCGACCCGCCGGCCCCTGCCCCGGGTACGCCCGGCGCGGCCGGCACACCCCCGACCTCCGGCACCCCGTCAGCTCCCTCGGCGCCATCCGCGCACGACCAGCGGACGGTCACGTCCTTCCCCGCGACGGGCGCCCCGGCCATCCACCCGGCCTCGCCGTCCGCCCAGGGCTGGGCCGACCCCTCCGCCCCGTCCGCCCCCGCAACGCCCGCCGGCCACGGCGCCGCGGCCCCCAATCCCTTCGCGCCCCCGGCCGCCGAGCCGGTCCCGCCGCCGCCCGTCGCCCCCGGCGGCCCCGGCCAGGCGCCGTACGGCTACCCGGGCGGCCCCCAGGGCGGTTACGCCCACCCGGCCGTGCAGCCGTCCGGCTATGCCGGCGCCCCCGGGTACAGCGGTACGCCCGACCAGGGCTACTACGGCTGGACCGGCATGCCTCCGCAGCCCGCCAACGGCATGGGCGTCACCGGACTCGTGCTCGGGATCATCTCGGCCGTCATCTTCTGCCTCTGGCCGCTGGCCATCGGGCTCGGCGTCCTCGCCGTGATCTTCAGTGCCCTGGGCCGGGGCAAGGCGGCCCGCGGCGAAGCCACGAACCCCGGCCACGCCCTGGCCGGCCTCATCTGCGGGGGAGCTGGCATCGTCCTGGGCACTGGCTTGGGCATCCTCGTCCTCACCACGTCCTACTGGTAGGGCCTGTCGTTCCGGTAGGGCCCCTCGTGTGGATCGGGCCGGGCTCGCGGGGTCCGGTGCCGTGCCTCGCCGCGTTGCCGTCGGTCTTCGGGGCTTCTCCCCCGAGCTCTCGGCTTCTCCCCCTCTCGGCTCCTCCCCCACTCTCGACTTCGCTCGAGCGGGGGGACCCCCATGAGCGGGGGACCCCCCGCTCGAGCGGGGGGACCACGACCGGCTCCCTCCTCCGCCCTGCGAGGCTCCTGCCTGCCCGAAGGGCGTGGGCGGTGCCCCCGGCACCGGGCCCCGCTCTCTGGTCCGGGCCCGATCCACACGAAAGACCGAGCCCGGCCCTCACCCGCACCGACGGCCTGGCCCGGCCGGCACGCGCGACCTTTGTCGGGGCCCGCGAGACGGACCTCGCCCTGTCCGCCCGGCCTGGACCGACCCCGGTTACCGTCCGCCCCGGATGCTCGTGGCGTTGGCCCGCATCCGGGCGGCTTTCACCCGGTCACGTGGCCGGGTGCGGTCCCGGTGCGCCGGTCCGGCCGCCGGTTGACCCTCGCCGTGCCGGTCCGGACCCCGAGCGACCCCAGGCGGCCGTCCGGTCCCGGACCGTCGGGGTGCCGGTCCGCTGCTGGGCGGGTTTCACCAGGCCATGAGGTGCGGTGGGGTCCCGACGCGCCGGTTCGCGCCCGGACCCGCCCCACGGCGTCCGTCCTGCCCCGGCCGGTTGTCGTCCGCCCGGTGGCCGGGGCCCTCACCGTGGCGGGCCGGACCCGGGCCGCTCATGCCTCCGCGCCGGCCCCGGCCTCCTGGAGGCGGGTGCGGGCCCGCATCAGGGCGAAGCCCAGGAGGTTCGGGCCGCGCCACTGGGCGGGGTCCGTCGCCCTCTCGTTCCCCGCCGAGAGCCCGATGCCCCAGACGCGGTCCCTGGGGCTCGCCTCGACCAGGACGCGGTCGCCCGTGTTCAGCAGGAAGGCGCGCAGGTCCGCGTGGGCCGCGAACTTGTGCGTGCTGCCCTCGACGACGACACGGAACCGCTCGCGCCGCCAGGTCGCCTCGTCGAAGTCCCGGACGAGCCGGCCCTCCTTCTTCGCGTCGGCGGGGTGCTCTGCGGCCAGGATCCTCCGTTCCGCCTCCGGGTCTGCGAATATCCGGGCCTTGGCCGCCATCATCCAGTGTTCGGCGGTCGCGTAGGTCACGCCGTCCACCGTGAACGGCGCCGGCCACCACTGGCTCAGGCAGCTCGCCCCGATCCGGCCGTCGGGCAGTGGCTGGTGCCCCCAGAAGTGCAGGTACTTGATCCGCTCCCCGGCGCTCAGTGCCTCGATCAGGGCCTCCCGGGAATCGATCGCCCCGGTTCGCACCGCAGCTCCAGCCCTCTCCATGACCTTCTCCGCCTCCGTGTTCATCCCCATGCGCGCGAGTTTCGCAGGCAGCACCGACAATCGGCCTGTCCTTTCCGTGCTCGCGCGAGGCTCTGCCGACAGATTTCGTTGCGTAACCAAATGGAAACAACGGAATCACTTGTTGGTGTCGCATGTCTCTGTCAGGATCGGCACTCAAATCGAGCCGGCGCCACGCCGCCCCCTCGGAAAACGGAGGAGAGCGACATGCAACACCCGGGCCATGCCACCCCGGAACGATTTCCGGCCCAGGAACGATTCGCCGACGGGGCGCAGTTCGTCGCGGGACGGCTGACGAAGGGCACCTCGGGCCGTACGCACACGGTCGTCGACCCGGCCACCGGCGAGGACGCGTACACCTACGAACTCGCCGGCACCGACGACGTGGACGCGGCCGTCGCCGCCGCGCGGGAGGCGTTCGGGGCATGGGCCGGTGCCACCCCGGGCGAGCGGTCCGACGCGATGCACCGGTTCGCCACCGTGGTCGCCGAGCGTGCCGAGGACTTCGCCCGCGCCGAGTCCCTGCAGTGCGGCAAGCCCCTGAAGCTGAGCCGGGAGTTCGACGTCCCCGGGACCATCGACAACATCGCCTTCTTCGCCGGTGCGGCCCGGCACCTGACGGGCCAGTCGGCCGGTGAGTACTCCGGCGACCACACCTCCTACGTGCGCCGCGAACCCATCGGCGTCGTCGGTTCCATCGCACCCTGGAACTACCCCCTCCAGATGGCCGCGTGGAAGATCCTCCCGGCGATCGCCGCGGGCAACACGATCGTCCTCAAGCCCGCCGAGATCACCCCGCTGACCTCCCTCCTCTTCGCTCGGGCCGCCACCGACGCCGGCATCCCGGACGGCGTGATCAACATCGTCACCGGCACCGGCCGGGAGGCGGGTGAGCACCTCGTCGGCCATCCCGACGTGGCCATGACCTCCTTCACCGGCTCCACCGCCGTGGGCAAGCGGGTCGCCGCCGTCGCCACCGCCACCGTCAAGCGCATCCACCTCGAACTCGGCGGCAAGGCGCCCTTCGTCGTCTTCGACGACGCCGACCTCGACGCCGCCGTCAACGGAGCGGTCGCGGGCGCGCTCATCAACACCGGCCAGGACTGCACGGCCGCCACCCGCGCGTATGTGCAACGGCCCCTCTACGAGGCGTTCGTGGAGCGCACCGCCGCGCTCATGGAGACCGTGCGGCTCGGTGACCCCTTCGCCGCCGGGACCGACCTCGGCCCGCTGGTCTCGCACGCGCAGCGCGAGAGGGTGGCCGGCTTCGTCGACCGGGCCCGCGCCTACGCGCGCGTGGTGACCGGCGGTCGGGCTCCGGGCGGGGAACTCGCCGCCGGCGCGTACTACCGGCCCACCCTGATCGCGGGTGCCCCGCAGGACAGCGAGGTCGTGCAGGCCGAGATCTTCGGACCGGTGCTGGTCGTTCTGCCCTTCGACACCGACGACGAGGGCATCGCGCTCGCCAACGACACGCCGTACGGACTCGCCGCCTCCGCCTGGAGCCGGGACGTGTACCGGGCCGGCCGCGCCACGCGCGAGATCAAGGCCGGGTGCGTGTGGATCAACGACCACATCCCGATCATCAGCGAGATGCCGCACGGCGGCTACAAGGCGTCCGGCTCCGGCAAGGACATGTCCGCGTACTCGTTCGAGGAATACACCCAGCTCAAGCACGTCATGTTCGACACCACCGCGGTGGTCCGCAAGGACTGGCACCGCACGATCTTCGGGGACCGATAGCAGCCGGGCCGTCCGACCCACGGCCCCACTCCCGAAAGGCACCACACGTATGGAGCAGTACGAGCCCGACCGCCTTTCCCCGGCCCAGGTGGCCGCCATGCGGCGCAGCTTCCGGCGCGGCAGGGCGGCCCTGTCGCGCCGGTCCCTGCTGCGCGCCTCCGCGGGCGGCGCGCTCGCGTTCGGCGGAGCCGGGGCGCTGAGCGCCTGCGGCATACCCCCGGCGGGCAACACCCAGGGCGGCGTATCGGCCGAGGACCACTCGGAGAAGGAGAAGAGCATCGCCTTCTCCAACTGGACCGAGTACATGGACGTCGACGACAGCGGGCGCGAACACCCCACGCTGGACGCGTTCACCGAGCGGACCGGCGTCAAGGTCACGTACACCGAGGACATCAACGACAACACCGAGTTCTTCGGCAAGGTCAAGCCGCAGCTCGCCGCCGGCCAGGAAACCGGCCGCGACCTCATCGTCCTCACCGACTGGCTGGCCGCCCGCCTGATCCGGCTCGGCTGGGTGCAGAAGCTGGACCCGTCCCACCTGCCGCACGCCTACGCCAACCTGTCGCCGCAGTTCCGCAGCCCCGACTGGGACCCGGGCCGTGCCTACTCCTACCCCTGGCAGGGCATAGCGGCGGTCATCGCCTACAACAAGAAGGCGCTCGACGGCATCGAGGTGAAGACCCTCTCCGACCTGCTGGACAACCCGAAGCTCAAGGGGCGCGTCGGCCTCCTCACCGAGATGCGCGACACCATGGGCCTGACCCTGCTCGACATGGACAAGGACCCGGAGAAGTTCACCGCCGACGACTACGACGCGGGGATAGCCCGCCTCCAGAGGGCCGTCGACAAGGGCCAGGTCCGCCGCTTCACCGGCAACGACTACACCTCCGACCTCAGCAAGGGCGACTTCGCCGCGTGCGCCGCCTGGGCCGGTGACATCGTCCAGCTGAAGGCGGACAACCCGGACATCGACTTCCTGATCCCGGACAGCGGCTACATGATGTCCAGCGACAACCTGATGATCCCGAACAAGGCCCGGCACAAGGCCAACGCCGAGCGGCTCATCGACTACTACTTCGAGCCGCGGTCGGCCGCCGAGCTCGCCGCCTACATCAACTTCGTCTGCCCGGTCGACGGAGTGAAGGACGAGCTCGCGAAGATCGACGAGGATGCGGCGAACAACCCGCTGATCCTCCCCGACCGGGCCATGCAGGCCGCGTCCCGTGCCTTCCGCTCCCTGAGCACCGAGGAAGAGACGGCATTCGAAGCGAAGTTCGCGAAGCTCACGGGGGTGTGACGAGATGAAGACGACGCACGACACGGCCGGCCACGGCGGGGACGTCCGCCTCACCGGCCTCGGCAAGACCTACGGCGCGTTCACCGCCGTCCACCCCCTCGACCTGACCGTGCCCGAGGGCTCCTTCTTCGCCCTGCTCGGCGCGTCCGGCTGCGGCAAGACCACCACCCTCAGGATGATCGCCGGCCTGGAGGAACCCACCGCCGGCACCGTCCACCTCGGCGACCAGGACGTCACCGCGCTCCCGGCGTACAAGCGGCCGGTGAACACCGTCTTCCAGTCCTACGCCCTCTTCCCGCACCTCGACATCTTCGAGAACGTCGCCTTCGGTCTGCGCCGGCGCGGCATCAAGAGCGTGCAGAAGCAGGTCGGGGAGATGCTGGAACTCGTCCAGCTCGGCGAGCAGGCCCACAAGAAGCCGCACCAGCTCTCCGGCGGCCAGCAGCAGCGGGTCGCTGTGGCCCGCGCCCTGATCAACCACCCGAAGGTGCTGCTGCTCGACGAGCCGCTCGGCGCCCTCGACCTGAAACTGCGCCGCCAGATGCAGCTGGAGCTCAAACGCATCCAGACCGAGGTCGGCATCACCTTCGTGCACGTCACGCACGACCAGGAAGAGGCCATGACGATGGCCGACACGGTCGCCGTGATGAACGGGGGCCGCGTCGAGCAGCTCGGCCCGCCCAGCGAGCTGTACGAGAACCCGCGCACCACGTTCGTCGCCAACTTCCTCGGCACGTCCAACTTCATCGAGGCCGACGTCGACACCAGGTCGGGCGACGACCTCGTGCTGCAGGCGGGCGGCGGCAAGCTCGTCCTGCCCTCGGCGCGCAACAACGGCCCCACGGCGACCGGCGGCAAGGTGCTGCTCGGGGTGCGTCCGGAGAAGATCTCCCTCGTCCACGCCGACGACGCCGGACGCATACCCGAGGGCCGCAACCGGATCACCGGCCGGATCTCCGACTCCAGCTACCTCGGAGTCTCCACGCAGTTCGTCGTCGACAGCCCGGTCTGCACCGCGTTCGAGGTCTACGTCCAGAACGTCGACCGCGACGACCGGCTGGCGCCCGGCGCCGAGGTCGTCCTGCACTGGAACCCGGCGCACACCTTCGGTCTCGACGCCGCTCAGTCCCTGCTTGCCGGGACAGTGGGCTCCGCCGGGGTGGAGACCGTCGAGGAGGAGGCCGTCTGATGGCCACCGCCACCCAGTCGCCGCCGGCCCTGGCGCCGGCCCCGCAGGCGAAGCCGCCGCGGAAGCGGGGCCGCTGGACGCCGTACCTGCTCCTGCTGCCCGGCCTGCTGTGGCTGTTCGTCTTCTTCGCGCTGCCGGTGCTCTACCAGGCCTCCACCTCCGTCCAGACGGGCTCCCTGGAGGACGGCTACGAGGTCACCTGGCACTTCGCCACCTACTGGGACGCGCTGTCCGCGTACTGGCCGCAGTTCGTCCGCTCGGTGCTCTACGCGGCCTCCGCGACCGTGCTGTGCCTCGTGCTCGGCTACCCGCTGGCGTATCTGATCGCCTTCCGCGCGGGACGCTGGCGGAACCTGATCATGATTCTGGTGATCGCGCCGTTCTTCGCCAGCTTCCTGATCCGCACCCTCGCCTGGAAGACGATCCTGGCCGACAGCGGTCCCGTGGTCGAGATCCTCAACACGCTGCACCTACTGGACGTCACCTCCTGGCTCGGCTGGACCGCCGGCGACCGGGTGCTGGCCACACCGCTCGCCGTCGTCTGCGGTCTGACGTACAACTTCCTGCCGTTCATGATCCTTCCGCTCTACACCTCCCTGGAGCGCATCGATCCCCGGCTGCACGAGGCGGCGAACGACCTGTACGCCAGGCCGGCGACCACCTTCCGCAGGGTCACCCTCCCGCTGTCGATGCCGGGCGTCGTCTCCGGCACGCTGCTGACCTTCATCCCGGCCACCGGCGACTACATCAACGCGGACCTGCTCGGCTCCACCGACACCCGCATGATCGGCAACGTGATCCAGACGCAGTTCCTGCGCGTCCTGGACTATCCGACGGCCGCGGCGCTCTCGTTCATCCTGATGGCCGCGATCCTGTTCGCGGTCACGTTCTACATCCGCAAGTCCGGCACGGAGGATCTGGTGTGATGGCCTTCGTCAACTGGCTCAAGCGCCGTCTCGTCGTCATCGCGGGACTGCTGACGCTCGCGTATCTGCTGCTGCCGGTCGTGGTGGTGGCCGTGTTCTCGTTCAACAAGCCCAAGGGCCGCTTCAACTACGAGTGGCAGGAGTTCTCCACGGACGCCTGGAAGGACCCGTGCGGGGTCTCCGGCCTGTGCGGCTCACTGTCGCTCAGCCTCCGGATCGCGCTGTGGGCGACCCTCGGCGCAACCGTGCTCGGCACCATGATCGCCTTCGCGCTGGTCCGCTACCGCTTCCGCGCCCGCGGCGTCGTGAACTCGCTGGTCTTCCTGCCGATGGCGATGCCCGAGGTGGTCATGGCGGCATCGCTGCTGACCCTGTTCCTCAACATGGGCGTCCAGCTCGGCTTCTGGACGATTCTCATCGCCCACGTCATGTTCTGCCTCAGCTTCGTCGTGGTCGCCGTCAAGGCGCGCGTGATGTCGATGGATCCGCGTCTGGAGCAGGCCGCCCAGGACCTGTACGCCGGTCCGGTCCAGACGTTCCTCCGGGTCACCCTGCCGATCGCCGCCCCCGGCATCGCGGCGGGCGCGCTCCTCGCCTTCGCCCTGTCCTTCGACGACTTCATCATCACCAACTTCACCTCGGGTTCCACCGTCACCTTCCCGATGTTCGTCTGGGGCTCCGCGCAGCGTGGAACTCCCGTACAGATCAACGTCGTCGGCACGGCCATGTTCGTCGTCGCCGTCCTGTTGGTGCTGGTCTCGATGGCCGTCGGCAACCGCCGCAAGCGGCAGAAGGCGTGAAGACCATGAACCGTTGGACGAAATCCCTCGCCGATGCCCGGCCGGCCGCGTACTGGCTGGACGACCCCGGCCGGCCGGAACCCCGGCCCGCCCTCACCGGCACCGAGACCTGCGACCTGCTGGTGGTGGGCGGCGGATACAGCGGACTGTGGACGGCACTGATCGCCAAGGAACGCGACCCGGGCCGGGACGTCGTCCTGGTGGAGGGACGCGAGGTGGGCTGGGCCGCCTCGGGCCGCAACGGCGGATTCTGCGCCGCCTCTCTCACCCACGGCCTGGCCAACGGCCTGACCCGCTGGCCGGACGAGATCCACCGGCTGGAGCGGTTGGGCGCCCGCAACCTCGACGCCATAGAGGAGGCGGTCGCCCGCCACGCCATCGACTGCGCATTCGAACGCACCGGCGAACTCGACGTCGCCACCGAGCCCTACCAGGCACGCGAACTGCGCGACTGGTACCAGGAGATCGACCGCCGGGGCCTCGCCGACGGCGTCGACCTCCTCGACACCGAAGCGGTCCGCGCCCAGGTCGACTCGCCCACCTTCCTGGCCGGCCTCTGGGACCGCCGGGGCGTGGCCATGCTCCACCCGGCGAAACTCGCCTGGGGGCTCAAACGGGCCTGCCTCGACCTCGGCGTCCGCGTGTACGAGCACACTCCCGCCCTCACCCTGCGCCCGTACGGCGCCGGGATGTCCGTCCGCACCCCCTACGGGCAGATCCGCGCCCGCACGGCCGCCCTCGGCACCAACGTCTTCCCCAGCCTGGTCAAACGGGCCCGCGCCTACACCGTCCCGGTCTACGACTACGCCCTGATGACCGAACCGCTCACCGACGGACAGCTGGCGTCCGTCGGCTGGAAGAACCGGCAGGGGCTCAGCGACAGCGCCAACCGGTTCCACTACTTCCGGCTGACCGCCGACCACCGCATCCTGTGGGGCGGCTACGACGCGGTCTACCCGTACGGCGGGCGGGTGCGGGCCGAGTACGACGACCGGCCACAGACGTACGCGAAGCTCGCCGACCACTTCTTCACCTGCTTCCCGCAACTGGAGGGTGTCCGCTTCACCCACGCCTGGGGCGGCGCGATCGACACCTGCTCCCGCTTCTCGGCGTTCTACGGCACCGCCCACCGGGGCCGGGTCGCCTACGCGGCCGGCTTCACGGGGCTCGGCGTCGGCGCCACCCGCTTCGGCGCCGAGGTGATGCTGGACCTGCTGGCGGGGGAGCGCACCGAGCGCACGGAGCTGGAGATGGTGCGCAAAAAGCCGCTGCCGTTCCCGCCCGAACCCTTCGCCTGGACCGGCATCGCGTTCACCAAGTGGTCGCTGGCGCGGGCCGACACCCATGACGGACACCGGAACCTGTGGCTGCGCACGCTGGACCGGCTGGGACTGGGCTTCGACAGCTGAGAACGGTTCTCGGCGGCGTGGCCGGTTTTCGACAGCGGCGGCCGGATGTCGACGGGTGTGATCCGGTTCACTCCCCTCGGGTGCCAAAACCCGCGTAATGCCCGGCGGAAAGCTTCCTCTCCTCCTCGTGACGCGACTTTCCCGCGTCCACGACAGAGAGGCAGGCGTTTGTGATGACAGGGAAGAAGTCGGCGGTCGAGTGGCTCTCCTCCGTCGCACCCGATCCCGAGGCGTGCCGCTGGGAGTGGGAGCGGAACCCGCACGGGGTGGCGCTACTGCCGGCCGGCAAGACGTGGGACGTGCTGATCCTGCCAGGTGAGCTCGGCTACCCCACGCTCGACGTGCTCACCCGCGTCCTTGACCAGCCCGGTCCGGTGCTGGTCGACGTCGGTGACGCGCGGATGGGCTTCCTCGTGCCGCCGGGCACCGCGGCCCGCTGGGTCGGCACCGGCATCCGCACGGCGGGGGACGGCACCTGGATCGTGGTGCCGTATCCGGGTCGCTCGTCGGCCGGCGGGACGCGCTGGCTGTTCCCGCCGGACGGCTCGGGCACGCTCACCGATCCGGCCCTGCTCGAACTGGCCATGCACGAGGCGGCGGCGGGGCTCCCGAGGCGGGAGGAGGGCTGGTAACTGCTCGCCGGGGAGTGCACACGGGGCCGCGTCGGCTCAATCGTGTGATGGTTCGTTCGCGCGCTCATGGCGCCCCGGGCCGGCCGGGTCGACGTGGGCGTGCGCTCCGGGACGCCGGGTGCGGGGCCGGTGTGCGGGGCCGCTGCTCCACCGGTGTGATGGTTCGAGGCCTCCCCGTCGCCTTGGCCGTACCCGTGGGGCCGGGTCGCGCCGGGAACCGGCCTCCCGGGACCGGACCACGCACGGGAGGCGGGTCGCCGCCCCGGGGCCGGGTACGCCGACAACCCGGGGGCACCTCCCACGCCCTTGAGGCGGTGGGGGAGCGCCCAGGACCGTTCGGGGGGCTGAATGGGCTCACTTCTGCGCAGTCTTCAGGAACGGTTCAGTGCCGGTAGAACGCATCAGTAGCAGAAGCTCTGACGACCTGACTGCCGGGTCCGGGGCAACTCGAAGGCGCTCCCTCCCCACCTTCCTCCCTCCGTTCCCCCTCATGCCCGGAAGCGGTTGTGGATCGCCGCTGGCCGTTTTGGGCATTCGGTTTTCTCGCCGTACTCGTCACCGCGGCTCTCGCCGCGTCCGGTATCCCGTCGGCCGCCCGTGCGGCCGACGCGGGCCTCATCAGGAACGGCGGCTTCGAATCCGGCCTCGAGAACCGGACCTCTACGGCAACTGGACCTGTGCAGCCGGCGAAACCGTGAACCTGCCCGTCCGCAGTGGTGGTTCGGCGCTCAGGGCGGCCCGGCAGGTGCCGACAAGGCCCGGTGCGTGCAGACCGTGACCGTGCGGCCGGACTCCCCCGTACGCGCTCTCCGCCCATGTCCGCGGCGCCTGTGTCCATCCCGGCGCGAGCGGGACCGGCGCCACCGACGTCTCGACCTGGCCCCAGTCCGCCCTCCGACCGGCAGCAGCTCGCCGCCACCCGGACCGCGGCTCGTACGCACCCCACGGCACCTGGCCCGACCTGCGTGGCCCGATGACCTGGTCGATCAACGGGGACCAGGTTCGGGGGCCGGGAGTTCCAGCGGACCTTCGACGGCTACTTCGGCTGATCGGCCGGCTGCCGGTCAGTGGCCGGCGGACGGCTGTTTCGGCCGACCAGCAGCCACAGGCAGATCAGCAGGAGCGCCCCCAGGCACCAACTGGCCGCCACGTCCAGTGGCCAGTGGTAGCCCCGGCGCACCAGCCCGTAGGAGGCGCCGGCGACCAGGGCGGCGCAGAGCAGCGGGAGTGCGCGGCGGACCGCCGGCGAGCGCAGCAGCGGGACGAGGAGCAGGA
Source organism: Streptomyces incanus (assembly GCF_042656345.1). NCBI lineage: Bacteria > Bacillati > Actinomycetota > Actinomycetes > Kitasatosporales > Streptomycetaceae > Streptomyces > Streptomyces incanus. Next base: position 30,323 of record NZ_JBHSPC010000119.1, read on the forward strand.
CCGCCGCACCGTACGCCACGACGGCGGTGGCGGTGTGGCCGGAGGGGTAGTAACCGACCGCCGGGGGCACGGCCGGGGTGCCGGGGCGGTCGGCCCACTCCTTCAGGGGCACCACGAGCACCGGCACCAAGGCCATCGCCACGGCTCCGGCTGCGGGCGGCAGCCACCAGCGGTCCTGGCCCGCGGCACGCCCCCGCCACGCGACGTACGCCAGCGCGATCGCCAGGACGGGCACGGCCACCTCGATGTTGCCGAGGCCGGCGAGCAGCTCGGAGGACCGGTCCGGGTGGATGAGCGCACTGCTCAGCCGCTCGTCCATGTCCACCAGGGGGCCGTCGGCGACGACCTGCCAGGTGATCAGGGCGAAGAGGAGGAGGGGCGGTCCGAGCAGCAGCATGGTGCACAGCTTCGCAGGCGCGCGGCCGACCGCTGCGGCCAGGCGCGGGGCGTGGCATGCCGAAGGGCCAGTGCAAGGGGGGGTGAGCACTGGCCCTTCGGGGAACGGCCTGCCGCGCGTGACGCGTGGGCAGCCATCCGGATCGGAACGCCGCGCGCCCCGGGGGGTTTGGGGCGGGCGGCTGTCCGATCGTGAGAAGACCCGGAATCCGGGAACTCCCGCGGTGTGCGCGAGGGCACGACCAGGTCGAAGCTGGGGAGGCCTCGGCCCGTACCGCTCACAGTTCCCTGTGAGCGGGTGTATCTCTTGTCCCGGTAGAACCTACGGCAGGGGGTGGGCCCGCGACAGGGTCAACCGGCTCCTGTCATCCACCCCGCACACGTTCTTCACACGCTCTGCCGCTCGCGCCCCGGCCGTGGATGCCGGGGCGGCTCACCCGCTCCGTCGGCGGCTCAGATGTGCGCGCATGCCTGTTCAGAGGCGTGCGAACGCCTGCTCGAGGATGTCCAGGCCCTCGCTCAGCAGGTCCTCGCCGATGACCAGCGGCGGCAGGAAGCGCAGCACATTGCCGTAGGTGCCACAGGTCAGGACCAGCAGGCCCTCCTGCTGGCAGGCCTTGGCCAGCGCGGCCGTCGCCTCCGGGTTCGGCTCCTTGGTCGCGCGGTCCTTGACGAGCTCGATGGCGATCATGGCGCCGCGGCCGCGGACGTCGCCGATGAGGTCGAACTTGTCGGCCATCGCGGTCAGCCGGGTCTTCATGACCGCCTCGATCGCCTTCGCCCTGGCGTTGAGGTCCAGCTCCTTCATCGTCTCGATGGCGCCGAGCGCGCCCGCGCAGGCCACCGGGTTGCCGCCGTAGGTGCCGCCGAGGCCGCCGGAGTGGGCCGCGTCCATGATCTCGGCGCGTCCCGTCACGGCGGAGAGCGGGAGTCCGCCGGCGATGCCCTTCGCGGTCGTGATCAGGTCCGGGACGATGCCCTCGTCCTCGCAGGCGAACCACTGGCCGGTGCGGCAGAAGCCGGACTGGATCTCGTCGGCGACGAACACGATGCCGTTGTCCGCGGCGAACTCGCTGATCGCGGGCAGGAAGCCCTTGGCCGGCTCGATGAAGCCGCCCTCGCCGAGGACCGGCTCGATGATGATCGCGGCCACGTTCTGAGCGCCGACCTGCTTGGAGATCTGGTCGATGGCCTGGGCGGCGGCCTCCGGGCCCGCCTGCTCGGCGCCGGTCGGCCAGCGGTAGCCGTAGGCCACCGGCACGCGGTACACCTCGGGCGCGAACGGCCCGAAGCCCTGCTTGTAGGGCATGTTCTTCGCGGTCAGCGCCATGGTGAGGTTGGTGCGGCCGTGGTAGCCGTGGTCGAACACCACGACCGCCTGCCGCTTGGTGTAGGCCCGCGCGATCTTGACGGCGTTCTCGACGGCCTCGGCGCCGCTGTTGAACAGGGCCGACTTCTTGGCGTGGTCGCCCGGCGTCAGCTCGGCGAGCGCCTCGGCCACGGCCACGTACCCCTCGTACGGCGTGACCATGAAACAGGTGTGGGTGAAGTCGGCGAGCTGGGCGGTGGCACGGCGGACGACGGCCTCGGCGGAGGCGCCGACCGAGGTCACCGCGATGCCCGAGCCGAAGTCGATCAGCCGGTTGCCGTCGACGTCCTCGATGATCCCGCCGCCCGCGCGCGAGGCGAACACGGGCAGTACGGAGCCCACGCCCTGTGCGACCGCGGCGGTACGGCGAGCCTGCAGCTCCTGCGACTTCGGGCCCGGGATGGCGGTGACGAGGCGGCGCTCCTGCGGAAGTGCGGTCATGAGGGGCTCCTGGGGGGTAACGGACACTTGCCTTCTTTTCTCGCAGGCTAGGGCGGGGAGGGGAGACTGGGCATGCTCCATGTGGGCGTTGTCCGGGGGGCCGGGTTGTCCGGTGTGGACATAGCGGGGGACCGGGGCAGGGGAAATGGCGGCGGATGGGACGACGGCCCGGGCGTGGCGGGCAGGCGGCGCACGGTGGCGGCCGGAAACCGCGAGGGATTCGGCGCGGACCCGGCACCGCGCGGAGTGCCGCAGTGGCCGGACCCGGCCGTGAACGGTGAACTCGCCCTGCCGGGGCGTTAGATTGGCTCGCTGATGGTGAACGGCGCGGCTGCTCAGGGGGCAAGGGCGATGGACGGCGACGGGACGCAGGACGCACGGGGTACGCATGCGAACCCGGTGCCGCGCCCTGCCGGGCCACCGGAGGTGCCCTCGGCGCCCCCGAAGCCGGCCAGGGCACCGGGCGTGCCGCCCCTGCCGGACGGGTCGGCGTTCCTGACCTGGCTGCGCACCCCCCGCCCGGAGGCACTGCCCGGCGTGTGGCGGTTCGGACACCGGCCGCGCCCGGAGAAGGAACCGGAGCGGATTCCGGGACGGCAGCTGTTCAGCGGGGCCCTGATCGCGTTCCTCGTGGGCTGGCTGGTCTGGTCGCTGCTGTGGAACGGCTACCTCGGCAGCTGGTGGCTGCTGCCGCTGTACGCGATGATCCCCGACTCCTGGGCCGAGCCGCACAGCTTCGGCGCCGTCGTGGTGGTCTACGCCTACTACGTACTGATCGCGGGCCTCATCATGGTCGGCGTGGGTCGGCTCGGCCGCTGGGGCGAGATCTGGCGGCGCTACGGGCTGCCTGCCTGGCGTCGCACCCCCCGGGCCGCCGAGCGCCCGCCGGCCCCCGAGGACGACCCCGCCACCTGGCCCGCGCTGCGTGCCGCCGGCGCCACCGACGCGGCGGACCGGCTCGCCGCCGACGCGCACGCCGGGCTGATGCGGGACGTCGACCACGCCCGGATCACCCGTGCCTGGCAGGGGGTACGCAGTGGCCGGCACACCCTCGCCGCCTTCACCAGCGCGGTACTCGGCCACGGCGCCGCCGCCTGCCCGCACCCTTCCGGCGCCCGCGACCTGCCCGCCCGGCAGGCCCGGCACGACCTGGTCACCGGGCAGGTGCGGCTCGGCACCACCGCAGACGACGCCCGTAACCCGTACGCCTACCGGGGCACCGGCCTCGCCCTCGGCCCCGAACTGCTGGGCACCTCCCTGGTCGCGGTCGGACCGGCCGGCTCCGGCAAGACCGGCGCCGTCGTCCGACCGCTCGCCGAGTCGCTGTGCCTGCACGCGCTCGCCGGACGCGCCGCCGTGGTCGTCGTCGGCGCCGCCGGCGTGGGAGCGGGCCCGGCCGACGCGTACGACGTCGTGGTAGGGATCGGCAACCCCGACTCCGTGTACGACCTCGACCTGTACGGCGGGACCACCGACCCCGACGAGGCCGCCGCCGTCCTCGCCGAGGCGCTGGTCGGTGACCTGGCCGATCCACACCCCGGCAACGACAGCCGGCGCGCCACCACCGTCCTCGCCCAGCTGCTCGGCCCCTTCCGCGCGGTGCACGGCCGCTTCCCCTCCGTCCCCGAGCTGCGCGGGCTGCTCGACGGCTCGCCCGGCCCGCTCGCCGAGCTGCGCCGGGACCTGACGGAGACGGGACAGGAGTCGCTGCTGCGCGAACTCGACTCCCGGGAACGGCAGATGGCGCACCCCGGCGATGTCGGCGGGGCCCTCGCCGACCGGGTGGCGCTGTTCGACCGGCCGGCCTTCGCCGGATTCTTCGACACCTCCGGGCAGTCCCGGCCGTTCACCCTCAAGGCGCTGGACCACCCCGTACGGGTCCGGGTCGACCTGCCCGCTCGGGGCCACGCCGACGCGTCGCGGGTGCTGGCGCGGCTCGTCCTCGCCCAGTTCACCGCGAGCGTGACGGAGCGCGAGGACCGGTCCCTGTTCGCCTGCCTGCTGCTGGACGACGCGACCGGCGTCATCACCCCCGAGGCCGTACGCGGCGTCCAGCGGCTGCGGTCGGCCAACGCCGGGGCCGTGCTCACCCTGCGCACCCTGGACGACGTGGCCAGGCCACTGCGCGGACCCCTGCTCGGGACCGTCGGATGCAGGATGGCGCTGGCCGGGCTCACCCCGTGGGACGGGCAGGACTTCGCCGAGGTCTGGGGCAAGGAGTGGATCGAGGCACGGGACGTCACCGACCGGCAGATCATCGCGGAGAGCCCGGCGGGCAAGGCCTGGCACGCGGTGCGGCGGGCCATCACCGGCAAGGCGCCGACCGCGCGGGCGGTCACCGTACGGCAGGTCGAGCGGGAGCGGTGGTCCGCGTCCGAACTCGCGCACGCGATGCCGGCCGGGCACGCGGTGCTGTCCCTGACCGACGTCCGGGGCGAGCACGCGCCGCCGCTGCTGGTCGACCTGCGGGGCTGAGGGACGCGCCGGGCGGGGCGGCGCAGGTCCGGGCGGGGCGGTTCGCAGCAGGTGGCGAGCGCCGAGAGCGAAGCGTACGGGGCGACGCGGTGTGCATACGGTGAGGCAGAATTGATAAGGGTCGTTCATACGTGACGGCCAAAACGTCATACCGCTCACCGACTCGGACACCCGACCGACCGTTCCCGCCGCCGACCTGAAGGCGCCATGCCTCTGACGCTCGCTTCGCTCGCACACCATTCCGCGCTCAAGCTGACCGTGCGCGCGGGCGAGGACGGCCTCGACGTGCCGGTCCGCTGGGCGCATGCCAGTGAGCTGGCCGACCCCGTGCCGTACATGGAGGGCGGCGAGTTGCTGCTCATCACCGCGCTCAAGCTGGACGCGGAGGACGCGGCGGCGATGCGCCGCTATGTGAAGCGGCTGGTGGAGGCGGGGGTGGTCGGCCTCGGCTTCGCCGTCGGTGTCCACTACGAGGACATCCCCGAGGCACTGGTCGATGCCGCGCGCCAGGAGGGGCTGCCGCTCCTGGAGGTGCCGCGCCGCACGCCTTTCCTGGCGATCAGCAAGGCCGTCTCCGCCGCCGTCGCAGCCGACCAGTACCGCGCGGTGACCGCGGGCTTCGCGGCCCAGCGGGAACTGACCCGGCAGGCGCTGACCGGCGGGCCCGAGGGCCTGCTGACCGCGCTCGCCACCCAGGTCGACGGATGGGCCGCGCTGTACGACGCCTCGGGCGCCGTCGTCGCCACGGCACCGGAGTGGGCGGGCCGGCGCGCCGCACGGCTCACGGCCGACGTGCGGCGGCTGCGGGAGCGGGCCGCGCCCGCCTCGTCGGTCGTCGCCGGGCCGGAGGACGACGACCGGGTCGAACTGCACACCCTCGGCACCGGCCGGCGCCCCCGGGCCGCGCTCGCCGTCGGCACCGCCGCGGCGCTCGGCACCGCCGAGCGGTACGCCGTCCACTCCGCCGTCGCGCTGCTCACCCTGACCACGGAACGCTCCCGCTCCCTGCACGCCGCCGAACAGCGGATCGGGGCCGCCGTCCTGCGCATGCTGCTCGCCGGTGAGCCGGACCACGCCCGCGCGGTGGCCGGACACCTGTACGGCGGTCTCCTGGACGCGCCCTTCCGGATCGTCGTGGCCGAGACGGGCACGGCGCCCGCCGCCCGCGCCCAGGGAGACCCGAACGGGAACGCCCTCGGCGCACTCGAGGAGGCCGTGGAGTCCGCCGCCGCCCGCTCCGGCGAAGCGGTCCTGGTGGTGCCGGACGGAGAGCGGCTGGTGGTGCTGGCCGTCGACGGCGGCGCGGCCGTGGCCGCGTGCTGCGACCACGCGGCCGCCCTGGAGGCCGTGCGGGGCGCCGGGGGAGCCCACGAACCCCTCATGGGCGCCGACGAGGACGAACTGGTCGTGGGGCTCTCCGCACCGGCCGGTCCCATCGCCGCCTCCGCCGCCTACAAGCAGGCCGGACAGGCGCTGTCGGTGGCCAGGAGGCGGGGGCGGGTGCTGGTGGAGCACGAGCAGATGGCCGCCGGGTCCGTGGTGCCGCTGCTCGCGGACGATGCCGTCCGCGCCTTCGCCGACGGACTGCTGCGGCCGCTGAACGAACACGACGCGACCGGGCGCGGCGACCTCGTCGCCTCGCTGCGCGCGTGGCTCTCCCGGCACGGGCAGTGGGATGCCGCGGCGGCCGACCTCGGCGTGCACCGCCACACCCTGCGCTACCGCATGCGCCGGGTCGAGGAGATCCTCGGCCGTTCCCTGGACGACCCGGACGTCCGCATGGAGCTGTGGCTGGCGCTGAAGGCGACGTCGTCCGACTGACGGGGCTTTCGGGTGACAGGCCTCCGCCCACGTGCCGCAGGCCGACGGCTTCCGGTCGACGACCGCAGGCCGGCAGGGCCCGGTCGACGACCGCCCAGGACGTGCCGCAGGCCGACGGCTTCCGGTCGACGGCTGTTGGTCGGCGACCGCCGTCAGTCGCGGGCGTGGGCAGTCGGCCGCCGGGGTGGTCGGCCGCGCAGAACGGGGCAGCGACCGATCTGCCAAAGCGGCGCGAGGCGCGGACCGACTGCTACGACTCGGACAAACGCCACGTCATCCGCAGGCCCCTACCGTGGATGTGACAGGCCAAGTACCCACTCCAACGCGGAAGGGCCGGATCTCCCATGCCCCAGAAAGATATGGCGGCCACCCACGCCTTCTGGCTCGCCGGCCGACAGGCCACCGGCGAAGCCTCCTTCGACGTCACCTCCCCGTGGGACGGCCGGGTCGTCGGCACGGTGAGCGTGCCCACCGACGCCCAGGTCGAGGAGGCCGTGGCTGCCGCGTACGCCGTACGGGACGAGTTCGCGGCCACCCCCGCCCATGTCCGCGCCGCCGCTCTCGACCACGTCAGCCGACGGCTCGTCGAGCGCACCGAGGACATCGCCCAGCTGATCTCCGCCGAGAACGGCAAGCCGATCAAGTGGGCGCGCGGCGAGGTCGGCCGGGCCGTTTCCGTGTTCCGGTTCGCCGCCGAGGAGGCCCGCCGGTTCAACGGCGGAGAGGGCCAGCGGCTCGACACCGACGCCGGCGGCCAGGGGCGGCTCGCCCTCACCCGGCGGTTCCCGAAGGGCGTCGTCCTGGGCATCGCGCCGTTCAACTTCCCGCTGAACCTGTGCGCCCACAAGATCGCCCCGGCCATCGCCGCCGGTGTCCCCATCGTCCTCAAGCCCGCCCCGGCGACCCCGCTGTCCGGGCTGCTCATCGGCGAGCTGCTCGCCGAGACCGAGCTGCCGGCCGGCTCCTGGAGCATCCTCCCGGTCCCGAACGACCGCATGCCCGCCCTGGTGCGGGACGAGCGGCTGCCGGTGATCTCCTTCACCGGTTCCGAGAAGGTCGGCTACGCGATCATGGACTCGGTGCCGCGCAAGCACTGCACCCTGGAGCTCGGCGGCAACGGCGCGGCCGTCGTCCTCGCCGACTGGGCGAGCGACGAGGACCTGGACCGGGCCGCGCAGCGCATCGCCGCCTTCTCCAACTACCAGGGCGGCCAGTCCTGCATCTCCGTGCAGCGGGTCATCGCCGACGCCTCCGTGCACGACAGGCTGCTGCCGCGCATCGTCGCCGCCGTGGAGGCCCAGGTCACCGGCGACCCGGCCGATGACGCGACCGACGTCGGTCCGCTGGTCAGCCAGGACGCCGCCGAGCGCGTCGAGGCGTGGGTGCAGGAGGCCGTCGAGGCCGGTGCCACCGTCCTCGCCGGGGGCAAGCGCGACGGCGCCTCCTACGCGCCGACCGTGCTCGTCGACGTACCGGCCGAGGCGACGATCGCCCGCGAGGAGGTCTTCGGCCCTGTCCTGACGGTGACGAAGGTGGACGGCGAGGCAGCAGCCTTCGCCGCCGTCAACGACTCCAAGTACGGTCTCCAGGCAGGGGTGTTCACCCGCGACCTGCAGGCCGCCTTCCGGGCCCACCGCGCCCTGGAGGTCGGCGGCGTCGTCATCGGCGACGTGCCCTCCTACCGCGCCGACCAGATGCCGTACGGCGGTGCCAAGCAGTCCGGTGTGGGCCGCGAGGGCGTGAGGTTCGCGATGGACGACTACACCTATGAGCGGGTGATGGTCCTGACCGGCCTCGCCCTCTGAGGCAGGCGGCCGGTTCCCGGTTCCTGGGAACCGTTTTCGGGTGGCCTCGCGGGTGACACGGGAGCGTCGCCCGCGAGGGGCCCGGCACCGATGCCTTCCGGACGCTGTCGGTGAATCCGGTGAATCCGGTGAATCCGGCGGACCCGGGGCACGAGTCCGCCGACCGTGACCCTTTCCGGGACTGTGTCACGGTCGCGGCCGGCGTACCCGGCTCCGGCGGTACGGGCTCACGGAGCCCGGAACGCCGGGCCGGATCGACCAGCGGCATCCGATGCCTTCCGGTGCCGGGCCCCTTCGTTTCCGTACCCGTGGGTGCCTCTTCGTGCCTCTTCGCGCTTCTTCGTGTCCTCAGCGGGAGAAGCCGACCCGCGCGAGCCGCAGCGCGCCGCGCAGCCGCAGGCGCACATCGTGCACGCCGGCTGTGGCCGCCGGGACCTCGGTGGAAGCGAGGGGCGCGCCGAGCGTGACGTAGTCGTACGGGCCCGACGCCGGGGCCGACGGGGACATTCCGGCGAGCACGGGGCCGCCGTCGAGGGAGAGTTCGACGGTGCCCTCACCGGACACCTCGACGGTCACCTCCCTCGCCCCGTTCCCGAAGTCGCAGCGTCGGAAGACCAGTTCGCCTTCCTGCCCGGCCACCGGCGTCACCGCGTCACCCGACTCCCTGGTCCGGTCGACGATCTGGGTGCCGCTCTGCTCGTCGAAGCCGGCCGCGTCCAGGCCGTGTTCGAGGACCGCGCGGGGGACGGCGGGCTCGCCGTCGAGCGTGATGGTGGTCCGCTGCCGGACGTCCGCGCTGGACGCGCCGGCCAGCAGCTCGTACCGGCCCGGCTCCACCCGCCACCGGCCCACCGCCACGTCCCAGAACGTGAAGGCGGACAGGGGGAGTTCGAAGACGACCTCGGCCGTCTCGCCGGGCGTGAGGGTCAGCCGCCGGTGGGCCACCAGCTCGCGCAGCGGACGCGGCACCGACGGGTCCACCGCCCGCGTGTAGAGCTGGACGACCTCGTCGGCCGTGACGGCACCTGTGTGGGTGACCGTGAACGAGACGCGCACCATCTGCTCTTCGGCCCGCGCCGTCAGGCCGCCGTAGGCGAAGGCCGCGTACGACAGGCCGTGACCGAAGGGGAACAGCGGAGTGCCCCCGAAGTACAGGTAGGTCTGGCGGGAGCCGATCACGTCGTAGTCGAGCAGGCCGGGGAGATCGGCGTCGTCGGCGTACCAGGTCTGCGGAAGCCGGCCGGCGGGGGAGACGTCACCGGCGAGCACCCGGGCCAGCGCGGTGCCCGCGGCCTGCCCGCCGTGCGCGGTCCAGAGCACCGCCGGCAGGTCCGCCGGATCGACCGCGTACGGGTAGGAGGAGACCAGCGCCAGCACGGTCCTGGGGTTGGCGGCGCGGGCCGCGCGCAGCAGCAGCTCCTGCTGGGCGGGCAGCCGGAGCGTCGTCCGGTCCTCGGTCTCCCGGCCGTTGATGTGCGGGTCGTTGCCGGCGACCACCACGACCACGTCGGCCCGTGCCGCGGCCCGCGCCACGGCCTCCTCGCCGTGCTCGGTGACGATCAGCTCGAACACCTCGGGGCCGGCTCCGGCCGCCGCGTCCTGCCCGGCCGCCGCGCTCTCCTCGGCAGTGGGGTTCTGCGGGGCAACCTTCACGCCGTCGGCGGCGACCTGCACATGGAGCCCTGTTCCCACGTGCCTGAGGAGGTGACCGCCACCGTGCGGTTCCAGCCGGAACGTCTCCTGCACGACCCAGCCGCCCGGCTGGTCGGCGGAGGCGCGGAGGTAGCCGTCCTCGGCGACCGACAGATACCGGCCGTCCGGGGCACGCAGGGTCAGCACGCCCTCGCCCCAGTCGACCAGGGCGAGTTCGGTGCCCTTTGGCCCGGCGGTGAGCGGGGCCAGGTCGGTACGGCCCGCGAGCAGCGCCGGATCCAGCGCGCCCTCGGCGCCGCGCGCCGCGTCAGGGGCGTCGGGCGCGGGCGGGACGTGCAGGAAGGCGCCGGCGAAGGTCTTCAGCAGGACGCGGTCCACGCCCTCCGTGAACTCCACCCGCTCGGCGCCGAACCGCTCGTAGAGCCCTTCCAGGGGAGTGGAGCGGTGGATCAGGCTGCCGCTGTACCAGTCGAGCTTGCATTCGTCGGCCAGCAGGCCGACCACGGCGACACGGGTGGGCGCCGGGGCCAGGGGCAGCAGGCCGTCGTTCTTCAGCAGGACGACCGCCTGCTCGGCGGCCTCCTGCGCCAGCGCCCGGTGCTCCGGGGTGTCGAAGGCGTGCTCGTCGGCGCCCCCCTCCGCCTGCGGGACACTGCCGTCCCCGCCGTCCCCGTACGGGTCCGCGCCCGGGTCGAACTCGCCGAGCCGGAAGCGCACCGAGAGCTGCCGGCGGACAGCACCGTCGATCTCGGCCTCCGTCAGCAGCCCCTGCCGCAGCGCTGCTTCGAGGCGCCCCACGATGACCGAGCTGTCCGTGCCGTGGTCCGTGAAACTGTCCACCCCGGCCCTCAGCGAGGCCGCGACGGCCTCCTCGTGGGTGTCGAAGTAGTGCTCGGAATCGACCAGGTTGGACGGCGCGCCGGCGTCCGAGCAGACCAGCAGCTCCTCCTCGGTCCAGGTGCGCAACTGCTCGCGCAGATACGGCGAGACATGGTTCGGGCGGCCGTTGACCAGGTTGTACGCGGGCATCACGCCGGCCACCGCACCCGCCTCGACGGTGTCCCGGAAGGCGCGCAGATCGTACTCGTGCAGCACCCGCGGGCGGACCGAACTGGACGTGGTGTCCCGGGCGGTCTCGTTGTTGTGCGCGAGCCAGTGCTTGAGCACCGGCGCCGTCCGCCAGTACACCGGATGATCACCGCGCAGGCCACGGGTGTAGGCGGTGGCGATCGCCGAGGTGAGCCGGGGATCCTCCGAGTAGCCCTCCTCGTTGCGGCCCCACAGGGGGTGGTGCAGCAGATTGACGGTCGGTGCCCAGACGTTGAGGCCGACCCGCTCGTCCCGGGCGCGCATCGCACGGGCCTCCCTGGACACCGCCTCGCCGACCCGGCTCACCAGCTCCGGGTTCCAGGTCGCCCCCAGCCCGACGGCCTGCGGGAACACCGTCGCCGGACCCATCCAGGCCACGCCGTGCAGTGCCTCCTGCCCGGTGCGGAAGGCGGCGACGCCCAGCCGCTCGACGGCGGGCGTGAACTGGTGCAGAGCTCCGATCTTCTCCTCGAGGGTCAGTCGCGACAGAAGGTCGTCGATGCGCTTCGCGAACGGCAGGCGCGGATCGCGGAAAGGCGGAGTGGGCGGCGTTGGTGCGGTCACGTGGGCATCCCCTTGCGGTGGAACGACGAAGCGCTTTCGAAGCGCTTCGATGCTGATTCCGAGTAGGGGTGGGTGTCAAGGACATGGGTGCGCGCGATCGGATGCCCGGCGGGATCTCACGGATATTTCCTTGAAGAGTGCGCGTGCATGGTGCTCGTGCAGTTCCTCGGCGCACCTCCGAGGAATCTTGTAAGCAACTCTTGTGCGTCCCTGGGTGTTCACTTAACCTCGCAGCAACATCGAAGCGCTTCGACTGCGGGGCCGCCTCCCCGGCACGTTCCCTCCGAACGACCGCTTCGGCTCAGCCAGTTCCAGTGAAGACACCGCAGCCGACGGCCGCCGCCGGGTGTCCTGGTGCGCCATGAAGGGTTGACGCAATGACGCCGAACGCCTCCACCTCCTCCGGGCCCAGTCGGAGAAGCTTCCTCGCCTCCACGGCGGTCGCCACCGCAGCGGTGGCGGGGGGAATGCCGTTGCTCGCCGCGTGCGGTGGTGCGGACAGCGGCTCGCGGGAGGGCACCACCTCGGGCAAGGACGCGAAGGACATCCTCCCGGCCTTCGTGGCCGGCAGCGTGGTGACCCCGGACATCGCGTCGAAGAACGGCTCCGCGGTCGGCTTCACCGGCAAGCTCGACCTCGCCGGCCTGAAGACCTCGGTGCCGAAGAAGCTCGGCAAGGGCGGCAAGGTCACCATCATGGCGCCGTTCTGGGGTTCGCCGCCCAAGGGCGACAACGCCTACTACACGGCCATGAACGACCTGATCGGCGTCGACGTCGCCTGGCAGAACCAGGACGGCAACACCTACGACCAGAAGCTCGGCGCGGTCCTCGCCTCCAGCGACGTCCCGGACGTCGTGGTGATCCCCGGCTGGAACATGGGCGGCAAGATACCGAGCGCCGTCACGAGCAAGTTCGCCGACCTCGGCCCCTACCTGTCCGGGGACAAGGTCAAGGAGTACCCGAACCTCGCGGCGATCCCGACGGACGCCTGGCAGCGCTCCATCTTCGGCGGCAAACTGCGCGGCCTGCCGATGCCCGCCTCCTACGTCACCAACATCGTGCCGTACTACCGCAAGGACATCTTCGACGAGGAGGGCTACGACATTCCCACCTCCGCCGACGAGTTCATGGCCCTGGCCAAGGACGCCACCAACGCGAAGGCGAAGCGGTGGGCCTGCGGCGACATGAAGTGGACCGCGTTCAACGCGTTCGGCGTGCCCTCCGGCCAGGAGAAGCCGCTCGGCTGGATCGAGGAGGATGGCAGGCTGGTCTACCGGGCCGAGCTGGAGCAGTACCTCGAGGCCCTGGAATGGACCCGCAAGCTGTTCGCCGCCGGTGTGGTGCACCCCGACTTCAAGCTCGGCAAGAGCCAGGCCACCGATCCCAGCACCAAGTTCGCCGCCGGCGAGTTCCTGATCTACAACAACGACATCTCCAGCTGGTACGGCCTGACCGCGGCCCAGGCCATCCAGAACCCGGACTTCGAGATCTGGGGCATGGACATCTTCGGCCACGGCGGCGGCGACCCCACGCTGTACGCGACGCAGCCGGCCAACATCTTCGCCTTCGTCAACAAGAAGGCCTCCGAGGCCGTCATCCGCGACACCCTGGCGGTCGCCAACGTCACCGCGGCGCCGTACGGCACCAAGGAGTTCATGCTGACCAACTACGGCGTCGAGGGCACCCACTACAGCGTCGAGAACGGCGTCCCGGTCAAGAACGACACCGGCAACAACCACGTCGTCAACGCCTATGTGATGGTGGCGAGCCCCGCCCCGACCATCGCCCACCCCGACTTCGCGAACGTCGCCAAGGGGCAGGTCGAGTGGCAGCAGCGGATGGGAGCCTTCACCAGGAAGACCCCCTTCTACGGGATGCAGATCACCGAGCCCTCCCGCCTGACCAGCCTCTCCAACGACTTCGAGCAGCTCGAGGACGACATCGTCCGCGGCCACAAGAAGATCGGCGACATGCAGCAGGCCGTGTCCGACTGGAAGAGCAAGGGCGGGGACAAGCTGCGCGACTGGTATCAGAAGATCCTCGACGAGAACGGCCCGGCGGCCGGCTGACCCGGGGCCGGGGCAAGGAGAACCGCCGTGTCGCACAGCACGGTGCCTCGGAGCAAGGCCGAGGCCACGAAGCCGGTCGAGGGGCCGGCGGCGTCCGGTGACGCCGCCGGCCCCCCGGACGTACCACCCCGGGAAAAACGGGGCACCCTGAGCCTGCGGCTCAGATACCGGCGCGACCGCGTCCTGCTGTTGATGGCCCTGCCCGCCGTGGCACTGGTCCTGGTCTTCAACTACCTGCCGATCCTCGGCAACATCGTTGCCTTCCAGGACTACGACCCCTACATCAGCGACAACGGCGTCGTCTCGATACTGAACAGCCCCGTGGTGGGCCTGGAGAACTTCCAGCGGATCATGGAGGACTCGGCGTTCTGGAACGCCCTGAAGAACACCCTGGTGCTCTTCTTCCTCCAGCTCGTGCTGTTCTTCCCGATTCCGATCCTGCTCGCGCTGCTCATCAACAGCGTGATCAGGCCCCGGGTGCGGGCGGTCGCGCAGGCCGTCCTGTACCTGCCGCACTTCTTCTCCTGGGTCCTGGTCATCGCCGTCTTCCAGCAGCTGTTCGGCGGCGCGGGAATCTTCTCGCAGCTCCTGCGCCAGAACGGCCACGACGGCCTGGACGTCATGACCAACCCCGACACCTTCATGTTCCTGCTCACCGCGCAGAGCGTGTGGAAGGACGCCGGGTGGGGGATCATCGTCTTCCTCGCCGCGCTGGCTTCCGTCAGCCCCGACCTGTACGAGGCCGCCGCCATGGACGGCGCCGGACGCCGGCGCCGGATGTGGCACGTCACCCTGCCCGCGCTGCGGCCCGTGATCGCGCTGCTGCTCGTCCTGCGGGTGGGCGACGCGCTCACCGTCGGCTTCGAGCAGATCCTGCTGCAACGCGACGCCGTCGGACCAGGGGCGTCGGAGGTCCTCGACACCTTCGTCTGGTGGAACGGCGTGCGCAACCAGGACTTCGGCTACGCGGCTGCCGCCGGCCTCATCAAGGGCGTGGTCAGCCTCGGTCTGGTCCTCGCCGCGAACAAGGTGGCCCATCTCATGGGCGAGCAGGGGGTGTACAAGAAGTGACCGCCGTGATCGACGAACCCACGAGGCGCAGGGTCCGGGGCTGGGCCGCCCCGCCCCGCCCGGTGTGGGAAGAAGCGCCCACCAAGGCCGGGCTCGCGGGCAAGGGCGTCATCCTGGTCCTCGCCTGCCTGGCGGTCGTCTTCCCGCTGTGGATCGTGATCGTCACCAGCCTGTCCACCCGCAAGACCATCGACGAGGCCGGCGGCCTGGTGATGGTGCCCAAGGACATCACCTTCATCGCCTACCAGGAACTGCTCAGCGGCGGCCAGGTCACCCGGGCCGCGCTGGTCAGCATCGGCGTCACCCTGGTCGGCACCCTGTTCTCGATGACCGTGTCCGTGCTCTGCGCCTACGGCCTGTCGCGCACCGACTCGCTCGGGCACCGCTGGATCCTGATTACGCTGCTGGCGACCATGTTCTTCAGCGCCGGCCTCATCCCGACGTACCTGCTGGTGCAGACGCTCGGCCTGACCGACACCTACCTCGCCCTGATCCTGCCCAGTGCCCTCAGCGTCTTCAACATCCTGGTCCTGCGCGGCTTCTTCATGAACATCTCGCAGGAACTCGTCGACAGCGCCCGCATCGACGGTGCGGGCGACTTCCGCATCCTGTGGCAGATCGTCATGCCGCTGTCCCGCGCGGTGATCGCCGTCATCACGCTCTTCTACGCCGTCGGCTACTGGAGCGCCTGGTTCAACGCCTCCCTGTACCTCAACGACCAGAACATGCTGCCCCTGCAGAACGTCATGATCCAGCTCGTCCAGAAACAGGAGGCCCCCGTCGGCCTCGGCCAGGCCATCAGGACCGGGCAGCTGTCGGGACTGGCCGTCCAGATGGCCGTCATGGTCATGGCCCTGCTCCCGGTCGCCGTGCTGTCCCCCTTCGTCCAGAAGCACTTCAAGAAGGGCATGCTCACCGGCGCCGTGAAGGGCTGACGGAGGGGGAGCCCCGGCCGCGCCCGCGGCTCCCCACCGGCCGTCCCACCCCCGACACCCGCAGAACGAGGTAGGTCATGCACGCGTCCCGCACATCCCGTACGTCCCTCACCCACCGGGAGCGGACCTGATGCCCGGACTGAGCGACGCCACCCGCGGGCGCATCCTCTACGGCGGCGACTACAACCCCGAGCAGTGGCCCGAGGAGACCTGGCACGAGGACGTCCGCCTGATGAAGCAGGCCGGCGTCAACACCGTCACACTGGGCGTGTTCTCCTGGGCGAAGCTCGAACCCCGCCCGGGAGAAAGAGACTTCGCCTGGCTGGACCGCGTCATGGACCTGATGCACGAGGCCGGTGTCGGCGTCGTCCTCGCCACCCCGACGGCCTCGCCGCCGCCCTGGATGGGGCACCTCCACCCCGACACCCTGCCCCGTGACGAGGAGGGCCGCACCGAGTGGTGGGGAGGCAGACAGCACTTCTCCCACTCCAGTGCCACCTACCGCCGCTACGCCGCCGCCCTCACCGAGGACCTGGCCGCCCGCTACGCCGGCCACCCCGCCCTCACCATGTGGCACATCAACAACGAGTACTGCACCTACGACTGGGGCGACGAGGCCGCCGCCCGCTTCCGCGACTGGCTCCGCGAGCGCCACGGCAGCCTCGACGCCCTCAACACCGCCTGGGGCACCGCCTTCTGGAGCCAGGGCTACGGCGACTGGGCCGAGGTCATGCCGCCCCGCCACCCGCACTACCTGAAGAACCCCACCCAAGTGCTGGACTTCAAGCGGTTCACGTCCGACATGCTCCTGGAGTGCTACGCCGCCGAACGCGACATCGTCCGCCGGCACACCCCGCACCTCCCGGTCACCACCAACTTCATGCCGCTGTGGGCGGGGCAGGACGCCTGGCGCTGGGCCGGGGAGGAGGACGTCGTCTCCGTCGACCTCTACCCCGACCCGCGCGATCCCTTCGGCGCCCAGGAGGGCGCCCTGGTCCAGGACATGACGCGCTCCCAGGCCCAGGGCCCCTGGATGCTCATGGAACAGGCGGCCGGAGCGGTCAACTGGCGCGGGGTGAACCACCCCAAACCCCGCGGCCTCAACCGCCTGTGGTCCCTGCAGGCCGTGGCGCGCGGCGCGGACGCCGTCTGCTACTTCCAGTGGCGCCAGTCCCGGCAGGGCGCGGAGAAGTTCCACTCCGGGATGGTGAGCCACGCGGGCGAGCAGGGCCGTACGTACCAGGAGGTCACGCGGCTCGGCGCCGACCTGGCGCGGATCGCCCCGCACGTCACCGGCACGCACGGCACCGCCCACATCGCCGTACTGCACGACTGGCACTCCTGGTGGGCCGGCGACCAGGACGCCCGGCCGTCCCGCGAGGTCGACCATCCCGGCATGCTGCGTGCCTGGCACCGCGCCCTGTGGCAGGCCCACCTCACCACCGACTTCGCCCACCCCGAACACGACCTGTCCGCCTACCCGTTGGTCGTCGTCCCCCAGCTCTACCTGCTCACGGACGCGGCCGTCGACAACCTCCTCGCCCATGCACGCGGCGGCGGCACCCTCGTCTGCGGCTTCCTGACCGGCGTCGCCGACGAGGACGACCGGGTGCGGCCCGGAGGCATGGACGCCCGGCTGAGGGACCTCTTCGGCATCCGCACCCTGCACGAGTGGTGGCCGCTGGCCGCAGGGGAGACCGTCGCCTGCGAGGGCTTTCGCGGCACCCTGTGGTCCGAGGAACTGGAGGCCGACGGCACCGCCGACGCCACGACCGCCTACAAGGGCGGCGAACTCGACGGACTGCCCGCCGTCCTGCGCAAGGGCCGCGCCTGGTACGTCTCGACGCTGCCCGAACCCGAGGCGCTGCGCGACCTGCTCACCCGGATCGCCGTCGGCGCGGGCGTGCGGCCGGTGCTCGACGGGCTCCCCGACCAGGTCGAGGCGGTACGCCGGGGCGACCTGCTGTTCCTGCTCAACCACGGCCGCGAACCGGTCGCCGTCGACCTGCCGGGCACCCACCACGACCTGCTCACCGGCACCGACGTCACCGACCGGGTCGCCCTCGGCCGCCACGGCGCGGCGGTGCTGCGCCCGTGAACGCACCCCGGAACGCGTTCACGAGCACGCCCATGAACGGCACCGCACCCGTCCACGGGACCTGGGAACCGCGGCCCGCCGCCCGCTGGGAGGACGCCTTCCTGAGCGGGAACGGCCACCACGGCGCTCTTGTGTTCGGTGACCCGGACGACGAACGGGTCGTCGTCACCCATCACACCCTGGTCCGTCCGGTCGGCGCCGACGAGGACCGGCTGCCGCCCCGGCTGGCCGACGAACTGCCTGCCCTCCAGGACCGGTTGCTCGCCGGGGACGCGAGCGCCGCAGAGACCTTCACCGACGGCCGGCCGCTCCAGTGGGTACGGCCCTTCCACCCGGCCTTCCAGGTACGCCTGCGCCGACCCGAGGGCATCCAGGACGACACCGAGGCCCCGTCGTTCCACCGTCGCGCCGTCGACTTCCGTACCGGAGTGGCGGAGGCCACCCGCGCCGGCCGGACCGGCCGCGTCTTCGTCTCCCGCGCCGACGACGTGATCGTCCAGTACGTCACCGGGCCGGACCTCACCCTCGACATCCGCCTGGACCACCGTCTCGACGGTGCCCCCACCGGGCTCGGCGTCGGACACGGTGCCGTCCTCACCGCTGAGGGCGCCCTGCTGAGCCTGCGCGCCCGCTACCCGGACAGCGGCCTGGCGTACACCGGCGTCACCCTGGTCGCCGCCACCGGCGGCGTGACGACGCTCGCCCCGCCGGGCGTGCGGGTCGAGGGCGCGCGATCCGTACTCCTGCTCACCCGGGTACGCCGGCACACCGGGGAGGCGGACGTGGTCGCCGAGGGCCGCGCCCTGCGGGACCTGGTCGACCACGGCGAGCACGAGGACGAAGCGGGGGCGGGGCCGGGGTCGCCCGCGGAGGCGTACGACGCCCTCCTGTCCCGTCACCTGTCCCTCCACCGCACCGCCTACGAGCGCGTCACCCTCGACCTGGCCGCCGACCCGGCCGAACGCGCCCTGCCGGGATCGGAGTTGCTGGCCGGGCCGCGCAGCGCGGCCGGGCTCGAACGCCTCTTCGCGGCCGGCCGCTACCACCTGCTGTCCTCCGGCGGCCTGTTCCCGCCCCGCCTCACCGGCCTGTGGACCGGCGACTGGGACACCGCCTGGTCCGGCGCCTTCACCAACGACGCCAACCTCAACCTCCAGACCGCCTCCGCCGCCGCGGCCGCCCTCCCCGAGGTCACCGAGGCACTGGCGTCACTCGTCCAACGTCAGCTGCCCGACTGGCGGGACAACGCCCGGGAGGTCTTCGGCGCCCGGGGCGTGGTCGCGCCCGCGCACTCCGACGGCGAGTCCGGGCACGCGTACCACTTCAACCGCGAGTACCCGCTGCACCTGTGGACAGCGGGCGCCGACTGGCTCCTCGGACCGCTCGTCGACCACGACGACATCCGCGGCGAGCACGATCCCCGCACCACCGCCGTTCTCGCCGAAGTCGCCCTGTTCTACGAGGACTTCCTCACCCGCACCGACGACGAGGGCCATTTGGTCGTCGTCCCCTCCTACTCACCCGAGAACCGTCCCGCGAACGCCGGTTGGGGCACGGTCAACGCGGCCATGGACCTCTCCGCCGCCCGGCACGCGCTGCGCACCGCCGCCGACCGCCACCCCGAGCACGCCGACCGCTGGCGGGCCCTCGCCGACCGGCTCCCGCCGCACCGGATCAACGCGGACGGTGCACTGGCCGAATGGGCCCGGCCCGACCTCACCGACGCCTACGACCACCGCCACCTCAGCCACCTCTACGCCGTCTGGCCGCTGCACGAGATCACTCCCTACGACACCCCGGACCTGGCCGCCGCCGCCCACCGCGCCCTCGAACTGCGCGGCTCCGAGAACGACTCCGCCCACGGCCACCTGCACCACGCCCTGATCGCCGCTCGCCTCCGCGACGCCGAACGGGTCGCGAGTGCCCTCGGCAGCGTCCTCGACGGCGACTTCTTCCACGCCTCCCTGATGAGCGCGCACTACCCCCACCGCGACGTCTACAACGCCGACGCCGCCCACACCCTCCCGGCCGTGCTGATCGAGGCGCTCGTGCAGTCCACCCCCGACCGGCTGGTCCTGCTGCCCGCCCCGCCCGCGGAATACCCGCGCGGGGCGCTGCACGGCGTACGGACCCGCTTCGGCGCCGTCCTCGACCTCACCTGGACGCAGGACGGCGCCACCGCCGTCCTGCGTCCCACCCGCACCGTCCGCATCGCACTTCGGACTTCCGACGGCGTCGAGCCGCTCGACCTCGTCGCCCACGAAGACCGCGTCCTCACCCTGAAGGCGCGGTGACATCGGCGCTCCCCCCACCCATGGAAGGAACCCCATGGCACCAAACATCCTGAGCAGGATCGGCACGGTCCTGGCGGCCCCCGCCCTCGCCCTCGGCATCACCGTGGGCGCGGCCTCCGCCCCCGCCCACGCCGCGATCTGGAGCTCCTGCGACCAGTGGGGCAACACCACGCTGAACGGCTACATCCTCTACAACAACATCTGGGGCTCCGGCGCCGGCAGCCAGTGCGTCTGGGCCAACTCCGGTACCAACTGGGGCGCGTGGGCCAACCACCCGGGCACCGGGGGCATCAAGTCGTATCCGAACGCCAAGAAGGTGGTCAACAAGCCCATCGACTCGCTCCGTTCGCTGACCAGCAGCTACAACGTCACCGTCCCGTCCGCGGGCGCGTACAACACGTCGTACGACATCTGGGACACGGACTACGACTACGAGATCATGCTCTGGGTCAACCAGTACGGCCCCGTCGGCCCGCTCGGCAGCCCGCAGGGCACGGTCAGCCTCGGCGGCCACACCTGGAACGTCTACAAGGGCGACAACGGCGCCAACGAGGTCTTCTCGTTCCTGCGCACGTCCCGCTCCACTTCCGGGACCGTCAACATCCTGCCGATCCTCGACTGGATCAAGGACACCAAAGGCTGGATGGGCAACGAGACCATCGGCGACGTCCAGTTCGGCTACGAGATCACCTCATCGCCCGGCGGTCTGGATTTCCGCACCGACAACCTGACGGTCAGCAGCAGTTGACCCCGGCCTCCGTGGGGTGGGCGGCCGGCCGCCCACCCCACGGAGGAGCGACGGCGGGGCGGGGCGGGGCGGGTTACGTCCGGACGGGGGCCGGGCCCGAACTCGCCCGGACCGTCAGCTCGGGCGCGATCAGCACGACCTCGTCCCCGCTCCGCCCGTCGAGCTTGGCGACCAGGTGCTCCACGGCGTACCGGCCCATCTCCTGCGCGGGAATGGCGACCGACGTCAGCCGCACCGAGGCCTGGACGGCGACCTGTTCGGGGCAGACGGCGACCACCGAGACGTCCTCCGGCACGGCCCGCCCCTGCTGCCGCAGCAGGGCGAGCAGCGGTTCGACCGCCGACTCGTTCTGTACGACGAACCCGGTGGTGCCCGGACGCTCGTCGAGGATCCGGGCGAGCGTCAAGGCCATCGCGTCGTACCCGCCCTCGCACGGCCGGTGCAGCAGCCGCACTCCCGACTCCCGTGCCTCGGAGCGCAGTCCCTCCAGGGTGCGCTCGGCGAAGCCGGTGTGCCGTTCGTACACCGCGGGGGCCTCGCCGATGACGGCGATGTCGCGATGCCCCAGCTTCGTCAGATGCTCCACACAGAGCGCACCGGTGGCCCGGAAGTCGAGGTCGACGCAGGTCAGGCCGGAGGTGTCGGCGGGCAGTCCGATCAGCACCGCCGGCTGGTCGGCCCGTACGCCCGGCGGTGTTCCACCGGGGGCGTCCCCGCCGCGCAGCAACGACAGCCGTTCGTCCTCGAGTTCGACGTCCATCAGGATCATCCCGTCGGCGAGTCCGCTGCCCGCGACGCGGCGCACCGCGTCGGGGCCCTCCTCGCCGGTGAGCAGCAGGACGTCGTACCCGTGGGCGCGGGCCGTGGTGGCCACGGCGATGGCGATCTCCATCATCACGGGCACGTACATGTCCGTCCGCAGCGGGACCATCAGCGCGATGATGTTGGACCTGCTGCTGGCCAGGGCGCGGGCCCCGGCGTTCGGGTGGTACCCGAGCGTGCGGATGCTCTCCTCGACCCGCTGCCGGGTGTTCGCGGAGATGGACCTCTTGCCGCTGAGGACATAACTCACCGTGCTCGCCGAGACTCCGGCGTGCTGGGCGACCTCGGCGAGGGTGACCATCCAGCTCTCCAATTGTTGCGAAGCGCTTCGACAGTGCGCCAGGACGATGGGACGGGTGAGGGTGACTTGATCGGTGACTCGACCCTAATACCAGCACGGGTGCGTGTCCATACAACTGTCGAAGCGCTTCGACAGCGGGGGTGTGCCGACCTGTCCGCCGCTTGCGGGCGAGACGTGAGCCGGACCCCCGTGCCACCCAGGTTGCCACGAGCGCGCCACCGTCATCCCGAGGGGGTCCGGCCCGGCCGGGAGGCCGCGACGGATCGGCCGAACGGGTGCACAAAGGGTGGCGGGGTCGCTACGAATCGGGTAGATACGTACGGGTAGCACCAGTCGGTGACGTAACCCCCAAGATCGCATGAAACGGTCCTCGGGGCCGGTGCCGAACCCTCCACATTCCGCATACCTTCCGATACGCGGCGAGGTGAGCCTCATGTCCGCAACACCCGAGTCCTTGTCCCGACCCACCGTCACCGAACGGGAGGCCCGTCAGGTCGCGGAGGCCGCCCGGGAGCAGGACTGGCGCAAGCCCAGCTTCGCCAAGGAACTGTTCCTCGGCCGCTTCCGGCTCGACCTCATCCACCCCCACCCTCTCCCGGCCGCCGAGGACGCCGAGCGCGGCGAGGAGTTCCTGGCCAAGCTCCGCGACTTCTGTGAGACACGGATCGACGGAGCCCTGATCGACCGCGAGGCCCGCATCCCCGACGAGGTGGTCACCGGCCTCAAGGAACTCGGCGCCTTCGGCATGAAGATCGACACCAAGTACGGCGGCCGCGGCCTGACACAGGTCTACTACAACAAGGCCCTCGCCCTGGTCGGCTCCGCCAGCCCCGCGATCGGCGCCCTGCTCTCCGCCCACCAGTCGATCGGCGTCCCGCAGCCGCTGAAGATGTTCGGCACCCAGGAGCAGAAGGACACCTTCCTGCCGCGCTGCGCCCGCACCGACATCTCGGCCTTCCTGCTCACCGAGCCCGACGTCGGCTCCGACCCGGCACGGCTCGCCACCACCGCCGTCCCGGACGGCGACGCCTACGTCCTCGACGGCGTGAAGCTGTGGACGACCAACGGCGTGGTCGCCGACCTCCTCGTCGTCATGGCCCGCGTGCCGAAGTCCGAGGGTCACCGGGGCGGCATCACCGCGTTCGTCGTGGAAGCGGACTCCGAGGGCATCACCGTCGAGAACCGCAACGCCTTCATGGGCCTGCGCGGCCTGGAGAACGGCGTCACCCGCTTCCACCGCGTCCGGGTCCCCGCCGCCCACCGCATCGGCGAGGAGGGGCAGGGCCTGAAGATCGCGCTCACCACGCTGAACACCGGGCGGCTGTCCCTGCCCGCGATGTGCGTCGGCGCCGGAAAATGGTGCCTGAAGATCGCCCGCGAATGGTCGGCGGCCCGCGAGCAGTGGGGCAAACCGGTGGCACTGCACGAAGCGGTCGGCTCGAAGATCGCGTTCATCGCGGCGACCACCTTCGCCCTGGAGGCCGTACTCGACCTGTCCTCGCAGATGGCCGACGAGAACCGCAACGACATCCGCATCGAGGCCGCGCTCGCCAAGCTGTACGGCTCGGAGATGGCCTGGCTGATGGCCGACGAACTGGTCCAGATCCGCGGCGGACGCGGCTTCGAGACCGCCGACTCCCTCCGGGAACGCGGTGAGCGGGCGGTCCCCGCCGAGCAGATCCTGCGCGACCTGCGCATCAACCGCATCTTCGAGGGCTCCACCGAGATCATGCACCTGCTGATCGCGCGGGAGGCCGTCGACGCCCACCTGTCGGTCGCCGGCGACCTCATCGACCCCGAGAAGAGCCTGGGCGACAAGGCGAGGGCAGGGGCGAACGCCGGCCTCTTCTACGCGAAGTGGCTGCCCAAGCTCGTCGCGGGGCCCGGACAGGTCCCTGGCACCTACGGTGAGTTCAAGCACGGCATCGACCTGTCGCCGCATCTGCGGTACGTCGAGCGCGCGGCCCGCAGGCTCGCCCGCTCCACCTTCTACGCCATGTCCCGCTGGCAGGGCCGGATGGAGACCAAGCAGGGCTTCCTGGGCCGGATCGTCGACATCGGCGCCGAACTGTTCGCGATGAGCGCCGCCTGCGTCCGCGCCGAACTCCTGCGCACCCGCGGCGAGAACGGCCGCGAGGCCTACCAGCTCGCCGACGCCTTCTGCCGCCAGTCCCGCGTCCGCGTCGAGGAGCTCTTCGACCGGCTGTGGACCAACACCGACGACATCGACCGCAGGGTCGTCAAAGGTGTGCTCTCCGGCACGTACACCTGGCTGGAGCAGGGCGTCGTCGACCCCTCGGGCGACGGCCCCTGGATCGCGGACGCCGCGCCCGGCCCGAGCACCCGGGAGAACCAGCACCGGCCGATCCGCTGAGGCGGCCGGCCGCGGTGGCCCGGAGCCGGCGGGCACGGGTGATGCCGGGAGGGAGCCGGGAGGAACGGGGAGGAGGAAGGGAAGGAGCAGGGACGGAATGGGATGGACCGGGCGGACCGGTGACGGAACGCCGGCGCAGACCATGACGCACGAGCTGCCGGGGCGAGGCCCCGGCAGTACCCGCGACCGGACACAATGGGGTCCATGACCGACGCTCCAGCTCCGCTCGCCGACCCGCACCTGGTGTACGACCCCGTGGCGGGGAACGGCCCCAAGGACGTGGTGATCCTCGGCTCCACCGGGTCGATCGGCACCCAGGCCATCGATCTCGTACTGCGCAACCCCGACCGCTTCCGCGTCACCGGCCTGTCCGCCAACGGCGGCCGCGTCGCGCTCCTCGCCGAACAGGCCCACCGGCTGCGGGTGCGCACGGTCGCCGTCGCCCGCGAGGACGTCGTCGGCGCGCTGCGTGACGCGCTGACCGCGTGGTATGGCGCGGGAGAGCCGCTGCCCGAGATCCTGGCCGGAGCGGACGCGGCCACGCAGCTCGCCGCCTCCGACTGCCACACCGTCCTCAACGGCATCACCGGTTCCATCGGACTGGCCCCGACCCTCGCCGCCCTGGAGGCGGGCCGCACCCTCGCGCTCGCCAACAAGGAGTCGCTGATCGTCGGCGGCCCGCTGGTCAAGGCACTGGCCGCGCCGGGACAGATCATCCCCGTCGACTCCGAGCACGCCGCGCTGTTCCAGGCGCTGGCCGCCGGAACCCGCGCGGATGTCCAAAAGCTCGTGGTCACCGCGTCCGGCGGCCCCTTCCGCGGCCGTACCAGGGACGAACTGGCGAACGTCACCGTCGAGGACGCCCTGGCCCACCCCACCTGGGCCATGGGCCCGGTGATCACGATCAACTCCGCGACCCTCGTCAACAAGGGCCTCGAAGTCATCGAGGCGCACCTCCTGTACGACATTCCCTTCGATCGCATTGAGGTCGTCGTGCACCCGCAGTCGTATGTCCACTCGATGGTTGAGTTCACGGACGGATCGACACTGGCCCAGGCGACGCCCCCCGACATGCGCGGGCCCATCGCCATCGGCCTCGGCTGGCCCGAAAGGGTCCCCGACGCCGCCCCGGTCTTCGACTGGAGCAAGGCGTCCACCTGGGAGTTCCACCCCCTCGACAACGAGGCCTTCCCCTCGGTGAACCTGGCCCGGCACGTGGGCGGGCTCGCGGGAACCGCCCCGGCGGTATTCAATGCGGCGAACGAGGAGTGTGTGGAGGCGTTCCGCTCCGGCGCGCTGCCGTTCAACGGGATCATCGATACGGTCACCCGGGTGGTCGAGGAGCACGGCACCCCCCGGCCGGGAACCTCTTTGACGGTCCCGGACGTCCTCGAAGCGGAGACCTGGGCGCGAGCGAGGACCCGGGAACTGACAGCCCGTACGGCGAGCGCGGAGGCGCGTGCATGACGATCCTGATGTTCATCCTCGGCATAGTCGTCTTCGCAGTCGGCCTGCTGGTCTCGATCGCCTGGCACGAGCTGGGACACCTCTCCACCGCCAAGATGTTCGGCATCCGGGTGCCCCAGTACATGGTCGGCTTCGGCCCGACCCTCTGGTCCCGGCACAAGGGCGAGACCGAGTACGGCGTCAAGGCGATCCCGTTCGGCGGCTACATCCGCATGATCGGCATGTTCCCGCCCGGCGCCGACGGACGCATCGAGGCCCGCTCCACCTCACCGTGGCGCGGCATGATCGAGGACGCCCGCTCCGCCGCCTTCGAGGAACTGCAGCCCGGCGACGAGAAACGCCTGTTCTACACACGGAAACCCTGGAAACGGGTGATCGTGATGTTCGCGGGCCCGTTCATGAACCTGATCCTCGCGGTCGTGCTGTTCCTCACCGTGCTGATGGGCTTCGGCATCCAGCAGCAGACCACCACCGTCAGCTCCGTCTCCCCCTGCGTCATCTCGCAGAGCGAGAACCGCGACGAGTGCAAGCAGTCCGACCCCCGGTCCCCGGCCGCCGCGGCCGGCATGGAGGCGGGCGACAGGATCGTCGCGTTCAACAGCGTCAGGACCGACGACTGGGCCACGCTGTCCGACCTCATCCGCGACAGCGCCGGCAAGGCCGTGCCGATCGTCGTCGACCGCGACGGCCAGGAGGTCACCCTCCAGGCGAAGATCGCCACCAACCTGGTCGCCAAGAAGGACTCCCACGGGATCTATGTCGAGGGCGAGTACGTCAAGGCGGGCTTCCTCGGCTTCAGCGCGGCCACCGGCGTCGTGAAGCAGGACTTCGGCGACTCCGTGGTCTGGATGACCGACCGGGTCGGCGACGCGATCGACTCCCTCGCCGCTCTGCCGTCCAAGGTGCCCGCCCTGTGGGACGCCGCCTTCGGTGACGGCCCGCGAGAGCCGGACTCCCCGATGGGCGTCGTCGGAGCGGCCCGGGTCGGCGGCGAGATCGCCACGCTCGACATCCCGGCCTCGCAGCAGATGGCCATGTTCGTGATGCTGCTCGCGGGCTTCAACCTCTCCCTGTTCCTGTTCAACATGCTCCCGCTGCTGCCCCTCGACGGCGGGCACATCGCGGGCGCCCTGTGGGAGTCGCTGCGCCGCAACCTCGCCAGGGTGCTGCGCCGCCCCGACCCGGGCCCGTTCGACGTGGCGAAACTGATGCCGGTGGCCTATGTGGTGGCCGGTGTCTTCGTCTGCTTCACCCTCCTCGTCCTCGTCGCGGACGTGGTGAACCCGATACGGATCTCGTAGGGTCTGTCCGGTACACATTCGCCGGACACCTGCCGTTCACGATGGCCTGGAACCCTTTCGTTCCGGGCCATCGCCCTTTGGGTGGGTTTGCCGCCGGGATGTGCCGGGGCCGAGGGCCGTGCCGTAATCTCGGAGCCCGGAGCCCGCTGCTCACCGGGAGCCGGACCTTGATCCACGACTTGGGGTTGCACAGCAGATGACTGCGATTTCTCTCGGCATGCCGTCCGTTCCGACCACGCTCGCCCCGCGCCGCAGGAGCCGGCGGATCCAGGTCGGGTCGGTGGCGGTGGGCGGG
>NZ_JBHSPC010000120.1:0-16217 GCF_042656345.1 Streptomyces incanus
GAACTACAGCTGCCGTGATAGTGAGCGACGTACGCTCTCTCAAGCTGCGGCGCTTATTGTCACTGCTGGCGCTGTGCCATCCGCAGTCGGCCGGTTTCGACGTGATAGGCAGCACCCTCTGGCCGAAGGAGCCACCGCGTTCCTACCAGCATCTGATCCACACGTACGTGAGCCAGGCGCGCAGACTTCTGCGCTCCTCCGGTTCCGGTTCTGCGGACCAGGCCGCCTCCTACCTGGTCCGCACTCCGACCGGCTACGCTCTGTCGGTCGGACACGATCAGGTCGACCTGACCCGCTTCCGGGACCTGACGGAGAAGGCGCGGCAGGCCCATGCCCGAGGGGAGGCAAAGGTCGCGTACGAGCTCGCGGCACTCGCGCACCAGTGCTGGCGCGGCCCCATCCTCGCCGACGAGCCGCAGCTGGCCCTTCACTCGGCGGCCACCGCGGCGGTCCGTCAGCGGACCGAGAATCTGCTTCTGTACGCGGACCTCGCGCTGCGGTTCGAGCAGCCGGAGCAGGTGGTGTCGGCCCTGCGCGCCGCCGCCGAGGACGACCCCCTGCACGAAGGGCTGGAGGCACGGCTCATGCTGGCCCTGGCCGGCTGCGGCGAGCAGTACGAAGCGCTGCGGGTGTTCGCCGACGTCACGCAGCGGCTCGACGCCGAACTGGGGCTGCAGCCCGGCCCGGAGATACGCCAGGTCCATCAGCGGGTCCTGCGCCAGCAG
The DNA here is from genome assembly GCF_042656345.1 of Streptomyces incanus. NCBI lineage: Bacteria > Bacillati > Actinomycetota > Actinomycetes > Kitasatosporales > Streptomycetaceae > Streptomyces > Streptomyces incanus. The sequence continues at coordinate 726 of NZ_JBHSPC010000120.1, forward strand.
CTCAGCTGGCCCAGTAGTGCGCTGCTGCCCCGGCAGACGGAGGACGCCCTGCGGGAGACCAGGCCGTCGGCCCCTCCTCTGCCGTCCGAGGGCAAGCCGTCGCAGCTGCCGGCCAGGACCCGGCACTTCGTCGGGCGCGCCGCCCAGATCCGGGAGCTGGACCAGATGCTCCTCGCTCCCGGCGAGCGGGACGGCCAAGTCCCGGCCGCGCTGCTCACCGGGCCGCCCGGCGGGGGCAAGACCGCGCTGGCACTGCGGTGGGCGCACCGGGTGCTGGACTCCTTCCCGGACGGGCAGCTCTACATCGACCTGCACGGTCACGCCCGCAGAGGCCCCCTGGACGCTCAGGCGGCCCTGACCTCGTTCCTGCGCGCGCTCGGCGTGCCCGGGGAATGTGTCCCGGACCACCTCGACGAGGTCGCGAACCTGTACCGCACCAGGCTGTCCGGGCGGCGGGTTCTGGTGGTCCTGGACAACGCGCGCGACGAGGACCATATACGCCCCCTCATTCCCGGCGATGAGGGGTGTGCCGTGCTTGTCACGAGCCGCAACACACTGCCCGGTCTGGTCGCCAGGGACGGCATACGGCGGATCGCCGTCGACGCGCTCGACGACGAGGAGGCGCTGACGCTGCTCGGGCGGCTGCTGGGACCGGAACGGATCGAGGCGGAGTTGCTCGCCGCCATGGCCTTGGGCCGGTACTGCGGCGGGCTGCCCCTGGTGATCCGGGTCCTCGCGACGCGTCTGGCCCAGCATCCCTGCCTCAGCATTGCCCAGTACTACGTGGAGCTGCAGGAGGCCGGGCTCTTCCGGCAGCCCCCTCTCCCGGGGGACCTGCTGTCCTCGGTCCAGGCGGCGTTCGAGCTGTCGTACACAGCGCTGCCGGAGCCGGCGCGCCGGGTGTTCCGGCTGCTCGGCCGGACCGAGGGCACCCACATCACCGCCTACACCGTGGCGGACGCGGCGGGTACGACGCCGACGGAGGCCCGGTGGTCCCTGTACCGGCTGGTCGACGCGAGCCTGCTGCGGGAGGACGCGCACAGCCGGTTCAGCATGCCCGGTCCGCTGCTGCGGTACGCGAAGGTGCTGCTCGACCGGGAGGAGGAGCAGTTCCAGGCGGTGTGAGCGGCCCGGCCCCGGCGGGTACGAGCCGGTGTTCCGGCCGCGGTCCGCTGTCGGCGTCGTCATCCGCCGAGGGCCAGGCGTAGCGCGAACACGCCGAAGACGGCGGCGGTGAGCCCACTGGTGAGCCGCTGGGCCGACGGGGAGTTCAGGTGCCGGGACAGCCGGTGCGTCAGCCTCACCCACACGAGCAGCCAGGCCAGCCCCAGGGCGAGGTAGCAGCAGGCCAGGAACACCACCCCGACGGTCGGGTCCATGCCGGACGGCACGAACTGAGGCAGGAACGCCATCAGGAAGATGCCGACCTTGGGATTGGAGCCGGTGCACAGCAGCCCCAGACCGAAAACGCGCCACCGGCCGCGCGGTGGGTCGTCCGCCCGGTCCTCGGGACCGGGCGCCGCGGTGGCGGCCGTGCGCAGTGCCGTGCGCAGTGCCTGGTACGCCCAGACCAACAGGACGGCGGCGCCTGCCCACCGGAAGGCGGTGAACAGGTCCGGGCGGGCGGCGAGCAGAGCGGTGAGCCCCAGGGCGCCCAGAGCTACCTGGAGGGCTCCCGCCGCGATCACGCCGAACGCGGCGGGAGCGGCCGTACGCGGCGAACCAGCCAGCACCAGGCGGGTCATCAGGGCCAGGTCGGGACCCGGTGCCATGATCACTACCAGGGAACTCGTCAGGAACGCAATGGCGTTGATCACGGCTCTTCGATGACTAGCTTCTGTTCCAGGGCACGGATGATCCGGTAGTCCCGCTTGATCTGTTCATCGTCCGGGTGGGCGAGGATGACGAAGCCGAAGTTGAGGCTGTCGACCAAGTCCCTGGTGACGGAAACACGGTCACCGTCGGACAGGTTCTGCACCGAGAAGTGGTGACTCGGCAGCGTCCGGATCTCGTCCAGGACCGCAGTGTCGCGCATGATCCCGGAGCGGCGGGCCATGTGGAACACGCACATCTGGTGGGTCAGCAGCTCGTAGCCCTGCGGCAGTTCGCCCCCCGTCAGCCAGCGCACCGTCCGGTCGATCTGGCTGTCGCCGGTGGCGTTGCGGTTGAACCGCGGCTGACCGCCGCCGTGCGGACGGGCGCCCAGCTCGATGAGCACCGGTTCGTCCGCGGTTCCCATCACCTCCACGTGGGCGGAGCCGAAGCGGACGCCGACCGCGTCCAGCACGTCGAACACGTACTCGGCGAGGGTCGCGACGACGGGCTCGTCCGGAGGCAGCCACCGCATGGTGTCGTAGACGGCCATGTTGGGGCCGTTGTCGACCTTGCCGTAGGAGCACACGTCCACGAGGGAATGCTTGCCGTCGTGGCTGAAAGTGTCCACCACGTACTCGGTGCCGGTGACGAACTTCTGCACGATGAGCCGGTCGTCGACTTCTCCGAACTGGTTGATCCGGCCGATCTGCCGCTCGAACACGGCCCGCCAGTCCGTCCCGCCCTGCACCTTGATCACGCCGTCGGTACTGGCGCTCTTCGGCGGCTTGATCACCAGGTCGGCCCCGATCAGGCCCTCGCTCTCCAGCCAGGCGGCCGCCTCCTCGACGTTCGCGGTGCAGATCTGCGGGATGACCGGCAGCCCGGCCGCCCGCACGGCTGCGGCCATACGGCTCTTGTCCCGGCGCGCCTCGGCCAGTTCCGGCACGTTGCTCAGCTCCGGCAGCACCCGGGGGGCGATCCGCTCGGCCAGTTCCACGCCGGACTCGCAGCCGGCGATGACACAGAGCGGGTCCAGCGCCCGCACCCGTCGTACGACGTCGTCCAAGTCCCCGTCGTACACGATGACGTCGGGGAAGTCCTGCGGTCGGTAAGAGGAGGCGTACGCCTCGGGCGGGCGCGGGCTGCTCACCACCGCCGCGACCGGGACACCCTGACTGCGCAGGGCTTCCGTGAACAGGGCCCCCGAGGAGTACGGGTCGATGACGATGCAGGGGCCCTGTCCCCGGCCCCCGTGCACGTCAGCGTTCATCATCGGCAGCCTCCTTCCGCGCCAGTGCGGAAACGGCGGTGCAGTAACGGGCGAAGAAGTCCGCTGCGGGCTCGCTGACCCGTCGGGCGCGCACCGGGGCGTGCACCATCCCGTCCTCCCGCACATACGTCACCGGCGTGCCGTTCTCCTTGAGGAGGGCTGCGTACTTCTCCGCGTCCACGCACAGCGAGTCCATCTCGCAGCCGGCGATGTAGGCCGGCGGCAGACCGTGGAACGCTCCTTCCAGCAGCGGCGAGACGTACGGGTCCGCGGCCTGCTCGGGCTGCGGACAGTAGCAGGCCGTGTAGAACTCCATCTCGCCGCCGGAGAGCAGGGGCGCGTCCTCTCCGCCGTGGCGCCAACGGGTGAAGTCCAGGACCGGGCTGATCACGGCTTGGCCGCGCAGCCGGGGGCCGCCGCGGTCGCGCGCCATCATCGACAGCACCACCGCCATGTTGGCGCCGGAACTCTCGCCGCAGGTCACTGCACCATCCGGGTCCAGGTCGCCCAGCCCGAGCGCGGGAAGGTCGGCGAGGGTGCCGCACAGACCCGCGTAGCAGTCCTCCAACGGACCGGGAAACGGGTTCTCCGGCGCCATGCCGAAGTCCAGGGCTATGGTCACCAGCCCGGTGCGGTCGGCCAGTTCGGCGACCAGGCTGTGGTGGCTGTGCAGCGAGCCGATGACGAAGCCGCCGCCGCGGATGTAGAAGAGCACGGCGTGGTCGCCGCGTTCGGCCGGCTCGTAGATGCGGATGCGGGCCGTGCGGCCCTCGTGGACCACGGTCGCGTCCCGGTGCGAGACACCCTCGGGGACGGGGATGGGCAGCACTTCGGTCAGCGAGTCGTACAGGACGCGCTGCCGTTCGACGGGGTAGGTGTAGAAGTCGGGCGGCAGCGCGCCGTTCACCGTTTCCACGAACTTCTCGATGCCTTCTGCGTATGCCATGCGCAGCTCGCTCACTTCCGAGTACAGGTGCCGGAACGCGCGGCACGGATCAAGGGTTGGGACGGATCAGGGAGTGTCGGCGGCGACCGGGCCGCCTGTCCGCCCGGCTGGCTCGTCGGCCTGCTCGTCAGCCGGGGCGGCACCGGTGCCGGTGTCCGCGCGGGGCGCGCTCATGCCGACGAGGGCCGCGGCCACGGCACCCACGGTGAGCAGTCCGGACAGCCACCACACCGATGCCGACGACGCCTGCCAGGCGGCGACGCCGAGCACGGGGCCGATCGCGTAGCCGATCTGCATGGGGAAGGCAGCGGCGGCGATGTAGCGGCCCCGCAGGTACTCGGGGGCGACCCGGCCCGGCCAGGCCGAGGCGGTCGGAGTGCCGATGATCTCGCCCACCGTCCACACCACTGTCGCCACGACGTACATGGCCATGCTGGGCCCGGCGACGTACAGGTTCATCCCGACGCCGACCAGTCCGACGCCGAGCGCCACGGCGACCCTGCCGGGAAGGCGCTGCACGTACTTCGTGAGCAGCAGCTCCAGGGAGATGACCATGACGGCGTTCAGCGACAGCAGGCTGGAGTAGAAGGCCACGCCGTGTCCGTCGGCCTTGATCTGGAGCGGCAGGGCGGAGGTGTGCTGGATGTAGACGACTGCATTGAGGAACAGCGCCAGCAGGAACAGCACGTACCGGGTGTCCCGAAGCACGGCCACGTACGACCGGGTCGGGCCCTTCGCATCGTGCTCGACCGGCCTCGCGGTGTCCCCGGAACGCGCCAGCATCAGGGCGAAGACGGCGAACACCAGCTGCGCCGCCGCCTCCAGATAGAAGATCAAGTTGTACGAGTAACTGATCAGCAGTGCGCCGAGTAGCGGGCCGACCGTGGTGCCGAGGTTGAACGCCATGCGGTAGACGGCGAACACCATCACGTGGCGGTCCTCGGGGGTGCGCTCCACCAGCAGGGCCGAGGAGGCCGGCCGGTACATCTGCGCCAGAAGCCCGATGAACGCGGCCACCGCGATCAGCAGGGGCAGACTGTCCAGGTGGGGCAGGCTCAGCGTGCCCAGTCCGGCGAGCGCCATGGAGCCGACGATGGTCCACGCGTAGCCGATGCGGTCGGACGCCGAACCGCCCACCAGCACGCCGATCACGGAGCCCACGCCGTAGGCGCCCAGCGCCAGGCCCGCCTCGGTCGCGGAGAACCCCTTCGCGGTGAGGTAGAGCACCAGGTAGATCTGGAGGAAATTGCCGAGCCGGTTGACCAGCATGCCGACGAGTACGAGCCAGACAGGGCCCGGGATGCCCCGCAGGGTCTGCAGGACCGACGGGTGGCCGGCCCCGCCGGGTTCGGAGGACTTCTGACCGGTCGCGGCCATCAGGACGACTCCTCCACCGATCGGCCCGCGAGTTCAACGAGCTCCGGCGCCTTCAGCAGTGCCGTCCGGGCCTGCTCCATAGTGTCCGCGAGGGAGATGACCCTGGCGTAGCGGGAGATGTAGCCGCGCGGCGGCAACCGCAGCACGGCCCCCGGGTCGGCCATCACGTCGGCGCTGTGGATCTCGGGCGGGAACCGGTCCTCGTGCACGGTCACCGCCTCGATCTCGACGTCCCGCTCGGGGTACAGGAAGGTGATCGCCGCGGCACGGTGCCGGCTCGGTGTCGTCTCAGGGCGCCGGCCCGCTGCGACGTCGGCCGCCGCCATCGCCACGTCGACGCCGGTGGCGAGTTCGCCGAGGTAGGGGATCATGTCGCCGCCGAGGCGGGCGTTGACCTCCATCAGGCGCGGGCCGTTCGCGGTGAGGCGGAACTCGGTGTGGCTGACGCCGGTGTGGAAGCCCAGCGCGGCGTGGCTGGCCCGCAGCGCCTCGATCAGCTGCGGATCGGACAGCAGCGGGTCGGCCGCGTCGACCTCATGGCCGATCTCCTCGAAGAAGGGCGCGAGGCCCACCTGCTTGCGGGCCACCGCCAGCGGGATGCCCTCCCCCTCGAAGAAGACGGCGTCGACGCTGATCTCGGGGCCGTCGACGTACTCCTCGACGAGCACGGACACCTCGAAGACGGGGACGCCCGGGTAGGAGGCGCCGGACGCCGCCCGGTAGGCGCTCTCCACCTCGTCGGGCCCGTCGGCCCGGCGCACGCCCATGCCGCCGGCGAGACCACGGGGCTTGAGGACGACCGGGAAGCCCAGCTTCTCCGCCGCGTCCCGCGCCTCGTCCAGGGAGCGCACGCCGATGGAGGCCGGCTGGGCGACCCCGGCACGCTCCAGCGCGACCCGGGTGGCGTTCTTGTCCCGGCAGGCGGCGACCGTGTCGGGGGAGTTCCCCGGCAGGCCGAGCGACTGCGCCACATGGGCTGCCGGGGTGACGAGTCCTTCGTCGTAGCAGAACACGCCGGCCACCTCCTGCTCGGCGGCTATCCTCCGGGCAGCCTCCATGAGGAGTTCGGGACGGGTGTTGTCGACCTGGGTGCTGCCGACGACGTAGGGCTCCTCCCAAGTCACCGGGGCCGGCTGTAGCAGCCAAAGCGCATAGCGCCGGTTCACCGTCCGAAGGATGAACTCCCGGCTGCGCCGGCCACTGCTGCCGATCAGCAGCAGCAGCGGCTTTCCACCGTCCCTGCCCATGTTCCGCTCTCCTCGCATGTGGTCTCTCGTGATCCGGTGCGCGCGCCGGGGGCATGCAGCCCCCGGCGCGCCGGCCCGTCTGTAGAACACCGGCCGGCCCCGGAGCGTTGCAGTCGTCGGCGGGTCAGGTGGCTGCCGCGTGCTGGCGTGACAGCGCGGGCGACAGTGGCCGGTGCTCCAGAGTCACGCCGGGGCAGGCCGTCGGCGGTGCCGGCCAGCCGCGGGTCGGCGGCCGGTCGGGGAAGACCGCGGTGACCCGGTTGCCCACCCGTACGGCCGGGATCTCCGCGCGCATCCGGGTCACCGCGGCCTTGCGTTCGTGCCACGGGCACACGAGCCGGACGCCGTCCTCGGCCGTGTCGGCCAGGTGCAGGGGGCCGCCGCGGTGCGGACACCGGGCGCGCATCACGAAGCCCCGGCCGCCGACCGTGGCGTAGACGTACGGTGTTCCGGCGACGACCACGCAGTTGTCCCGCCCCGTGGCGGGGAAGGTCACGACAGGCACTTGCGGTAGTCCCCCACCGAGTGGATCTCGTAGACGCACTCGTCCGACTCGATGTTGGCGCCGTGCAGCCGGTTGCGCTTGATGACCACGCCCTCGCCCGCCTGGAGCGTGAGCGACGAGCCGAACCCGCTCTCGAAGCGCATGGTGCCGGAGACGATGTGGCACAGTTCGTCACCTTCATGGCAGTGGGTGTTGGACAGTTCGCCGCGGGGTTCGACGAGATGCGCGACGGGCGCGTCGACCTTGCCCTGCTTCAGCCCTTCGAAGACCGGGCCGTGCAGCTTCTTCAGCTCCGGCTGGGCGTCCATCCAGGCGATCTGCTCGGAGAAGTCGAAGTCGGAGACGTCCAGGAGCGCCCGGTACTCCTCGATGCCGCGCACGATCTCCGGGATGACGCCCTCGCCGTGGACCTCGACCAGCGGCTTGATGATCTTCTCGCGGGCCATCCGGCCGTGGTGCTGGTCGATGTGGACGTGCTCGGTGAAGTAGGTGGTGTCCACCGTGTCGCCGAAGACGTCCCGCAGCAGCCGGTCGGCACGGCGGCAGAAGTCGACCAGGGAGCTCTCGGTGTAGTAGAGCGCGCCCACGTAGCGGAAGAACAGCTCGTGGTTCTTGCCCAGGTAGTGGAAGTAGTTGTTCAGCAGCAGGCTGCTGTTGAGGTAGTACTGCCAGTACCGGTGGAGGTCGGACTCCAGGCCGACCGACTCCAGGGTCCGCTCGAACAGGGTGCTGTGCTTGGTGTCGTGGACGCCGTAGCCGTACTCGTCGATGACGACCTTGAACCACTCGGACTGGGCGGGGCCGTAGTAGCCGAGCACGTTGCGCATCATCGGCGACGCCTCGGAGAGGAAGTCCGGCGCGAACTGCACCAGCCACATCCGGGCCGCGCGCTGGGGGTCGGAAGAGTTCCGGATGGCCTTCTCCGTCGGCGACGGCTCCTCGCCGCCGCTGGTGTCAAGGGAGTCGAGGTAGGCGTCGAGGCTCTCGGCCGTCCACTTGCCGGACGTCTCCACCTCGTGGTCGAGGAAGCCGAAGGCGTACCGTTCCAGCGCCGGCCGGATGCGCTCGCCGAGCGCCCGGTTGCCGGGGCTGTAGAACGCCCGGAAGTCCTCCTCCTTCCCCTCCAGGCCGGACTTCGGGAAGAACACGAGGTCGGCCTCGTAGATGCTGGTCAGCAGGCGCTGCACGGCCAGGCTCGTGTAGTCGAGTATGTTCTCGCGGCCCGGCACCTTGTCGTAGTCGAGGTGGGGCAGGACCTGCGGCCTGAGCTGCCGGCGGTAGGGGTTGTCGTGGTTCAACCAGTCCAGGTTGTCGTGGTAGATCGGGGCGGTGGCGTACTGCACCACCGCGTCGCGCAGTTCCGCGCCGCTCAGCTCGAACGGGACATGCGTGGGGACGTGACTCATCGCTGGCTCCCTGATCGTGGTTCGGAATGGGGCGGTCGCCGGTGCGTCTCCGGCGCTGGGCGAGGCCGTGTCAGAGGCTCACGAGGAGGGTGAAGTCGCTCCAACGGAGCCGCAGGGAGGCTGTCTCGCCCGCCTTGGTCAGCACGGGCTTTTCCAGCGGGACCCAGCCCGGCATCCAGTGCGAGTTGGGGTTGTCCGGCGAGTTGGACAGGACGATGCCGTTGCCCATCTCCAGCTCGAACCAGACCACGAGGGCCTGGGCCTCCCCGTCCGCGGTGGCGGGGAACTCGAGGGTGCGTTCGCCGGGCTCCAGGGCGTCGCGCGCCAGGTCGAACTCCAGCACTGGTGCCGCCTCGGACAGGAACCGGTGCGGCCAGGTGTTGAGCCGTACCGGGAAGTGGCTGCGGGTGGTGAGCGTGTTCATCAGCGAGACGTCGAAGCCGCCGACCGTGGTGACCTGGTTCAGCTTCAGCACCGCCTCGCTGTTCACCAGCCTGCCGTACAGCCGGGCCGCCGACGGCAGCATGATCCCATCCGGCGCCAGGAGGTGCTCGCGTGCGTGGCGCACGGAGGGCAGCAGGCCCTCACCGATCAGACCGCAGTCGACGATCTCGGACACGAGGACGTCCACCGGTCCGCCGAGGTCCCGTTCCGGGTCCAGTTCGGTGGACGGCTTGCCGATGACAGTGATCACGTCGGACAGGCCGTGCGCGTCCACGACGTTCCGGGCGACCTCGGCCAGCAGCGGGTTCATCTCGCAGGTGAACACCCGGCTCGCGCCGGCCCGGGCCGCGGCCATGGCGAGCAGCCCGCTGCCGGAGCCGATGTCCAGCACGGTCGCGCCGGCCGGGACGCCCCGCTCCAGAGCGGCGACGAGGTTCCCGTTGCGCTCGGTGTCGTTGAGCATGGCGAAATGCCAGCGTGGAACATTCCTGCGGACGATCTGCGCGAAGATGTCTGCGTCCAGGGAGAGGCTCTCCGGCGGCATTCTCAGCAGCGCGGACGCCTGCTCGGCGAGTGCGCTCATCTCCTGCGCGAGCGATTCCAGCAGGGCCGCGCCCAGGCGGTACGGCGAGCCGTTCGCCGGCATAGCCGCCAGGTCCGCCCGGACTTCGTGCTCGGCCGACGTGGTCCGTGCCTCTTGTGCGTGCTGCATGTAGTGCCACTGCTCCTTACGCTGACTCGCCGGTTAACAGTGGTGCGAGACAGGGCTTGGAAGCCTCCTGTCGTCACACAGCGACCGTACGTAACCGCGCTGTCGCGGTTCTCCAGCGACTCTTTAGCGGGAGAGGCAGTTTCCCGAGCGGGAAGGACGGCGCTGACCTGCGCTGTTGCAACGGCTTCCGGTTCCCGGGGGGCGAGGCGGCAGAACAGAACGGTGCAGAGGCCGTACACAGGTTCGCCGCGGCGGTCGAACAGTGCTCACGACCTGTGGGTCCTCCGCGAGGGCGCGAGGCGGATGCTCGCCGCCTCGCCGGGGGCGGAAGCCGGCCGGGGCACAGCCGAACCGGCCGTCGAACGAGACGAGCGTGACCGACGCCCGATGGCGCGCAGCGGTCACCACCGCCCGCGGCGACGGTGGCCCGCCTGACCAGGCGGCGGCAGGACGGTCACGCCGCGTTCTAGCGGCGTGACCCGTCCGCGACGAACTACGTCCATGTGTGGGCCGACGGCGTTCCTCCCGAGATCCGCCTCGGCCGGGCTCGCCCCCGTGTCCAGGCCCCAGTGGGCGTGCGTCTGGACGGCATGAAGGAACGAAGGTGTTTCCGCGGGCCAGGCACCCGGGGTGCCGATCCACACGGTCCACCGTGTGGCGAACGCTCTTCCGAAGTCCGCGCAGCCCGGGACCCAGAAGACCCTGCAGGAGATGCGCAGCCGAGGACCGGGTCCGGATCAGGGCCCGCCACGGCAAGAACGTCGCCAGGACTACCGCGGCCCGCAGACCACTGCCCCACATCCCCTACGGCCTGCGGGACAGGCACGTCCACGCGGCGGCCCGGTCCCTGGCCGAGCGGGCGGGATGAGTCGCCCGGACACGGCAGGCGCGAGGCCGGGCAATTGGCTGCCCTCCGGCCCGCACGGCGCGGTCGCAGTTTTGGCTGACCCCGCCTGCCGCACGTCGTCGTGCTCTGTACGGCCGAGTGCCGCGAAGGAACGATGCGGCGGCCGGGGAAACAGCCCCGCACGAAAGCATCAGTGACCACTGACGTCACCGCGCTCGACGGCAGCCGCCCTTTCGGGAGGGACGATCGCTCCGGCGGGTCCTACCGGGCGTCGTGGAAGATCACGCCGAGGACATGGCGCCGCCCGCTGTGCACGGCGCTCACTCCGTGCCGCAGCATCACCCGGCTCCAGCCGCGCGCGGACCGCACGGGCCGGTGGTGGACGGCGAAGATGAGGCCCTGCCCCTGTTCCGGCCGCCGGACGATGGGCCGGGACTGGGCGCGCGGCCGCTGCTCCACGAAGACGCTCTCGCCCCCGGTGAAGTCCCGGTCCGGCTCGTTCAGCAGCACCGCCACCTGGAGCGGGAACGTGAGGTCCCCGTACACGTCCTGGTGCAGGCAGTTGTAACCGCCCTGCTCGTAGCGCAGCAGCAACGGGGTCGGCCGGTGCTGGCCCATGGCGGCGCAGGCCGCGACGAGGTCCTCGTGAAGGCCGGGGAATTTCGGCTCGCCGAGCCGAGCCGCCCAGGTGTTGGCGATGTGCGCCAGGGGTGGGTACAGCTGCCGGCGCAGGGCGAGGACCAGTTCAGGCAGCGGGTGGGCGAAGTAGCGGTACGACCCCTCGCCGAACCGGTGCCGGGCCATCGTCACCGTGCTGCGGAACAGCCCCGGCTCGTCGAACATCTCCCTCGCCTGCGCGCACTGCCCGGGGGTGAGCAGGGGCGGGGTGAGTGCGACGCCGTCCGCGTCCAGCTCTGCCGCCAGAGCGGGCCAGTCGAGGTGGCGCAGCGTGGGAAGCCCGTTGCTGTCGGCGGCCGGCCAGTCGGCGGATGCCGGCTCGGTGAGCCCGGGCAGGGGCGGGGTGTCATAGGCGTTCACGGGCTCGGGTCTCCAAAGAGGGCGGGTGAAGGCGACGGAGAAAGGGCGGTGGGCGCCGGTGACGGGGGTTTTTACCGGCGCCCACCGGTCAAGGGCCTGCCGGACTGTTCTGCGCCTCCAGACCGAGCAGGAAACGCTTGGCGGCCAGGCCGCCCGCGTATCCGTTCAGGCTGCCTCCGGAGCCGACGATCCGGTGGCAGGGCAGCACGACACAGAGCGGGTTGGCGCCGAGCGCCGTCCCGACCGCGCGGGCGGCCCGCGGCCGCTCCAGGGCCTCGGCCAGCTGCGCGTAGGTCGCGGTGCGCCCGTACGGCACGAACGCGTCCAGCGCCATGACGGTCCGGCGGCTGAACGGGGTGGCGAGCCGCAGGTCCACCGGCACGGTGAAGTCGCGACGGGCACCGGTGAGATAGGCGTCAAGCTGGGTCCGCGCCTCCTCCAGCACCTTCCGCGGGGCCGGGTCCGCGTGCTCCTCCTCGACGGTCCGCAGGCCCGCCCGGGTGACGCGGGCCACAGCATCCTCGAGGGTGCCGTAGCAGCACACCACGAGCGCGTCGGCCGTGGCCGCCAGCATGAGCCGCCCCAGTGGCGTGGGGTAGACCGCGAACGCCGCGGTGGTGTTGCCGGGGATGTCACTGGTTCGCACGATACAACTCCGTCTTTCTCATGGACGTGGGGTTCCGGTGGCCGTCACACGGTGACGGGCCGACAGCCCTTGCAGGCGCGGTAACCGGCCAGTCCGGCTTCGCGCGCGGTACGGAACGGCACCTGGTGGGGCGGGGTGATGCGGCGGGCGTGGGCGCAGGTCGGGTGGCAGTAGATCCGGGTCGTGTCGCTGCCGAGGAACACCACTCCGTGCCGGTGCAGTTCCGCCATCCGCCGCAGGTCGACGCCCTCCGCAGCGCGCAGCGCGTCCCCCACGTCGGGGAGATGGGCGGCGTCGCAAGGTGTGCCGTCGTCGTATGTCACGCGGTGGCAGGGGATCAGTACCGCGGTCGGGTTCTGGGCCAGGGCGCCGACTACGGCCTCCGGCGCCGTCCCGGCCTCCTGGGCGATCCAGCCGACCGGGCGCAGTTGCCCGACAGGGATGGCGCGGACCGCCTCCAGCACGGCCCGTTCCACCGGGCCGTGCGGGGACAAGTCGATGTGCAGCCGCCGGGCGCGTCCGGTCCGCAGTGCGGTGACGACACCCGGGAACGGCCTGGCCGACCGCAGGGCCGAACGGCCGGTCCGGGCACGGTGCAGCTCCTCGAAGGCCGTCGCGGTCAGTCCGCCCGTGTCCAGCGCGGCGCCGGTCACCGCCTCCGGGCTCGCCGCCACGAAGAGACCGCCGACGGCCGTGTCGAGGCGGACGTAGGTGTCGTAGGTCTCGCGCGGAACGCCGACACGCCGCAGCACGCGCACGGCGAAGTCCGCCGGTGGTTCCGCGGTGAGCCCGCCCAGCCCGGGCTGGGCCGCGTCCGGTGCCTCGTGGTCGCTCTTCATGTCGTCACCTCCTCCAGCACGACTGTCTCCGGCTCCAGCAGCCGGCGCAGAGTTCTCAGGCCTCGAGACACCTGCGCCTTGGTCGTACCGACCGCGCACTGCTGCACTTCGGCCACTTCTGTGTAGCTCAGCCCCACCACGTGCCGCAGCACCACGGGCGTGCGGTGGTGCTCCGGCAGCTCCAGCAGCGCCGTGACCAGCCGCCGCCGGTCGTCGGCGAGCGCGGCCAGCTCCTCCGGCCCCGGGTTGTGGTCGCTCCAGGCGTCGGCGGTCTCCTCCACGGGCACCTTCACCAGGGCGGGCCGCCGGGAACAGGTGCGCAGGTGGTTGCGCCACACGTTCGCCGCGATGGCGAGCAACCAGGCACGCGTTCTGAGAGCCCGTCGGCGCTCGGGGCCGTAGTCCTGTAAGGCTGTGTAGGCGCGCAGGAACGTGTCCTGCCCCAGGTCGTCGGCCTCGGTGGCCGAACCGGAGACCCGGAGCAGGAACGTGTACACCGCCCTGCCGTGGACCCTGACCAGCTCGGTGAAGCCGCCGTCGAGGTTCGCCGCCAGGAGCTCGGTCAATTGCCGCTCGGCCTTCTCGTCCATCACCGAATGAAACACCGGTGCCGGGCGAGGGGTTGCACCCCATCCGGCACCGATTTCGCACCGACTGCCGCCACCGTCCGGGGCTGGGCGCAGGTATGTCCACCGTGCGGCTGTCGATGTCGTCGACGAAGTCCCGGGGACTCCCCCCGAACCAGTCCACCGACGGCCGGTCCTCCTTTCCGGTCCTTCCCTGAGCAGGTCTCTGGAAAAGGTCCTCACTGTCTCGTCAGCGGATCCCACCGTGACGCGTGCCCCATACGCAGAGCCACGGGCGTGAACCCCGACGACCCGCGCCTGCGGGAGGTTGTCGGCGAGCTGTCCGTCAAGAGCGTGGCCTTCCGTGAACTCTGGGCCCGGCACCACGTGCACGGCGAAACCGGCGGCTCCAAGTCGCTCCCCACACCGACGTGGGCGATCTCGACCCGCCCTACGAGAGCTTCACCGTCAACCGGACGCCCGGGCGACAGCTCGTCACCTACCAGGCCGACCCCGGCAGCCGGTCCCATGACGCCCTGGAGCTGCTGGGAACGCTGAACGCCCCCCTCCAGCCTGACCGGCCGTCCGCGCCCGCCTCATCCCACTTCCGGGGGCCTGAAGAAGAGGAAGCGCACAATGATCGGCCCCCTCGTCTTCTTCGCGGTCCCGCAAGGAGGCCGTCGACCTCTGGGCCGGCTCCGCCCTCAGTTCGACCGACGGCCGTCGCCCGCTCTCGCAGGCGGCCGCTCACCGGCCGCGGATCGGGCGCTTCTGTGTGCCGCACGGCGGCGGCCGGCCGGCGCAGCGCGGACAGGGGACAGGGTCTCCTCGCCGGTGTGCGGCGAACGCCATGGCCTCCTCGGCCGGTTCGGACCGGGTGCCGCTGAGCCGGCGGCGGGCACGGGCGGGGCGACAGCACCACCTGCTCCGGGTACGCACCGGGCGACCACCACCGCGAGCCATGGGACGGCAACCGGGGTACGCGCTCTGCCCGCCGGCTGCGCCCCATCCATCCGGCGCGACAGCCGCGCCGCCTTCCCGTTCCGTCCCGGAGCGGTTCACGGGCGCATCGCCTTCGAGGACCGTCCGGTGAGCAGGGCTGAGCACTTGTCGACCACCGCTTCGACTGTCGTTGGCATGCCAGTGTGCCAAGGATGTGCGGATATCCCGTTCGACCATCGTCACCTGGCCCTCCGCCATGACCAGAGCTGAAACTTCACCTCCTTCCGTACCTCCCGCCGTGGCTTTTGGAGAGGTGCCCGCGTACCCCGTCGACATCGTCCTCTCCTTGCACCGCGAAGAGACCTCCCGTCTGCTGCGCACCCTGCGCAGCCATCATGTGATGCCTGCGCTGTCGCATCCGTGGGGTTCCTCACGGGCCTGTCTCGCACTCTCTCCGTCCCGCACCGGGGTTCCCGGGCGCAGACCCTCCCGTACCCGGTGATCAGACCTCGTCAGGTGTCCCAACAGGTGCTTTTCGAGATCCTGTGCACGACCAAGCGTCAGTGGTGCTGCCACGAGCTGTGCCTGTTGCTCGGCACCCCTTGGAACCCATGATTAGACGGGCACTGCAGGCGCGTGTGGTGCGGCTGAACGAGGTGACCGGTCTCTCGGTGCGGTCGGGAGCCTCGTTCTGCTCGGCATCAGCCACCGAAAGCGAAACGGTCCGCCGACTCCATCGGCGGACCGTCAAGAAAGATCGAGGCTAGGGGCGCGGATCCATGACGAGAACGCCTGAGTGGAGGTCTGACTTCTGACATCGTTGACCGGGGTGTCTTCTGAGGCTTTCGGTTCAGGGTGCCGGTTGTCTCTGACGGGTGTAGGCCGGTGGCAT
>NZ_JBHSPC010000121.1:0-3333 GCF_042656345.1 Streptomyces incanus
GCTCCCGCCGCCATCACTGCCGACCCGAACGGGTGCTCCCTCACGTAGGGCAGCTCAACAGACGGAGTCGTGCCCAGGCGCAGATCCAGAGGGTCCCTCCGCTGAAGTTCCCCCGGGTCCTGGACAGCGGGTGTTTACGCTGCGGGGTGAAGTCGTGCTGCAGCCTGGCTCGGGTTTCGAGTGGGGTGAGGTAGCCGAACTCGGGGTGCCTGCGGAGCCTGGTGCGGTTGTACTCGACCTCGATGAAGTGGAAGACGTCGGCCCGGGCGGCCGCGCGGGTCTCCCGGACGGTGGTTCCGATCTCCGCTTTGAGGGCGGCGAACCAGCTTTCCGCAGCAGCGTTATCGTCACAAGAGCCGACACGTCCCCTCGACTGCCGCATGTGCAACGTACGTATTTCGGTGCGGAATTCGTCACTCGCGTATTCGCCGCCGCGGTCGGTGTGCATGACGCAGCCGTCCTCCAGGCCACCGCGCCCGGCCGCCATCCGCAGGGCGGCAACCGGCAGCGCGGCGCGGTGGTGGCCGGCCATCACCCGGCCGATCACCTCCCGCGTCGCGAGATCGATGCAGGCCGCCAGATACAACTTCCCCTCCAGCATGACGAGTTCGGTCATGTCACCGACCAGCCGCATCCCGGGGCGGGTGCGGTGAAGTCCCGGCCGGTCAGATCGGCGGCGAACACCGCCCGCTTCGCCTGCCGGGTCAGGCCCCGACGCCGGCGGCGGGTGATCCCGACGATCCGCTGCTTGCGCATCAGCCGTTCGACCTCCTTGCCGTTCACCGCCCGCCGCAGGGCCGCGTGGATCCGCGGGGCTCCGCAGGCGCCGCGCGGTCCGGCGTGGAGCACTCGGATCGCGTCCACCAGGCGTTCCTCCGCGCGCCGTGCGGCCCGGCGCGCGGAGGCGGCCGTCTGGTGCGCGGAGGAGGCAGAGCGCAACACTCCCCGTGCCCGGCACAGCAGCGCCACGCTGTGACCTGCACGATTGTCGCCCGATGCCTTCTCCGCGTCGATGAAGCGGCACCGCGCGGCGGTGTCCACCTCGTCTTGCCCTGCGCGAAGAATGCGGTCGCTTTCCCCAGGATGTCGACGGTCTTCTCCAGCTCGCGGACCTGGCGCCGCAGCCGGGCGAGTTCTTCCCGCTCGGCGCCGGTCAGAGCCCCGGCAGGCCCCTCGCCCCGATCGCCCCTGGGCTGCTTCACCCAGCCACGCAGACCCTCCGGGCTCACCCCCGGGCCCGGGCGACCTCGGTGACCGCCTTGTCCGACGACAGCGCCGGCGCGACGGCATCCCGCTTGAACTCCGCCGTGTACCGCTTGCCCGTATTGCTCTTCTTGCTCACTGCCTGTGGCTGCCTCCTCCGGGACCTTCCGTCCCAGTATCGGACCGTCCAGATCAAAGGGGGAGCTTCAACCGTGGCCTGATCGGGCGTCACAGACGGCAGTCCGTCGGAAACGGCAGCAGGCGCGCTGCTGAAGTTCGTGGCAGCCTGTTTCCGACTGCTCGAAGGGGGCGAAGCCTGGATAACCACTGGAGAGAGGACCTGACATGCAGGCCGTCACCGTTCGAGACCGCGCCGCCGGTGTCGAGGGAATGTCGCTGACGGAGGTGCCCTACCCCCACCTCGCCGAGAACGACGTCATCGTGCGGGTGCATGCCGCTGGGTTCACCCCCGGGGAACTCGCCTGGCCGGGAACGTGGACGGATCGCGCCGGGCGCGACCGGACGCCGAGCGTGCCTGGACACGAGCTGTCGGGCGTCGTTGCCGAACTCGGGTACGGCCGCGGTACGCCGGAACTATGAGATATCCGCAAGGCAGCGGCCTGACCGCCGAGCGGCGGGCGTTTCGCGAGCGCATCCGCATGGAGGCGGCCGGGATGTTCGCCGCCGGACAGGACAATGCGACGGTGGCGAAGCGGCTGCGGGTCGGCGTGCGCTCGGTGCAGCGCTGGCACCGCGCCTGGCAGACCGGCGGCCGGCAGACGCTGCGCTCCAAGGGATCGGCCGCCCGTCCCCAGCCGAACGAGGCCCTGTTCCCGGTCCTGGCGCAGGAGCCGGCCAAGGGCCCGGTCGCGCACGGCCGGCCGGACCGGACCTGGACCCTGGCCAGGCTCAAGACGCTGATCGGACGCCGGTTCCACGGCCCTCACGCTCTCGGCCATCGCGCAGATGCTCCGGCGCCACGGGTGGAGCCACCATGTCCCGGCCCGGCGGGCACTGGAGCGGAACGAGGAGGCGGTCGCCGGCTGGGTGAAGGAGGCCTGGCCCCGGGCAAAAGCACCGCGGCGGCGCTCGACGGCCGGCTTCGTCTTCGAGGACGAGGCCGGCTTCTCGATGACGCCGCCCACCTCCCGCACCCGGGCCAAGCGCGGGCACACGCCCGTGATCCGAGTACGGGGACGCTCCCAGCGCCGGTTCTCGATCGCCGCCCTGGCCTGCTACAAGCAGGGCGAACGCTCGCGCCTGGTCTTTTGGCCCAGGCGACACGTCGATCACAAGCGCGGCGGCCGACGCGGCTTCACCTGGGCCGACTACCGCGGCCTGCCAGCCGCCGCCCACCAGCAGCTCGGCGCCCTGCTCGTGCTCGTCCGGGACAACCTCAACGTGCACCTGGACGCCCGGCTGCGGGCCTTCAGCGGCACCCACGACTGGGTCACTTCCTACCAGCTGCCGCCGTACGCACCCGCCCCGAACCCGGTCGAGGGCATCTGGTCACTGGTGACACCGCGTTCACCGACCCCGACCACCTGATGCGCGTCCTGCGCCGCACCCTCCGCGAGCTCCAGTACCGCAGCGAAGTCATCGACGGCTGCCTCGCCGCAACCGGACTCACCCTGACGACATCACGCCGACAAGCTCAGTAACACAATGAGTGGGACCGGCCAGGGCGGGTCGGTGACCCATGGGGCGGCTTCGGCGTCGGTCAGGGCCAGCACCTGCGTCTAGCGGGTGGTGCCGTCCTTGAGGAGGTGGACGTGGGCGGGCTTCAGGGGGAGCGAGCCATCGAGGCGAGCCGGTGCCAGGTGCCGGCGGTGCCCCGGGCGAGGACGACGGGGCACACTGCTCGCGGGCGCTCGCTCGGGCCGAGGACCTCGGTGGTAGCGAACCTGGATCAAGACGGATGCGCGTGACAGAGAGGCTGGACAAGGAGTGCGGATCGAGTGCGGCGCGCTCCCGGCAGCCGGGGGCGCTGCGGTGCATCGCCGGTCGTCGGCACCCGGCGCGCAGCGCGGTACGTAGGGCGCCGCTCGCCGCCGGGTCCGTGGTGGGGGCGTCGCGTGTTTACGGGTTGCTTCCGGGGCTTGGGTTCGTTGATGTGGTATGGGTCGTTTC
>NZ_JBHSPC010000122.1:0-39582 GCF_042656345.1 Streptomyces incanus
GCTCCCGCCGCCATCACTGCCGACCCGAACGGGTGCTCCCTCACGTAGGGCAGCTCAACCGAGAGATCGCACTCCAGGGCTGGCCATGAGTTCCTCCGGGCGCCGGGAGCGCGAGCGCGCTGCGCTGTCCTGCCCTCACCCGTCTACCGGCAGACGCTCGCCTGTTGGCGTCATGGGGTGGTGCGTGCCTCGGCGGCGGAGACGATCTCCTGGCGCTGCTGGTGGCGCCGTTCGTACTCCTGGACCTGGCGGGCGACGCCGGCGGGCACGTTCTGCAACCGGGCGGTGAGCTCGTCCGGGCTCATGGTGTCGTAGCCGGGCCAGGGTTCGCTGCCGCGCAGCTGCTCGATGGCGTCCAGGACCGGGGGGCGGTTGGAGTGGGTGCGTTCGTATCCCTCGATGACCGTCAGGTCCGACTGGGAGAGTGTGCGCAGCTGCTGCTGGATTTCGTCGACGCTGAGCTGGCTGAAGCGGGGGATCGGCAATTCCTCCTCCCGGGTCACCGCTCCCTGGACCTTTTCGGCCATGCGGGTCGGCTCGGGCATCTCGCGCACCGCGCCCTCGGCGGCACCCCGGGCCCGCCGGCCGCCGGTCTGGGCGACGTCTTGCACCCGGTCGGCGGCGGTCCGCACGGCGCGGGCGGCCGCGTCGGCCCAGTTGCCGCCGTTCTCCTGGACGAAGCCGTTGGCCGCGGCCGCCACGGCCCGGGCGTTCTGGGCGACGCTGTCCTCCAGTGTTTCGAGCAGTTCCTCGTCCTGGCGGCGCAGTGCGGCGAGCAGGTCGGCGGTGGCCTGGTCGTGGGCCTCTTCGGCGATGCTCTGTCCGGCCCGGCAGGCTGCCAGCGCCCGGGCTGTGACCGCGTACTCGTCTTGGGCGTTCCTCAGCAGCCGCCGCTCGTCGTGGGGCCGCCGGCCGCGCAGCATGTCCGTCACGAGCGTGGATCCGATCGTCAGCGGCAGCATGGCGGTGCGCACGGCGCTGCGCGAGATGAACCGCGCGATATCGACGCTGTCCCCGACCAGCCCGCTGCGGGGCCGCAGCTCGCGCATGTGGTGCTCGATGCGCTGGAGGCTGTCTTGGACGTCGTCCGCCTGGCGCTCGAGCATCTGCCGGTACGGGCCGGGCGGCGTGATGGTCGCATCCGCCCGCAATCGGTCGACGAGCGCCTCATGCGCCTGGCGGGCGTCTTCCAGCGCCGGTACGAGCGCGTCCGTCATCACTGCCATGGGGTGCTCCTGGGGGTGGGGGTCAGGCGGCCGGCCCAAGCTCGCCGCGCCTGGGGAATCGGCTGCCTGCCGGGCATTGCCGAGGCCGGGCAGCCAGGGACCATCCTGTGGGACCCCCGGCAAGATCGCCCGGCGGCCGGGTTCGCGTCCGGTACGGCCAAGACCGGCCGGGACGCTTCATGCCTGCCGCCTGCCACCCCTGTGGGGCCCACGGCAACAGGCGGAGAAGACCTTCCCGGGGCGGCCCGGCCCCGCGGCCCCGGGTGGGCGCCGCCGTGAAGGCAGCGTGGGCTGAACGGGTGATGACGGCGGTGGCGCTGTGTCGGAAATCCTGATCACACGTTGGTCCGGGCATGAACCCTCGCGTCGACGACGCGGTGCCCTGTGCGGCACCGCTCGGGCTTACCGGCTCCCGGCCCGATCGCGCCGACCTGGGCACCGACGTCCAGCGGAACGGCAGGTGGGGCCGGGCTGTGACGGTCATCCGCTCAGCGGTGATCGTTGCCGCTGCCGGGGTGCTTGCCCTTGCGGACCGGCTCGCTTGAAAGATTCAGAACCAGGTGGCCGGGATCAGTCAGACGGCCCGGGCTCGACCGCGGCGGCATCCTGGCTGGATGCGGGTGTGTGCCTGCGTGACCAGCTGGTCGAGGCGATCGCCTCCCTTCGCTCGCAGACAGCAGCGATGCTGTCGCACGCCCCGGCCGTATCAGTGAAGCCGGTGCCACGGGGCCGGACAGCCAGTCGTCACCTGGTTCGCAGCCCTGATCAGAACCTGGGCAAGCCCGGGTGGCAGCCAGGGCGTGTTGTCGGCCGAAGGTGCCGCCACCGGAGCTGCCATCACTGTTCGGCGGTTCACTCGTTGGGGTTGGTGGTGCGAGCCCGCTGCACGGTGACCTCTCACAAGGGCCGTCCACGTCACGGTGGAAGCGGTGAGTGCGGGACACGGCACACCTGCCGGGTTCCCGAGGACGGCGCGTGTCTCCGACATAAGCGGCGCCTCACGGCAGCGCGGGCTCGTAACGCCGAAAACAGTTCACTCTTCGCAAGTAGGGGAAAATATCTCATGCGGGGACTCCAGCGAGGGAGTGTTCCAATGGTGAGGAAGTCCACCGAAGGCCGCTGGGAGACCGCCCCTGGTCTTCCCGTCCAGCGGCAGGGGCGCGACGAGACGGCCGAAGAGCGTGCGGACCGGATGTGGGCCGAGCTGCTGCAAGAGCTACGGGTGGCTCAGACCGGTGTGCAAATCCTCTTCGGTTTCCTGCTCATCACCGTCTTCCAGCCCGCCTTCACCGACCTCGGCGACACCGACCGGGCCCTCTACGTCGCCGCGGTCACCCTGGGGGCGGCCAGTGCCGGGGCTCTCATCGGCCCGGCCTCCCTGCACCGGATCGTCGTCGGCCGCCGCATCAAGCCCCAGACCGTAAGGCTCGCCTCCCGCATGGCCAAGGCCGGCCTGGCGCTGCTCGCAGCGACCACCGTCCTGACCCTGCTCCTGTTGCTGCGGGTGGCTCTCGACGACACGCTCGCCGCCTGGCTGACCGCCGCCATCAGCGTCTGGCTGATCGCCATATGGTTCGTACTTCCCGCCTGGGCCGGACACCACTACACCAGCCGCCGGTAGTCCTGGCCGTCCGCCCTGGGCGCCGACCCCGGCGGTAATCCGCAGCCCCCACAGCCGAATGCACAGCTGCGCAGACTCCCACGGTCCGATGGCGCAGCCCGGCTCTACAGGTCGAACTCCAGGTGCTCCACATCGGTGAACTCCACTTCCAGGCCGTGGGCACGGCGGCCGCCGTCGCGGAAGTAGACCTCGCCCAGGCCTTCGGCGGCGATGGCGCGTAGCTGCTGCTCACTGGCGCCGGCGTCGTGGGCGTCGAAGAGGCGGGCCGCATGGTGCAGGGGGCAGGGCGAGGGTGAGGTGGCGGACGCGGACGTCGTCGGTGGTGCCGGGCGCGGCGGTGAAACCGAACCGGGCCCGGGTGTCGACGACCAGGCCGGGGCTGACGGCCGCCTGCTTTCGGGCTTGGGCGCGGATGCGGGGCTGCCAGCGCTCGCGCATCACGTCCTGAAGGCGTCGGGCAAGCTCGGCACGGGGCCGGCGGATCTGGTCCTTCACGTACCGCTCCACGGCGCGCCGGGAGACGCCGAGCGCGTCGGCCACCGCGCGGGTGCCGTTGAGCTGCCTGACCAGGTGGCGCATCTGGGCGCCGGCGGACTTGGGGACAGGGCGAGTGAACGCCTGCTGTACGGCCCGCTCGAGGCCGTCTTCGACGATGCTCCTCGGGGGCTCCGTTCATGATCGGCTGCGTGGGCCGCCGTGCGGCGTTCACGGCCGGGCCGGGGAGTTGCCCGGCGACGGGCGGAACGGGCCGCACAGCGGCGTCCAGAGCGGTCAGGAGGCGTGTAGGTTCTCACCCTCCGTGTCATACGCCGACGCTGTGACCTGTGGGTTTCCTCGGCGCCTCACGCTCTGTCACCCGCCGGCTGTCTCAGGTCCCGTGTCATTTCCTCGGCTCGCTGGGCAGTGGCAAGCCGCCGACCTGCGACATGACATCCGCGTGAGACTGCGGCGGAGAAGATGACACGGGATTTGAGAACCTACAGGCGGGTTCTTCGGCGGCGGACATGTCGCGCAGACGGTTGTAGTGGAACTGGTGGGCCACCATGGCCGTGGCGGTGGGCCCGTTGCGGTGCTTGGCCACGATCAGGTCGGTCTCACCGGCCCGCCCGGACTCGGGCGCGTAGTAGTCCTCGTGGTGCAGCAGGAGGATCGCGTCGGCGTCCTGCTCCAGGGCCCCGGAGTCCCGCAGGTCGCTCACCGCCGACCGCTTGTCCTGGCGCTCTGTTCGAGCCCGCGGTTGAGCTGGGCCAGGGCGATGAGCACGGCGCCGGTGCCGGCGGCGAGGATCTTCAATTCCCGGCTGATCCCGGTCACGCGCTCATAGGGGGACTGCCGGGCGGAGCGCTGGTCGGTCTCCATCAGCTGGAGGTAGTCGACCACGACCAGGGGGCGCGGCCGGTCTCCCGGATGATGCCCTTGATCCGCGACCGGATGGTGTGGTCGTCGTCCCGTCGTTGGGGGCGAGGGTCGAAGGTGAAACGGCCCAGCCGGGATTCAGTCGGGTTGGCGGCGATCCATGCTTCGACGCAGGTCTTGTGTACGGCCTCGCCTGCGTGGGAGCGCAGCTGTGTGGGGGTGCGGCAGCGCGTGTGGAAGAGCCCCCGAGGGTACTCGTGGGTGGTTGTCTTCGGCTCACGCCCACAACCGGAGGGACTCTTCGACATGGGACACGGCGGAAACGTGATCGCGGAACTCACCACCGACCACCGGGAGGTCGACGCGCTGTTCACGCAGCTCGAGACCCAGCCGGTCGGCGACCCCCGGCGCCGGGAACTGGCCGACGAGTTGACCATCGAGCTGGTGCGTCACTCGGTCGCCGAGGAGATGCACCTCTACCCGGCGGTGCGCGAGCACGTCGAGGGCGGGGACGAGATCGCCGACAAGGAACTCACCGACCACGCCGAGGTCGAACAGCACCTCAAGGACCTGGAAGGCCTCGACGCGCAGGACCCGCAGTTCGACCACCTGGTGGCGAAGCTGAAACTGGAGGTGAGCGAGCACGTGCGCGACGAGGAGGACCGGCTGTTCCCCCTGCTCGCCGCGGCGTGCACACCCGAAACCCTGGACGAGCTGGGCGACAAGGTCCGCACCGCGAAGAAGACCGCGCCCACCCGCCCGCACCCCTCCGCACCGGACACCCCTCCCGGCAACAAGCTGCTGGGCCCCGGCGCGGGGCTGGTGGACCGGGCCCGCGACCTGCTGACCGGCCGCGGCAAGAGCTGATACGCACGCCGGCACCGCGCTGCCTGCGGCCGTCCGGCCGGAGGCGGGAGCCAGAGGGAACGGAGCAGACGATGACCACCGCACGAGAGATCATGACCGAGGGCGCCGAATGCATCGGCGCCGACGAGCCCGTCCTGCTCGCGGCCCGGAAGATGACCGAGATGGGCGTCGGCGCGCTGCCGATCTGCGGCACGGACGACAGGCTCAAGGGCGTCCTGACCGACCGGGACATCGTCGTCAAGGTCCTGGGAGCGGGTAAGGATCCCGCCTCGACCACCGCCGGCGAGCTGGCCCAGGGCGAAGCCGTCACGATCGGCGCCGACGACGACGCAGCCGAGATCATGCGCACCATGGCCGCGCACAGGGTCCGCCGCCTGCCGGTCATCGACGGCCACCGCCTGGTCGGCATGATCGCCCAGGCCGATGTGGCCCGTGCCCTGCCCGACCCGCAGGTCGGCGACCTGCTCCAGGCGCTCTCCACCGACTGAACCCGCTCACCCGCGGAACCCCCCGGAACCCCGGCGCGCTGCGGCCGCGGGCCGACCACGGCGCGCCGGGCCGTTCCATGGACTTGGGCCGCCCCCAAGAAGCCGTCGCATTCGCCTGGACAGCCGACTCCGGCATGCTGCCCGCCCTCCAACGGGGAATCGTGGGTCGCGATGGATGCGGCCTCCCGTGCCCTGTGCGGCAAGGCGTCCTGCGGGGAATCGAAGGAACGGGGTGCCCCCCGGCGTGATGGGGCCTCTGGCCAGGCTCCTGACTTGTCCAATAGGGCCCAGATGCTCGGTCTGCAGCCGTAGCGTCCAGGGTGTTGGTCGGCACGGGCCCGTAGTGTTCCTTGCCGCCCTCAGGCCGGCTCACTGAGAGCGTGCCGCCGCCGGCCGACACCCGCGCGCTGAACTCGGTGCTGCACACCATCGCCGTCTGCCAGATCCGCGACGGCGGGCGCGGACAGGACTACTGCCTCCGCAAGATCAGTGAGGGGAAGACCCTTCGGAAGCCCGCAGGGCCCTCAAACGACGGCTGTCCAACGTGGTCTACCGGATCATGAAACGAGATCGACGGAACCACCTCGCTCAGGCCGCTTGACACACAGAGGCGCTATGAAGTCACAAGCGCCGTCCGGCCGCGTGCGTGGTGACGCCCGGCGGGCCGACAAATCGCAAACAGGACAGTCGAGACGTCGGTCAGTCGGAGTCTCCGGCCAACCCGGAACGGTTCACACACCGTGGAATCGCCTGGCCCCGCGCAGGGGGCCTGCAGCACGTCCAGCCGCCCTCCCGCACGCGTTGGAAGGACGGGAGACAACGCCCAACGATGAGTCGCCCACCCGTCACCAACCAGTCATCCGTTTCCGCAGGTCAACGCACCCTTCCGCGCGGCTTCAGCGGCACCGGCGGGAGCTCGGGGGCCGGCAGCGGGGCACCGTCGTAACCCTTCACCTCGCCGAACCGCGTGCCCTCCATCCAGTCCCGGCGGGCCTGTTCGATCTCCTCCTGGGTCCGGCCGATCCAGTTCCAGAACATAGCGAATCCTGCGCGCATCAGTGCAGGTCAGCGGCGTTCAGGACCGCCGACGGTCAGCATCGGCCCTGGAGGAGTCGGCAACCGTGAGCTCTGCTGCCCTGGTTCGTGGGATGGGGTCGTTCCTCAAGGAGTGCGAGCATCCGCGGTCGCGGTGGTCGAAGTGCCCTCACCCGTACAAGCTCCGGTACCGGTCGGCGGCTGGGAAGCAGGTGAAGGAGTCCGGGTTTGCGACCCAGGACAAGGCCATCGCGCGTTTGACGGAGGTCTACAACGCGAAGAAGGCGGCGCCACGGGGCAGGCGAGGGCTGAACGCATCGCGAAGTACGGGGCGATGCGGTTCGTGGCAGCAGCCGCAGCATCGCGAACGCGTTCGTCACGCCCAGGTACGCCGGTCTCAGCAGCACGACCGATCACCATGCCGCGCCCACCGCCGCCTTGCGATAGCGGCGGCTCGATCGGCCGCGGCCGGCACCCCGAAACCCGCTCCCACCTGTATGGATGAGGTATTCGGCAAGGGCAGGGCCCCCGCCACGGAATGAGCAGGGTCGCTGCGCCACTGCCGCAGGGGAACCAGGCGAACCGCGCCACCATCTTCCGTAGGAGTCCACGGAAGGGTCGGAACGAGTGGGTACAGACACGGACACCATCAGGCCACTGCCGGAGTCGCTCCGGGAACATGCCCGGCGCCTCGGGGAGAAGGTCGCCTTCCAGGACCGCCGTACGCGGCGGACCTACCGGGACCTGGAATGCAGGACCGGACGGCTGGCCGGGCATGTGGCGGGGCTCGGCCTGGCGCGGGGCGAACGGGTGGCCATCCTGCTCGGCAACCGTGTCGAGGCGGTCGAGAGCCTGCTCGCCGTTACCCGGGCGAGCGGGGTGGGCGTGCCGCTGGATCCCGGGAGCTCAGGGGCGGAGTTGGCCCGTCTGCTGGAGGACTGTGGTGCGCGCGTGCTCATCACCGATGAAGCCCGGCTGACGCATCGGCGGGGACTGCTGTCCCGCCCCGGGCTGATCGTGGTGGTGGCCGAGGGCGGTGAGGAGGACGGGGACACTCCGCTGTCCGGGGACTCCGGAGCATTGGCGGATGGGGCCGGGGCAGCGGGCGGCGTTCTCCGGTACGAGGAGTTGGCGTGTACGGAGCCGGGGACGCCCGCCCGGGACGATCTCGGGTTGGACGAGACGGCGTGGCTGCTCTACACCTCCGGGTCCTCCGACACCCCCAAGGGAGTACTGTCCACCCAGCGCAACCGCCTCGCGCCGGTCGCGGCGGGCCTCGTCGGTGTTCTCGGTCTGTCGGAACGGGACCGGGTGCTGTGGCCGTTGCCCCTCCACCATGCCATGAGCCAGGTGGTCTGCGCCCTCGGGGTGACCGCGACCGGGGCGAGCGCCATGCTCCCGCCCCGGTTCTCGGTGGCGGAGGTGCTCGGCGAACTGCGCCGTACGGACGCCCCCTACACCCTCCTCGGCGGGGTGCCGACGACGTACTCGGCCCTGCTCGACGCGGTCCGGAGCGAGGAGGGTGACGGGGAGGAGGGCGGCGGGCTCAGGGCGCCCGCGCTGCGGGGCTGCATCAGCGGGGGCGCTTCGGCGGGGTCCGAGTTCCGGAGGTCCTTCGAGGCAATCTGCCGGGCCCCCTACCTGGAGCACTACGGCAGCACCGAGGCGGGTCCGGTCACCATGGCGGCACCGGGCAGCACATCGGCGGCCGGGTCGTGCGGCCAGGTGCTGTCCGGCACCCGGGTCCGGGTCGACGGTGGCGCGAACGGACAGGACACCGGCGAGGGCGAGTTGTGGGTGAGCGGGCCTGGAGTCATGGCCGGCTACCACGGCAGGCCGGAGGCCACCGCCGAGGTATTGCGCGACGGTTGGTTCCGCACCGGCGACCTGGCCAGGATCGAGGCTTCCGGCGAACTCGTGATCACCGGCCGGGCGAGTGAGCTGATCATCCGAGGCGGGGCGAACATCCACCCCTCGGAGGTAGAGGCGGTGCTGCGGCGGCTGCCCGGGGTGGCGGACGCCGCCGTGGCCGGACGCCCGCACCCCGTCTTCGGCGAGGTGCCGGTCGGCTATCTGGTCCCCGCACCGGGCAGCGGTGTACTGGACAGGGGGGCGGTCCTCGCCGCCTGTCGTGCGGAACTGTCCGCTTTCAAGGTGCCCGCCGAACTGTACGAGGTGGAGGGCATTCCCCGTACCGCTTCTGGAAAGGTGCGGCGGCACACCCTCGCCGACCGGCCCGCACGGACGCTGGGCACAGGGGCGGTCGAGGAGTCGACGGCGGACCTGCTGGCCCTGGTGCGGAACGAGGCTGCGGCCGTGCTCGGTTGTACGGCGGAGGCGGTGGAGTCCGGAACGGCGCTCCGCGATCTCGGCATGGACTCGCTGACGGCGACGGTGCTACGGGAGCGGTTGTCGGCGGCGACCGGCCTCCCGCTCTCCGAGGCCGTCGCCTTCGACTTCCCCACGGCCGCCGCGCTCGCCGCCCACCTCCGTTCGCGGAGCGCCACCGCACCGTCGGGAGCCGAAATCGCGCACCGAGGCGCGACTCGGTCGGACGACGATCCTGTGGTGATCGTGGGGATGGCCTGCCGCTATCCCGGGGGCGTGACCTCCCCCGAGGAGCTGTGGCGGCTGGTGGCCGACGGGAGGGACGCCATCGGTCCGTTCCCCACCGACCGGGGCTGGGACACGGAGGCGCTGTACGACCCGGACCCCGGGCGGTCCGGCCGGACGTACGTGCGTGAGGGCGGCTTCCTCTCCGGTGTGGACCGCTTCGACCCCGGCTTCTTCGGCATCTCCCCCCGCGAGGCTTTGGCCATGGACCCGCAGCACCGGCTGCTGCTCGAAGTGGCGTGGGAGGCCCTCGAGCAAGCCGGTCTCGTTCCCCGCACCCTGCGCGGCTCGTCGGCTGGGGTGTACGTCGGGCTGATGTACAGCGACTACGCCGGCCGTCTCACAGAGGTACCCGCGCATGTCGAGGGCTACCTCGGCATCGGCAGCGCCGGAAGCGTCGCCTCAGGTCGTATCGCCTACACCTTCGGCCTGGAGGGCCCGGCCGTCACGGTGGACACGGCGTGCTCGTCGTCCCTGGTCGCCCTGCACCTGGCGGCCCAGGCGCTGCGCCGGGGCGAGTGTTCCTTCGCGCTGGCCGGCGGGGTCACGGTGATGTCGGGGCCCTCGTCGTTCGTGGAGTTCAGCCGGCAGCGGGCGCTGGCCCCGGACGGCCGCTGCAAGGCGTTCGGTGCGTCCGCCGACGGCACGGGATGGGCCGAGGGCGCCGGCATGCTGTTGCTGAGCCGGTTGTCCGAGGCGCGCCGCGCCAGGCTTCCGGTGCTGGCTGTGGTCCGCGGCTCGGCGGTGAACCAGGACGGGGCGAGCAACGGGCTGACGGCACCGCACGGCCCGGCGCAGCAGCGGGTGATCCGGCAGGCCCTCGCGGACGCGGGGCTGGCCCCCGGGGACATCGACGCGGTGGAGGCACACGGCACCGGCACCCGGCTGGGCGATGTCATCGAGGCGGAGGCGTTTTCGGCGACGTACGGGCGGGAGGCGCGGGAGCATCCGCTCTGGCTGGGCTCGGTGAAGTCGAACATCGGTCACACCCAGGCCGCCGCCGGGGTGGCGGGCGTGATCAAGACGGTGCAGGCGATGGCCCACGGCGTGCTGCCGCGTACGCTGCACGCCGACGAACCGACCAGCCGAGTCGACTGGTCGTCGGGGCGGTTGGCGCTGCTGACCCGGGAGGTGGAGTGGCCGAGGACAGACCGCCCCCGCAGGGCGGGGGTGTCCTCCTTCGGCATCAGCGGCACCAACGCCCATGTGGTGCTGGAGGAGGCCCCGGCGGATCGGGATGCCCCGCCGCCGGTTTCCGTGGCGGACGACGGGGCCGGGAGCAGCCGCTTCGATGGCGGGGCGGTGCCGCCGTCCGTGGCTGTTGCGGTGTCGGCGAGGAGCGGGCCGGGGCTGCGGGCCCAGGCGCGGCGGCTGTACGACCAGGTGGCCGCCGACCCGGACGCGGTGCCGGTGGACCTCGGTTACTCGCTCGCCACCACCCGCGCGGCCTTCGAGCACCGGGCCGTGGTGGTGGCCCGGGACCGTGCGGAACTGCTCGCCTCCCTGCGGGCGGTGACGGAGGGAAAAAGCCGGCCCGGGGTGCGGACGGGCACGTCCCGTCACCAGGGCCCGCTGGCCCTGCTCTTCACCGGCCAGGGCAGCCAACGCGTGGGCATGGGACGTGAGCTGTACGAGTCCCGGGAACTTCATCCAAGCTTCGCCCGGTCGTTCGACGAGAGCTGCTCCCTGCTCGACCCGCTGTTGCCGGTGCCTCTGCGGGACGTCGTGTTCGCCGGCTCCGGCACGGAGACGGACGCGCTCCTGCACACGACCCGGTTCGCGCAGCCGGCGCTCTTCGCTCTGGAGACGGCCCTGTTCCGGCTGCTCGAGGCCTGGGGTGTGCGCCCGGATCTGGTGGCCGGGCACTCGGTGGGCGAGGTGACCGCGGCGCATGTCGCCGGGGTGCTGTCCCTCGCGGACGCCTGCACCCTGGTGGCGGCCCGGGGCCGGCTGATGGACGTGCTGCCTGCGGGCGGTGCGATGGCCGCCGTGGCCGCCGACGCGGACGAGGTGGCCGAAGTGGCCGCCCGACTCGCCCGGACGGGGCATGCGGTGGAGGTCGCCGCCGTCAACGGGCCCGCCTCGGTGGTCGTTTCCGGGGACGAGACCGCAGTGCAAAAGACCGTCGCGCACTTCCAGGAGCGGGGCCGGTCCACGACGCCACTGCGGGTGAGCCACGCCTTCCACTCCGCGCGGATGGAACCCATGCTGGCCGACTTCGCGGACGTGGTGCGGCGCCTCTCCTTCGCCGCGCCGCGGATTCCCCTGGTCAGCGCCGTATCCGGCCGGACCGCCACCGAGGAGGAGCTGAGCTCACCGGAGTTCTGGGTGGACCATGTCCGCCGCCCGGTCCACTTCGCCGATTCAGTGGCGTATCTCCAGGACCGGGGCGCGGCACACTACGTCGAGCTGGGGCCGGACGGGGTGCTCACCGGCCTGGTCCGCAGCGGCCTCGCCGCGACCGGAGCGGCTCCCGCGGGCCCGGGCACGGACGGAGCGCCCGTCGGCGAGCGGACCCCGACGCCGCTGGTCCTGCCGACTCTGCGCGGGGTGCGGCCGGAGGCGGACGCCCTGCTCGACACTGTGGCCGCGCTGCACACCCATGGCGTGCCCGTCGACTGGCGGGCCGTCTTCGCCGGGCGCGGCGGTCGGCGCGTCCCCCTGCCCACGTACGCCTTCCAGCGCCGCCGGTACTGGCTCGACGCCACCCCGCGGCATCGGGCCACTCCCCCACCGGACGCCCCGGCCCACCCGCTGTTGTCGTCCCGCACCGCGACGGCCGACGACGACGGGCTGTTGCTGAGCGGGCTGCTCTCGGTGCACGAGCAGCCCTGGTTGGCCGACCATGTGGTGGCGGGGACGGTATTGCTGCCGGCGGCCGCCTTCGTGGAGATGGCCCTGCACGTCGGTGAGTCGGCGGGCGCGCCCGTCCTGGACGAACTCGCCCTGACCGCGCCGCTGTCGCTGCCTGCGGACGGCACGGTCGAGCTGCAGGTGAAGGTGTCGGGGCCAGACGGTGCGGGACGGCGGACCGTGCTCTTCCACGCCCGGCCGCACACACCGACGGGTGACCGGCCCTGGCATCGGCATGCCTCCGGGACGCTCGTGCCGGAGCGGCAGCCGGCGGACCGCGGAGCGGCCGCGACCGGGGCCGGGGCCGGGGCCGCGCCCTGGCCGCCGCCGGGCGCGGTGCCTCTGTACGCCGGCGATCCGGGTGCCGACCCGTACGAGCGGCTGGCCGGAAGCGGGCTGAGCTACGGCCCCGCCTTCCGGGGCCTGCGCGCCGCCTGGCGGCTCGGGGAGGAGCTGTACGCCGAGGTCACGCTGCCCGAGGCCGCCGGGGCCCCGCTCCCGGACGCGGGTGGCCCAGGGTTCGTCCTGCATCCGGCGCTGTTGGACGCGGCGCTGCACGCCCTGGCGCTCGACGGACGCACGGCGGACCGTGCCGGAACGGACAGGACGGATGGTGGTGGGGTTTCCCTGCCGTTCGCCTTCGGCGGGGTGCGCCTGCACACGGCCGGTGCGCGGCGGTTGCGGGTGCGGATCACTCCCGGTCCGGACGGGCGGGCCGGGGTGGAGCTGACCGACGCGGCGGGCGCGCCGGTGGCCGCGGTACGTTCGCTGACGCTCCGGCCCCTTCCGCGTACCGGATCGGGAACGGTGGATCCGGCCCCTGGGGTTCTCCACCGGATGGACTGGGTGCCGCTGCCCGAGCCGCCCGTACCTCCGGTGGTGCCCCCGTGGGGCGTCCTGGGCACGGCGGGCACACGGCCGGTGGATGTGCTCGCGCCCCGGGGTTCCGGCGTTCCGGTGTACGCCGACCTGGCGGCGGACGGCGCGTCACCGGCCGTCCTCGTTGCACCGTGCCCACCACCACCGGACACGGCCGGCGGTGCACAGGACCCGGCGGCGCAGACACGGTGGGCGGCGGGCTGGGCACTGAAGCTGGTACGGGAGTGGCTCGCCGAACCTCGTCCGGCGAACTCCTGTCTCGTCCTTGTCACTTCCGGCGCCGTCACCCCGGACGATGGTGGTCCGGTTGACGGTGGCACCGGTTCCGGGGGTTCCGGCGCATCCGGTGGATGCGCTTTCGCACCGGCCCACGCACCGGTGTGGGGGCTGGTCCGCTCGGCCCTGCGGGAGAATCCGGGCCGGTTCGCCCTGGTCGACATGGACGATCACCCCGACTCCGTGCGCCTCCTCCCCGTCCTGCTGGCCGCCGTGGCGCCGGAGACAGCCGTACGACGGGGAACAGCGTACGTACCGAAGCTGGTCCGGGTGGCCGGGGCGACGGGGGAACGGCGGTCCCGGCGGCGGCTCGATCCGGGGGGCACCGTCCTGGTCACCGGCGGTACCGGTTCCCTGGGCATGCTGGTGGCACGGCACCTGGTCGCCGCCCATGGCGTCCGACGTCTGCTGCTTGCCGGCCGACGCGGACCGGACGCACCGGGGGTGGACGAACTCGTCGCGGAACTGGTCGAGTCGGGCGCCGAGGTGACCGTCCGGGCGTGCGACGTCGCGGACCGGACGGCGCTCGCCGCCCTGCTCGGCTCGGTGCCGGCGGCCCATCCGCTGACCGGTGTGGTGCACACCGCGGGGGTGCTGGACGACGGCACCCTCCCGGCGCTCACCGCCGACCGTCTGGAGCGGGTGCTGCGGCCCAAGGCGGACGCCGCCCTCGCCCTGCACGAGCTGACCCGGGGACGCGACTTGGCAATGTTCGCGCTGTTCTCCTCGGTGGCGGGTACCTTCGGCTCAGCCGGTCAGGCCAACTACGCGGCCGCCAACTGCGTGCTGGACGCCCTGGCACGGCACCGGAGACGGCTCGGTCTGCCCGGTACGTCGATCGCCTGGGGTCCCTGGCGGCAGAGCGAGGGCATGATGGCGCACCTCACCGACACGGACCTGCGGCGGATGGCCCGCTCGGGATTCGGCCCGCTCGAGGCGGACGAGGGCCTGGCCCTCTTCGACGCCGCCGTGGCCGGTGACGACCCGGTGGTGGTGGCAGCCCGCCTCGCTCCGGCCGTCCTGAGCGGCGGCGATCCAGCGGCGGGCCGGTCCCGGCCGCCCGTCCCCGGTGCGGCGGGGACGGGCGGCGGGGGCGGGGCCCTGTTCGGCCGACAGCTGGCGGCCGCTTCCCCGGGCGAGCGGGGCGAGTTGCTGCTCACGGAGGTGCGGGCCCTGGCGGCCTCGGTACTGGGTCACCCGGAGGGGGCGGCCGCGATTGCCGGGGACGACCTGCTGGCAGACCTGGGGCTCGACTCCCTGGCCGCGGTCGACCTGCGCAACTTGCTCGCGACGTCGACGGGGCTGACGCTGCCGCCCACGCTGCTGTTCGACTTCCCGACCCCGCGCACGGTTGCCGCCGAACTGGCAGAGCGGTACGCCCAGGAGGCGACTCCTCCCGGCGTCACCGGTGTCCCCGGCAACCCCGGCGTCCTCGAACGGCCGGATGCCATCGGCCACCCGGGCGGCCCCGGCCGAACGGCGGACAACGGTGTTCCCGGCGGTCCGGGGATGGCCGGTCCGCCGCAAGCCCCGGCGCGGGCCGGGGACGCACCGGACACCGGAGGTGCTTCGGATTCCCTGGGTGCGCTCTTCCGCGCCGCTTGCGACCGGGGGCGGACCTGGGACGGCATGGCGCTGCTCACCATCGCCGCACGCCTCCGCCCGGCCTTCGACAGCGCCGGGGCGCCCGGTGCGGCACTCGATCCTGTGACGCTCGCACCGGGCGGCGCGGGGCCCCGGCTGATCTGCTTCCCCGCCCTCAGTGCGCTCTCGGGACCCCAGGAATACGCGCGCTTCGGCGCCGGACTGCGGGGCCTGCGGCCGGTCGCGGCGGTGCGGCACCCGGGGTTCGGGCACGGGGAGGCGCTGCCGGCCACGCTGGACGCCCTCGTCACCGCCCAGGCCGCCACCGTCCGCGCGGCCGCGGGTGACGGACCGTTGGTCCTGTTGGGCCGCTCGGCCGGTGGCTGGGTGGCCCAGGCCGTGGCCGAGCGGCTGGAGGCCGAAGGCTCCGCCCCGCTCGCCGTTGTCCTGGTGGACACCTATCCCAGCAGTGACGACGACCGTGGGCAGGCGCTCTCCGCGATGACGTCGGACATGCTGCACCGGGCGGCGGAGTTCCTCCCGACCGCCCCGGACCGACTCACTGCCATGGCCGGGTACTTCGAGCTTTTCGCCGGCTGGAAGCCTGTGCGGCTCGCCTCCCCCACCCTCTTCGTACGGGCCCGGGACCCGCTGCCCGGCACGGAGCCCGCCCCGGTATGGGATCTTCCGCACACCGAAGTCACCGTGCCCGGAGACCACTTCACCATGCTGGAAGAGCATGCCCGTACCACCGCGCTCGCAGTCCACCACTGGCTGGCCGATCCGGACCGACGAACCCCTGATGCCCTGCACCGGTCGCAGGTGTCGCGGGATGCCCCGGCAGGTCCTCTGGGGACAACCGGCGTCACAGGCTGGACTGCTTGATCGAGGAATACGGGACACATGAACATGCGGCCTTACCAGTCCTGAGGCCGGAAACAGGAGGCAGAGATCAACCCGCACGTGCGGGGTGCGCACCGCACCGGGTGGACACCGCAGGCGGGCGGGTGTCTCCGCGTGACGGGCTCGCCAGCGAGTTGAGGGATGCGTTTCGCAGGGGGCGGGTGCGAGATGGTGGCGTGCCCCGCCCCCGTGGTGCCGGATCAGCCCAGGGGCAGCGTCAGGCATGCGGCCTTGCTGTCGGGGGAGCTGATCGTTGTAGTGCTGCCGTCGACGCTCGCGTCCGAGTAGAGCGGGTCCTTGCTGGTGACGACCAGCATCAGCCGGTGGTCCTGGGGCAGGTCGTAGCCAGCGGCCTGCAGCTTCCAGGTGGCACTGTGGTCCCGGTCGGGGGCCAGGTCGGTGAGTGTGAGGGGCTCGTGGGTGATGATGCGAGCCATGCTGTCGGGGCCGAGGTCGAAGAGGCAGGCCACCAGGGTCGTGGAGCGGGCCGTGCTGCGCACGGTCAGCGCGAGTTCGCAGATGCCCCGGATCCGGCGTGCCGCGCCACCGTGGCTGCCCGCCGCGATCGGATCGCTCGTCCAGACCGCGAGGTTCTGCCGGTCGAACTTCTCCGTGACGTAGATCTTCGGATTGCCGTTCCACTCGGCCTGGCCGCTCGTGATGACGGCGTCTGCCGCGACGGCCTCGGTCGGCTGCCCGGCGGTGAACTCCCGCTCCCAGCCCGTTTCCGGTTCGGTTGCCAGGCCGCCGTCACGGTCGTCCGATGCGGTGGCCGTCAGGTACCACCGTTCGGTGGAGGTGGTGACGTCCTCCCAGGACGGGCTGGACTCGCGGGCAGCCGGTGTGACGATCTCGGTGCTTCCGGTCTGCGGATCGGTCCGGGTCTCGTACGTGAACATGATCTGGCTGTTGACCGCGGGCCAGGTGGGTACGGCGTTGTCGATCCCGCGCACGTGGTGGTCCAGCCAGGCGAACGCCTCCTCGACCGGCTGGTTCGGCCCGCTGAACGGGATGGTCAGACCGGCGCCCTCGGGCGCGGCGTGGTCGCCGATCCACAGGTTCAGGTGCTTGGGCACGGTCAGGCCGTTGAAGTGCTCGATGACCTGGTTGGCTGCGAACAGCGTCTCGTGCCAGGTGTTGGAGAAGAAGGTGGGAACACCGCGGGCGTTGGTCTTGTCGGCGTACGAGGAGGGCGCCCGCTCCTTGCCCCACTCCACTACCGTGTCGAGGTTCCGGCCGGCCTGGAAGTCCGCCAGGATCTGCTGGGTGGCCGCGTCGAATTTCCGCTCGACCGGACCGCCGGTGAAGTTGATCAGGGCGGTCACCGCCGCCAGGTGCCGGGTGTCGTGCTGGTAGAGACTCGCGGCCAGGTCGCCCCAGGTGCTCAGAGCCACGACCGCGGCCACGCGCCCTTTCGGATCGTGCGCCGCGACCAGCTGGCTGATACCCGAACCGTAGGACTCGCCCATGAAGGCGATCCGGCTGGGACTGAAGTGCTTCTCCGCGTAGTCGATGACGGTCAAGCCATCGGCCCAGTCGAGAGGTCCGGCCACGTCGA
Organism: Streptomyces incanus; assembly: GCF_042656345.1. Taxonomy (NCBI): domain Bacteria; kingdom Bacillati; phylum Actinomycetota; class Actinomycetes; order Kitasatosporales; family Streptomycetaceae; genus Streptomyces; species Streptomyces incanus. The sequence goes on from NZ_JBHSPC010000122.1 coordinate 17,260, forward strand.
TCGTGCCCCCGGAGGTGAACGGCCCATCCACATAGCCCTTGCCAGGCACGGCCATCGTGAGGCCGATCCCACGGGGGGTGTAGGCCAGTACGTGGTAGCCGCGCACCGCCAGCTGGAGGTACGTGTACTCGAACAGGCCCCAGCCCAGGGGCGTCCAACCGGCGGGCATGATCACCACGGGACGGGGCTCGTCGGTCTTGAGCTTGATCGTGTGCGCCGACAGCCGTACGCCACCCTCGGCAGCGATGCGGGGAAAGCCGATGATCGCCTGCTGCTGCACCTGCTCCGTCAGCCTCTGCAGGTCAGGGGGCAGCACCGGCTGCTCAGCCGTGCCGTCCAGGGTGGCGATCAGCGCCTCGGCGACGTGGGCGGCGGCCGGGTCCAGCGACGTGGGCGAGGTGTAGATGCCGTGCCGGGCGATCCGGCTCAACTGTGCTGCGGTACCCACGCCGTCGTTGTTGTGCGGGTGGCTCACGATGTTCGTCCTCTCGCTGTCGCCGACCGAGCCTTGCGGCACCGCCGGCACATGCCGTCTGCCGGAGGCCCGGCATGTCCCCGATCCTTTCGGTCCACTCCTTCACCGAAGGCAAAGGGCGCAGGGTGTGCAGAAGCGCGGCCACCACTCAGCGCGATCCGAGCGCCCCCCTGAGCGCCCCCTGGTGAACCCTTTCACTCCGCCTAAAGAGTGATCTCCTCTTTGTTCGAATTCCAGGCGGACACTCAGCGTGACAAGGTGAATCGTCCGGCTATGCCCGACCCCTCAGAGGAGAACTGATGGCTGTCGACGTGCAGAAGTGGTTCGACGAAGACTTCGGCGCCGGTCTTGTGCGCCACGCGGACGAAGCGCGCAAGGTTGAGACCAAGTTCCAGGTCAGCATCACCGGTGAGGGCGGCGGGGAGTGGTGGATCGACCCGTCGGCCGGGAAGGTCGAGCGAGGAAACCCGGGTGGTGCTGGCCTCACGATGGTGATGGATGCCTCGACTTTCGCCAAGGTCTATGACGCCCCGAAGTCAGGCCTCACGCAGGGCTTCTTCGCCGGTCACGTCAAGATGACCGGCAATACCGCAGCAGCGGAGAAGTTCGCTGACCTGCTCCAACTCGCCAAGCAGTAGAAGCAGCACAGAGTTGAGTGACGTCCGGGACGGCAACGGGTCCGCGAGGACTCAGCGCACGCTTCACCACGCATGTTCCTCAACCAGCGGACGGGTGGCCTGGACAACCGGTGCCAGGACTATTCCGGTACCGATGCCTCGCCGGAAACCGCGACGCCGGCCTGGCGGAAGTCGTTCAGGGCGGCAGCCGTCGTGTGCGGGGCCACCCCGACCGAGTAATCCAGGCGTACGCGTGTGCGAAAGCCTGCCGCGACGGCGTCCAGGGCGGTCGCACGCACACAGTGGTCCGTCGCGATGCCCACCACGTCGACGCCCTCGACCCCGCGGGCACGCAGCCAGTCCGCCAGGGACGTTCCCTCCACGTCCGCGCCTTCGAAGCCGCTCTTGGATGCGCCGTGGGCGCCCTTGAAGAAAACGGCGTGCACCTTGCCGCCCGTGACGACAGGCGCGAAGTGGGGATGGAACTCGCTTCCTTCGCCTCCTGCCACGCAGTGGACGGGGAAGCTGTCCTGGAAATCCGGGTGTTCGGAGAAATGGCTGCCCGGATCGATGTGATGATCCCGGGTGGCCACCACGTACTGGTAGTCACGCCCCGCACTCCGCTCGACCAGGTCCGCGATCGTCGAGGCGATCCGCGCCCCTCCCGTGACGGGAACGCTGCCCCCTTCGCAGAAGTCGTTCTGCACATCCACCACGATCAAGCCCCGGCTCATCACGACCACCTCATCAGCACGGTGGAACACAGGAAAGAACCACTGCGGAAATCCCTTCCAATGCTGGACGATCACAGCAAGAAGCGCCCGACCGGCTACGCCGAACGGGTGACCTCATGCCGGGCACCACTGGGCACTGGTCCGGCAACCGGAACGGGGCAACCTGCACCCCATCTCAACGGCGCCCTGTCCCCTGCTCGGTACAGGGATCCCGCGGAGTCCACATCTGCACGACGTGCGGTTCGGAAGGGGCACCAGGCCGCGATGAGTAGGAGGAGCACAGGACGTCCAGGGCTTCTCCGGGGGGTACGGCGTCGGTGCTCTGGGCGCGGGCGGTCAGCACCCAGGCCGGCGGGCCGGAAGAAGGGAACGGGTTATCGGGAACGGCCGGAAGCGCAGAGACGGGTGACGGGCCCGCCTTCGACCGGCGCCCGAACGGTGCCACGCCTCAGGGCAACAGCCGTAGACAGTATGTAGTTATTGAGGTCGAACTTGCGATGCCGTCTTCGGCGACCAAGACCGGTTCAGTTCCCCAGCCTTTCTCGGACTTGCCGTCACCCTGTGCCACTACAAGCGACTCCTCTGCCTCGCCACATAAGACACGGTGTTGGAGCCATCCGTTGGCCCACTCGTGGACGCTGAGCACCGCTCAGTTCGGTGAGCGCAAATCGCGGCAGCCGTGGTTTCCCCAGGGCAAGTCCCTTGTAGCGGCAGTCCGCGAAGCGATCCGTCGCCCGCCAGACGCATCAAGATCGCTACACCAGAGTGAGCAATCCCTGCTCACTGCCATGACCTCTGCTCATCCTCGTGAGCCGGCGACACTCACCGCGCTGAGGGGCCGCCGGACCTCTGCAAACGCCAAGTGCCCCCGAGGAGAGCGGCAAAGGCGGCGCCCACTCCGCCTTCCCGGTCCGGAGAGGTTCCACTCAGAGCCCAGGTCCCGAGCGTCGGGCGCCGGGCCCCCGGCCGGACGTCAGCGCGCTCGGGACGTCATACCCGTCGAGGCACTCCCAGGCCGGTGACCGGTTCGGGGGGGGCGTCGGACGGTGCCTCCTGTGCGAGAACGCGCGAACATGCGGGCGGTCTTCCGGGCAGCCAGGTGCGCCGACACCCGAATCGAACGGCCCGTCGGAGCGCCTGTCCCCCACGCGAGCTACGCGCAGGTGTCCACCGTGAGGTGACGATTCACGGACGCCGGATCCGTAGCGTTCGAGGCGTCGCGGCACCCCGGCCGCGGACCCGGAGAAGGAGCGTTCATGAGGTTCGTCTGGCAGCTGTCGGCAGTCGTGGTGGTCGCCATGATCGGCGTTCAGGTCGTCGCCGCCGTGGAGAAAAACCCCTGGCTCCAGCTCGTCCTGGGACTCCTGGTCTGCGTGCTCGCCGTACTCGTCTACGGATGGGTGGTCAGCAAGACCGAGCACCGCCCGGCCACCGAAGTGGCCCGTAAGGGTGCCGGGGCCGCGATCGGCCGGGGGATGCTGATCGGCGTCGCGATGTTCGGCGCCGTGATCACGAACATCTACGTCAACGCGCACTACGAGATCAACGGCTTGGGCTCGGTGTCCGGCGCTGTGGGGCTGGTCGGATTCATGGCGGCCGCCTCCGTGACGGAGGAACTGATCTTCCGGGGGGTCCTGTTCAGGATCATCGAGGAGCGCACCGGCACCTGGATCGCACTGACGCTGACCGGACTGTTGTTCGGCCTCTCGCACCTGCTGAACCCCGACGCCGACCTGTGGGGCGCCCTCGCCATCGCGATCGAGGCCGGCGGCATGCTCGCCGCCGCCTACGCCGCGACCCGCACCCTGTGGGTGCCAATCGGCCTCCACTTCGGCTGGAACTTCGCGGCGGCCGGCATCTTCAGCACCGAGGTCTCCGGCAACGACACCCCGCAGGGACTGCTGGACAGCATGACGTCGGGCCCGACGTGGGTCACCGGCGGCGACTTCGGACCGGAAGGCAGCGTGTACGCGGTGCTGTTCGGCGTACTGGTGACGATCGGGTTCATATGGCTGGCCCGCAAGCGCGGCAACCTGGTGCCCCGTCGGCGTGCCGACCGGATCGCCGCCACCCCCACTACACTGCCCCAGTGACCGGACTTCCGTGGATCCAGGAACTGTGGCGCCGGTCAGGCGCCGCAGTCTGGTATGTCCCGCTCGCAGCGGTCCTGTTCGCCGCCTCGCTGGTCTACCACGACAACGGCACGGAGCTCGGTGGCCTGCCGACCCGCCCCTTCGACGCCCTGGCCCTCGCGGCGATCGCCCTCCAGTGCCTTCCGCTCGCCGGACGCCGGCGGTGGCCCGTCCTCTGCTTCGCCGTGGTGTCGATCGGCTTCGCCCTCGACCAGCTCCGCGGCTACCACTCACTCGCCGGCATCGCGCTGCCCATCACGCTGTTGAGCGTGGCCTCCCACCTGGAACACCACAGGCGGGCAACCGCGATCGCCGCCTCCGTGGCATACGTCCCGCTGGCGGTCGCGCTCCACCGGCTCGGCCCCGGCGAACCGCCCGGCGAGTTCGTGACGTTCTACCTGGCCGTGGCACTCGCCTGGGGCGTCGGGTCATGGGTTCGTCACACCCGGGCCCTGGAGGCCGAGCGCCGCCGCCGCGTCGCCGAGGACACTCGCGCCGCCGAACGCGCCCGCATCGCCCGCGAACTCCACGACGTGGTGACCCACCACGTAACGGCGATGGTCGTACAGGCCGAGGCGGCCCGCTGTCTGACCGCCGTCCCCGATCGCCTCGACCAGAGCCTGACAGCCGTCACCGACACCGGCCGCCGGGCCATCACGGATCTGCGGCACCTGCTCGACCTGCTCAACCCCGACCACAGCACCGAGCCCAGGACCCCACCCGCCGGCCGGCTCCTCACCCTCGTCGAACAGACACGGCGGGCCGGTCAGCCCGTGGAGTTCACCGAAGAGGGCACACCGGCCGAGTCGACCGGCAGCGCCGACCTCGTGGCCTACCGGGTGGTGCAGGAGTCCCTGACGAACGCCCTCAAGTACGCCCACGGCAGCCGCACTTCCGTCCGGGTGCGCCACGGCTCAGGAGAGATCACCGTGGAGGTCGGCACGGACGGCTCCGGCTCAAAGGCCCCCGGACTCTCCGGGAGCGGGCGCGGCCTGGCCGGTCTCCGTGAACGGGTCGACGTCCTCGGCGGCGACTTCAGCGCGGAGGAACAGAAGGACGGCGGCTTCGTCGTCCGCGCCCACATACCCGCCGGGAGCCCGTCGTGACCGCGCCCATCCGCGTCCTGATCTGCGACGACCAGGTACTGATCCGCACCGGACTGGCGACGATCATCGACGCCCAGCCCGATCTCGAGGTCGTGGCCGAGTGCGGGGACGGGCGGACCGCCGTCGACCTCGTCGGACAACTCCGCCCGGACGTCGTGGTGATGGACATCCGCATGCCGGTGCTCGACGGCATATCGGCCACCCGCCTCCTGGCCGGCGCCGGCGTACCGCACCCCGTCAAGGTGCTCGTGGTGACGACGTTCAACCTCGACGCATACGTCTACGAGGCGCTCCGCGCCGGCGCGAGCGGCTTCCTCCTCAAGGACGCGCCACCGGCCCAACTGCTGCACGGAATCCGGACCGTGGCGGCGGGCGCCGCACTACTGGACCCCGAGGTGACACGCCAGCTCGTCGGCCGGTACGCCGTCCGGATCCGCCCCACCGAGGACAACGGGCCCGACGTCCCGCTGACTCCCCGCGAACTGGAGGTCCTGCGCCTGATCGCGGACGGCCTCTCCAACAACGAGATCGCCGCGGCCCTCGTGATCAGCCGGGAGACGGTCAAGACCTTCGTCTCCCGCATCCTCACGAAGCTCGACCTCCGCGACCGCGTCCAGGCAGTCGTCTACGCCTACCGTCAGGGCCTAGTGTCCTGAAGCGGGCCACGGTCCCTGACGGTGCGCCTGCCGAAAAGCTCATCCGTCCAGTTCAGGCGACATGTCGGTACTCGTGGAGGATGCCGCCGAGTCGTTGGCGTCGTCGTATGTCGAGGTGGGTGATCTGCTCCGGATCGCTGATCGGCATCGGTAAGGGGCGTAGCGGGCGGGCGTTGGCGATGCCTTGATGGGGCCGGTGGGGGTGCTGTCACGTTGGCTGACCGGGTGGGATGATCTTCGGGTTGATCATGGTGGAGGGGGATCGTCCGTGGGCAGTACGGCGCCGTCGTACCAGGGGCACCGGTACGCGGTCGAGGTCATCTCCCACTGCGTATGGCTGCACTTCCGCTTCCCGCTGTCGTTCCGCGAGGCCGGGGAGCTGATGCCCGGGCGCGGCGTGGTCGTCTCCTACGAGACCATCCGCCGCTGGTCCGTGAAGTTCGGTCAGCAGTACGCCAACGGCCTGCGCCGCCGGCAGCCCCGGCCCGGCGACAAGTGGCACCTGGACGAGGTCTTCGTGAAGATCAACGGGGAGTAGAAGTACCGGTGGCGGGCCGTGGACCAGCACGGCACCGGGCTGGACATCCTGGTGCAGTCCCGACGGGACCAGGCCCCGGCCCGGCGCTTCTTCCGCAGGCTGCTGAAGAGGACCGGTGCGGTGCCGCGGGTGGTCGTCACCGACAGGCTGCGCTCCTGCGGGGCGGCCCACCGCGAGGTCCTGCCCTCCGTCGAGCACCGCTCCCACCAGGGCTTGAACAACCGGGCCGAGAACAGCCACCAGCCCACCCGGCAGCGTGAACGCGCGATGAAGGGTTTCCGCTCCGCCGGCGGAGCACAGCGGTTCCTGTCCGCGTTCAGCGGTATCTCACCCCACTTCCGGCCCCGCCGCCATCTGATGACCGCCGGCGAATACCGAGCCGAGATGACCATCCGCTTCGCCGTCTGGGATCAGGTCACCGGCGTCGCCGGCCTGCCTGCCGCGGCCTGAGCACGGAAGCCGGAACCCGGCCTCACCGCGCCCGACACACCGTCAGGCACTCACACACTCAACAACGTGACAGCACCTGAGGAGATCCTGACATGCAGTTCGAAGACCCTGCCGACTTGAGCCGCGTATGCACAGAACGGCTCGGTGAGAAGGCCGGTCGGCAGTTCGCTGCCATGGCCCGCCGCGGCTTTCGACTGATCCGCTCAACGGGAAGTATCCCGGCCACCGGGCAATGCCGACTTGGTGGGCCTGCCCTTCTCGAACCGGAGACCCGCTGGCCCGAGCAGAGCGGGGTTCCGCTGTCCCTGCATGCCGTACTGGACACCGATGCCCTCGCTGCATGGCTGGGCAATGAACTGCCCATACGGCCCGGCCTGCTCAACTTCTTCTACCTCGATCCGGACCTGCCGTACGAGGAGTACCGCAAACTGGACATGCTCGAATCTGAGGTATGCCGCGTCATTCCCGCCGACCCGGCACGGGCGGTCGAGACGACGGCGCCCGAACCAGCGAGAAGCTACCCGGCGATGCCCGTCCACGCGGCTGAGGTGAGCATGCTCCCGGACTGCTGGGACGTCGAGGACGAGGACGTGGAGTTCGACAGGGACCAGCACTGGGGAGCGGCATCGCTCATCCTCGGCGAGATGGGAGATCTCGACGGGAACACCGCCGGCAGTCACTGCGCCTTCGGCTGGCCGGACACCTCGTACACGCTCAAGGGGTCGTCCCGCGACGCCGACGGCCCCGCGGTCCACCTGCTCCAGCTCGCCGAGGACACCGAACTCGGATGGGGTTGGGGAGACGCCGGAACGTTGTACTTCACGATCCCGGTCAAAGCACTCGCGACCGGCGACTTCCGCATGGCAGTGGCACAGGTCCTCTGCTGTTGATCCGCACAGCGGAAGATCGTGGCCGGAGGCCACACCGCCGTCGTCCGGGTGCCTCGTGTTCTCCTGGTCCCCGCACGATCTGGCACGGGGGCGGCTCTGCGGTCTGTGCGGCCTGACTGGCCGGTCTGTTGATCACCGGTCCGGCTGACCAGCGAGACTGAAGAAGCCCGCGGTTCTGACCGGTTCAGATACCGTGGGCTTCTGTCGTTGTCGGTCGGCGTTGGCTGACCTCGGACAGCCCAGAGACGGCCCGGCTGGGCAGGCAGGCTGAGTCACCTCCATTGTCAGTGCGTGCGGCTATGGTGTGTCCGCCATCAAGGGCAACGCTCTGGGGGAAGCTCACCCCGCGTACATCCACGACGCCGGGAACGTCGGCCCGATTACGGCGGGCCGGGACCTTTCCTGTGCTCCGGGCGGCGCTGTCACCATTCGTCGTAGTCGCCGAGCACCCGGAAGCTGCCCACGACGCCATCGTCACCGAACACGCCCCCGTGGACGGTACGGGTCACAACGCCATTGGTGGCGCCGTGGGGACCCACGGTGGCGACCGGGGCGCCGTTGTCACAGGTGAAGCCACGGAAGACCTCGACAGTCTTCCGGCTGTCATTGAAAACGTTGAAGCTACTGGAGCCCAGTCCACTGGCCGCAGTGACGCAGCCCTCAGCGGAGGCGGAGTACACACGCTCGTTGAAGTAGATCCTTCCCTCTTCCTTATGGCCGTGGTCGCGTCCGCCGCCCTCGCGGTCGCGGCCCTCGCCCTTCTCTCCGTCTACGCTGCCGCCGCTCGCGGGAGCCGCGGCAGGGGCGGCTCGTTGGTCAGGCTGGACAGCCCGTTGGACAGGCTGGGCAGCCCGTTGGACAGATGCGGCCGGCTGGTGGACAGACGGGGACGCCGGGGCGGATCCGGAGGTCGCGGCGTAGGTGATACCGGTGGCTGCAAGGACCGCCGCGCCTACGCCGACAGCGGCCACAGCAAAGGTACGCATGGGCATGTCACTTCTCTCTGTCTCACGGACGTCGGTCGGGCGACCGACCTGCGATGAACGTAACGACAGCCCTCGTAACTGTCATTTCGGACATGTCCAAGGCGTGAAATCGTGAGTCCAGCCGGGGGAAAACGCAGCACTCACCGCATACCGATGAAACATCTGCACCTCGCAAGATGCGCAGAGTCACGTCGTCCGGGGCAGCTGAGTGCGGGTCGGGAACCACTCCGCCGTCGCACTGGGGGGTTGGTGCAGGCCATCGGGCGTTCTTTTGCGGGGTGGTCGTCCTTGACTGCCCCTCCCAAGTTCGTTCTGCCCTTGGGCATCAGGACGGCGGCACCGGCTCACGGACGCCAGCCGACAACAACAACTGTTGCCCGCGCTCGTCAAGGAAGATGCCAAAAACACCCCGGACCATGATCGGTCCGGGGTGTTTTTGCTGGTGCCCCCGGCAGGATTCGAACCTGCGGCACCCGCTTCAGGAGTTCGATGGGTGCAGATCCAATCGGGGTGTTGTCGATCAAGCTGCGAGGTTGGGCCCGTCGCGGTAACGGGCTTGGTGGCTGCGGGTGAACTCCTGCTTTTCGTGCCAGGCCCAGTAGGCGTCGAAGTCGCCGTTGCTGCGCAGGGCGCGGAGTTTGAGGACGGCCTCGGCTCCGAACAGGCCCCAGCGGGCTCCGGTGATGTCCAGGCGGTCCTTGACCAGGTGGCGGCAGGCACCCTCGATGACGCCAGTGGCGATGGGCCGGCCGCGGTCCAGGGCGAGGTCGTAGCGCAGGTGGTCGGCCTTGTTGCGCAGGTAGGCGACGGCGTCGTCGACGCCCTTGCGGCGGTTCTCGGGCAACCGGGCCGCGCGAGCGACGGCTTGGAGGGCGTCGGCGACCTGGCCGGAACCGCCGGCCAGGAGGGTGCGGGCGTGGGCTGCGACCCATGCCTCGGCGGCCGGGTCGCCGGAGGCGTGCAGGCACCAGGCCGCGTCCCAGAGGTATTCGAGGACGTGGATGAGGTCGATGACGATGTGCACCGTCACGCCGCGCCGGGTGGCTTCGGCGGTGATGAGGTCGAGTTGGTGGCGGGCGCCGTCGACGAGCACGACCCAGGGACGGCGGTGGGCGGGGTCGCGCTGCTCCGCCTGGTCGAAGGCGGCGGCCACGACCTGGGCGGCGGTGTGGTGGAGCGAGCCGGTCAGCCACTTCGACCGGGCCTTCGGTCCGGGGCGGCGCTCCGCTGTCGGGATGATGTCGCCGGTTTCGGGGTCGGTGATGATGTCGTCGGCGCCGCGGACGGCGGGCTCGGCGTCGTAGACCGCCGCGAGGGTGGCCATCCGCTTGCGACCCAGCTTCTCCCCGGCGGCCAGACGGGTGCGCATCGCGTTGCCGCCCTTCGCGGCGGCGGCCTTCGCGGTCACCTCCCGCAGCGCTTCCGGCCTTATCACCACGCCCTTGCCGTCGACGGTGAGCACCAGCGTGGTGGCGTCGGTGCACGGCGCGGGCACCAGCGCGTGGTAGAAGGAATCGATGTCCACCGCGGCGCCGACGGCCAGTTCCTGGACCTGCCGGTGCCCGATCCCGGCGCCGGTGAGCGTGTTGATCCGCTCTCATGCCTCGGCGAACGAGCCGCGGGATGCCTCGATCGCGGCGAGGCGGGCCAGCCCGTGGCTGTGCACCCCCACCGGCAGGTTCAGCACCGCGTCGGCCGGGTGCAGATCGGTGACCTTGCTGCCGCGGTAGGCGATCCGGGTCACCGTCACCCTCCCGAACACCGTGGACAAGCCCCGCGACCGGCCCCGCTCGATCCTCGACCGCTCCACACCCTGGGCGTCCACCACCACCAGCCGCTGCTCGGTCAGCGCCCGCAGCCGCAGATGGTCCTCGAACAGCTGCCGGGTCACCTCCCGCATCCGCGACCCCAGCAGATCCTCCAGCTGCGAATGCGTCAACGCGGCCGCCTTGGGCCCCCGCAACTCCTCGGCCACCGAATCGAACAGCCGCCGCGAGGCAGCGAACGCGGCCTCGGCCGTCTCCAGCGCGCTCACCAGCCCAGCTCCCGCCCGTCGGCCTTGAACAGCCCCGGCAACGTCTCGGCCAGGATCCCGTGCTCGACCAGACGCTTCTGGGGGTTGCCCCCTTCGGGGACTTCGACCGCATGCCCGCGACATGACGTGCCTCGGAACCGAGCCCCAGCACCACGCACACCTCCTTGCAGCGCATCGCGGCCCCGGACGTCGCGAACAGGCCGATGATCGCCTGATACTCCGGCGACATCACCGTCACGTCCAGCTCCGCCTCGGCCGCCGGCAGCGCTTCAGCCGCACCCTTCGAGGCGTCCTGGCCGCCGGCCAGGACCTCGTCCACCGTCTCCCGCGTGATCCATAACCGGGACAACATCCCCCCAACCTGGACAATTCCCCGGAGAGCCCGGCGATCTACTCGCGGAGCCGATCGGCCTCGCCTCGCACCGCGGCCTCCCTGACCTCGGGTGCCTCGATCAACGACGGCACCACACCACCCACCTCGCCCAACGCCCGCCCCCACGGCGGACTCAACGCCGACGACGCTAGAAGTCCGCCAGGCCGACCACACCGGCAAGTCCCCGGAAATCACCCCAACGAGGCACCCTCACAAGATCTGCACCCAACCCGAAAATCATCCCGCGCCATCAGCCAACGTGACAGCGCCGCCCTGCCGCCTTGACGAAGGGCCTCCGGCCGGTCACGGCCACCGACAACTGCCACCGGGACATAGCCCGTGACCTGCTGGCCGACCTGCGCAGACTGGACCGACAGGTCAAGGACGGACGCCTGCCCAACGTGCTCTACCGGATCATGAAACGAGACCAACGGACCCACCTCGCCCAAGCCGCTTGACACACAGAGGCGCTATGAGGTCACAAACGCCCGACCGGCCGCGTGCAGAGCGGCACCCCCCGAGTCGGCCGACGATTCCTGGAAAGGACAGCCCGAAGCGTCAATCGTTCGGCGGGTCAGGCCGCCGAGCGGTGCCACGATCATCCTCACAGTCGTTCGTACGGTGGCGCGCTGCACCTGGACGCCAGGAACCACGCCCGCTCCACGGTGTGGGTCGACGGCGGCCGGGATGGGAGCTGAGGTGAGGGGTGGGTTGACGGGGAGGCGACGGCCTGCGACCAGGCGTTTTCAACAGCATGCACCAGCGGTCAGAGTACGATGAAGAGGTGGTAAACCTCGCGTAGCCACTCCTCCTACCGGATGCAGTGCCTGCGGGAGGCGCGGGCCGCAAGGAGCAAGGCATGATCCATTCAGCCGATATCCGCGAGTGGCACAACCGGGACGTGATCGATCCCAAGGGACGCAAGATCGGATCCCTGGAAGCGGTCTACGTGGACACCACCACCGACGCGCCGACCATGGCCACCGTCCGTACCGGACTGCCGACTCGGCACCGACTGGTCTTCGTGCCCCTCGACGAGGCAACGCTGGGCCCCGGGTACGTGAAGGTGGCGCACGGGCGAGGGCTGGTGAGGAAGGCGCCGTCCATGGGCATGGATGACGTCCTGCCGGTCGAGCGGGAAGAAGAGGTCTTCAAACACTACGAGAGGCCTTACGAGCGCGGTACTGGGAGCGGGCGCCGCCTCGCACGCCGCTGACCGGCCTCCGTCGCAAGAGCACCGAAGCCCGACCAAAACGCTGGTCACAGCGGGGCTCATCGCCCGCAGCAGAAGCTCGAGGATGTGCTCACCATGGCGCTGTTCCTGATCCTCGTGGCCATCGTCCTGGGAATCATCGGCGCGGTGGCGGAGGGGCTGTCCTTGTGCTTGCCGGAAACCGCGTGCGTCCAGGTCAAGCGGCATGCTGGTACTCGTGGATTACGCCCCCGAGGCGGTCGCGTCTTCGTACCTCGAGGTGGGCGAGCCGGGCCGGGTCGGTGATCGGCTCGGGCAACGGGCAGAGCAGGCGGACGTTGCCCATGCCCTGATGCGGTCGATGCGAGTTGTAGAAGCGTTCGAACTCGCGTAGTGCGTGGAGCAGGTGACGCTGATTCCAGATCGACGTGCAGTCCAGGGGCGTTGTCACGTTGTTGGGTGTGCGGGTGCCTGACGGTGCGTCGGAGCGTGGTGGGGCTTGGTTCGGGGCCTGTGCTCAGGCCGTGGTGGGCCGGCCGGCGGCGCCGGTGATCTGGTCCCAGATCACGAAGCGGAGGGTCATCTCGGCGCGGTGGTCGGGGGCGGCCATCAGGTGGCGGCGGGGCCGGAAGTGGGATGAGATGCCGCTGAACGCGGACAGGAACCGCTGCGCGGCGCCCACGCTGCGGAAGCCCTTCATCGCGCGTTCGCGCTGCCGGGTGGGCCGGCGGCTGTTCTCCGCCCGGTTGAAGCTGATCGGAAAATCGATCGTCGGGAGGGCAGGCGGCAGCATCCGGGCCGCTTGCGGACCGGATGTCGTGGTGGGGTCGGTCAGGCTGGTACGGGTTCGAGGGTGACGTGGTGGCCGAGGGCCTGGAGCTGGCGGACGAGATCGCGGGTCCTGCGGGCGGGGTTGAGATGCCGCTGGTGCCAGTCGGAGCCAAGTTCCTGATAGACGGCGTCCGGATCATTGATCAGATACCAGCTGATGACGAGTATCGAGCGGGCGACGGCGACCAGGGCTTTGGCGTGGCCGCGGCGTTTGACGATGCGCCGGTAGCGGGCGCCGAGGAAGGTGTCGGTGCGGGCGGCGGCGTTGGCGGCTTCGCCGAGGGCGCCCTTGAGCCAGGGGTTGCCCCGTCCGGCCGGTCCCGTGGTGTTCTTCGCCCCGGATTGGATCGTCCTGGGACATAGCTTCGCCCACGAGACAAGGTGTTCGGGGGTGGGGAAGCGGCTCATGTCCGTGCCGATCTCGGCGAGGATGATCTGCGCGGTGGCCGGTCCGATGCCCGGGACGGCATCCAGTTTCTCGGCCACGGCCCGCGCACTCACACCGGCGCTCGGCCCAGGGCCGGGTTCCGGGCCGTCGTGCGGGGTGGTGATCTCTTCCAGGGTCTGGACGATGAGCCGGTCGAGTTCGTCGATCTGGGCGGTGAGATGGTCAACGGTGCCCAGCAACACCCGCAGCAGCCGGGCGTGGTGGTTCTCGAACTGCCCGGTCAGAGCCTCCACGAGGGCGGGCTTCTTCTTGACCAGGCTGCCCTTGGCGAGGTCCGCCAGGATGCGGGGGCTGCGTTCACCGGCGGCCAGAGCGTCGAGCATGGCCCGTCCCGACATGCCGAACAGGTCCGAGACGACACCGGACAGCTTGATCTGCGCGTCCTGCAGGGCCTTGTCCACCCGGTGCTTGTGCCGGGTGCGTTCCTGGACGAACACCGTGCGGGTACGGGTGAAGTCCCGGAGCTGCCGGACGGGTTTCGGTCGCACGAATGAGGCGCGGACCATGCCGCGTTCGGCGAGCTTGGCCAGCCAGACCGCGTCCAGCTTGTCCGTCTTCGGGCGGCCGGGGACGTTCTTCACGTCACGGGCGTTGACGAGCCAGCAGTCCAGGCCGCGGGCCTCCAGCAGATAGAAGAACGGGCGCCAGTACGAGCCGGTCGCCTCCATCACCACTCGCTCAACGCCCTGGCAGACCAGCTTGTCACCGAGTTCGAGGATCGTGTTCGTGGTCGAGGCGACCGTCCAGACCTTCTGAACACGTCGGCCTTCGACGGTGTCGTGCGGGACGCGCAGGCAGACCATCCCGGACGCCTTCGCGATGTCGATCGCCGCGACCCTGGCGACCGTCCCGTCGTCGTGGTCTTCTCTCAACTCCTCCATGACATACCCCCTGGTGCGCTGGTGCAGGCAGGGGCTGCCCGGGAAGCCAAAGGGGTAACGGAGAAGCTGATCGGCGTGCTCAAGGCGACAGTGTGCGGCCCCCTCGGACGGCTCCCTCACCAGACTCCTATGCGGGCTCACAGCCCAAACATCAAGCGGCGTCGGCGGACAGCCCCTGTACCGATTTTCACGCCCGCGGGGCGTCACCGCAGGTGAACGGTCGACTCCTATAGATCGTCAAGCTAGTTGGCTGACGATGCTGGGCCGTACTGTACCTGGGTGCGTTACTTGGTGGAGCCCTTCATCGTCGGGGCCTTGAGGCGGGGCCGTTCGGTTGAGCAGTTCCTCGGGCCGGTCGGCTCGCCCGACCGGCCTGGTTTGCGGTATGCCGAGGTCCGGGCGGTGAGAACGTCATTCGAGGTCTACGTCCATATCGTCGAGGATGTCGGGCACGAGACGTTCCTGGACCTGGACGAGTTCCCGCCGTTTGATCAGGACGCCGAGGAAGAAGAGTTCGGCCGGCTTCTCGGCTCGACCGAGGAGCCGCAGGGCGCTTTGGTCCTGGCCGAGGAATGCACGGGCGCCGTTCGAGGGCGGTGGGTCAACCAAGGTGTCGTGCAGGATGAGTATCTCGACTTCGTTCGTGCGGGCCGTCCATCGGGAACTTCGCCGGATGGTCATGCCTGGCCTGCCTGGCACGCCGGTCTGTGAATGCCCTGATCGCCTCTTTCACGTGACCGTCACGAGAGCCTGGGTGCCAGTGGTCTTGATGTGCCGGTAGACCTCGCGGGCGACGAACCTCTTGAGGCACCGGTGAGCTGCCCTGAGTTTCGTAGAGTCCGGTGATCTTGCTTCAGGCGGGCTTCCGAGCTTTGCGGGCGCCGATACATCATCCGCGCAGGTCACGGCCTTGACTGCCCAGCGGCGAGCCGCGCACACCGATCTTTACTTGTCTTCCCGCGGACCCATGCGGACGGCATCGTGCTCTCCCGTGCCGCCGCGTCCGGCCCACCTCGCCGCCACCAATGCCCTCGCACTGCTCCGTCTGCCGCCGATGAGCGACTGGGCCAAGGACCTTGAGACCCCGCCCCGCAACACCAGCCGCCGGTCCCGCACCGCCCGGCCGGCAAGCCGACGTGCACCGACACCGACCGGATGATCCCGGCCGGTCTGCTCCGCCGCCTGCCGAGGGAAAAGCTGCGGCATCTCCCGCCGCCGGCCCGCCCGGAGACGATCTCGCGCCGGCACCGCGGCCTGCCCACCCGGAGCCACGCCGCGCCCTGCGCGCCGAAGCGCCGCGGGCGCCCGTCGGCCGCCCGCCCGATCCGCGCCCCGGTGCCGCGCCCGGTCCGGGGGAACAACTCGTGGGGGACCGCCGGATCCCCCTGCGGCTTCGCCGCGGGAGGTACCCCCAGGTGAGCCGGCGGCGCCAGGCAGCACGCCGCCGCCTCCACCGTCGGGGAGATCCTCCAGGAGCACGGCATCCCGCCTGCGCTCTCGTTCGAGGTCCGCCCCCCGGCCGGGGCGCGGCCGCACGTCTTTGCCGTCATCGAGCACGCCACCTGGCGCATCCGGGTGCTGGGCACCACCGCGCACCCGACCGCGCGGTGGATCGTGCGGCCCGGGCGTCACCTCCTCATGGGCCTCGAGGCCGCCGGCGGCAGGGCCGGCTTCCCGATCCGCGACCGCAACGCGACGTGCACGACCGCCGTCGACGTCCTGGTGGCCGGCGCCGGCCCGAAGGTGATCACCACAGGCATCCAGCTGTCCCGGGCGAACCCCCGCATGGGGCGCCGGCTACGGACCTGCCGACGCGAGCTCCCGGGCCGCCCCTTGATCTAAAACCGGAGCCCCCTCCTCCACGCACTACGTGAGTTCGCGACCCATGACACCGAGCACCGACCACACCGGATTCTCCAGTAGGCCGCACCGCTTTGCCCGCTCCCCCACCGGTCAACAACCCACCACGGCTCGGGGACCTGAGGGTCCGCCGACGAGACCGACTCGGCAAAACCCTCCGCGAGTACCGACATGCCGCCTGACCAGGCCGGATAATGACCCGGCACCCGCAAGGCTGGCCCCGGCCCCGCCAAGGTGGGTGAGGCCAATCATCCCAGGTCGATCAGCCAACGTGACCACGCCGTCCAGCACGCTGCGGGTACGGCGTGGTCACGGGAACGGCAGGGTCTGCGCGAGGACGGTGACCACGATCAGCACCACGGGGAAGCAGGCGAGGAACATCGCGAACGTGTACCCCATGATGTCCCGAGCCTTGAGGCCCAGCACCGCCAGCGTCGGAAGCATCCAGAACGGCTGCAGCAGGTTCGCCGACGCCTCACCGAGGTCGTAGACGACCACCATCCACCCCTGGTTGACGTGCAGCTGGTTCGCCGCCTCCATCACGTAGGGAGCCTCGATGACCCACTTGCTGCCGCCGCTGGGGACGAAGACGCCCAGTACCGCCGAGTAGACCGCGATGAGCGGCGGGAACAGCAGCTCGTTGGAGACGCTCACCATCCAGCCGGCGATCTGCTTGGACAGGCCGGTGAACGCGATCATGCCGAAGATGCCGCCGTAGAAGGGGAACTGCAGCAGTACCCCGGAGGCTGCGGGGGTCCCCCGCCGAACCGCCTCGACCATGCGGACCGGGCGCCAGTGGAGGCAGAGCGCCAGCAGGATCAGGACGAGGTTGACCGTGTTGAGGTCGATCGCCGCGACCGGGTTCCCCTCGACGCTCGTGAAGTGGCGCACCAGGTACCACAGACCCAGGATCCCGACCAGGACGGTGAGCAGCGGGCTGCGCTCCAGCCAGTCGCCGGGACGCGACCCCCTGGAGCCGGAGGCCGCGTCCTCCTTCCCGTCCTTCTCCGCCAGAAGCGGACGCAGCTCGATCCCCATTTCCTGGGCGGTCTTGGCGCGGGCGGGCGAGGGGGCGAGGTACCAGGCCGTGACGACCGCCACCACGAAGACGACGAAGGTCGCCAGCACGCTCTGCCAGGTGAAGATCGTTTCGGTGAGCGGGATGATCCCCTCGCCGTCCCGCCCCTCGGCGATGATCTCCTGCACGGCTTCCGGGCTGGAGGCCGGGCCGGCCACCTGCAGCGCCGCGGAACCCGACAGCCCCTGGGCCCACACCGTGCCGAGTCCGAGGAACGCCATGGCGCCGAGCGCCCGGTAGTCGACGCCGCGGACGACGCGGGCGATCTCCTTCGCCAGGATGGCGGTGAAGATCAGGCTGAACGCCCAGTTGAGATAGGAGCTGATCATCGCCACCGCGGCGGTGAACGCGATCGCCGCGCGCGGCGACTTGGGGATCTGCGCCATGCGGGCGATCAGCCGGGCGACCGGAGCGGACACTGCGACCGCGTACCCGCCGATGATGATCATCGCCATCTGCAGGGTGAACTGGATCAGCGACCAGAAGCCCTCACCCCACGCGTCCACGAGGGTCGTGGGGCTCTCCCCCGTCGCGAGCCCCAGAGCGAAGATGAGGAACGTGCCGACGAGGACGAACCCGAAGGCGTCCGGAAGCCACCGCTCGGTGAAGGCGGTGAACCGCAACGCAACCCGCGCCAGCCAGGTGTCCCCCTCAAGCACCTCGGCGTCCCGCTCGGTGTGGACGTCCCCGACCATGGTTCGTCTCGCTTCCTCTTCGGACGGCTGTTCACCATGCGTGCGAACAGCGTCGTCTGACGGTTGATCCGTGACTCGGGCGGAGATCTTCGCGGGTGGGAAGCCGAAAAGGGAAGGGGTGCCCGCGATTCTTTGCACCTAGATCACACAGTGGGAAGGAGCGCGACGGAAAGGTGGTGGCGCAAGCCACTTTGCCGACCGGTTTCATGGGCCTGATCGACATGGCAGCCCGAGGGGAGGTCGTGTAGGTGCCTCACCGCGCGGGCGGTGCCGGTGCGCCCACGACCGCAGTAGCCCTCACGTGACCGGCGCGAGGGGGGGGGGACAACACGGACCGCTCCGAAGGGAGTTGGGCCGTCTCGTGCACTTGCGCCCGAGGCGAGGAGTCCGGTACGTCCGTGGCGCCGGATGCTCGGGGCAGCCCTGAAAGCCGGGCGGACCGCGTCGCATCGGTTCCGGCACGCGCCGTACCGGCGAGGGAGGGCGACGGTGTGGACGCCGACGCCGAGGGGCCGAGGGGCCGAGGGGCCGAGGGGAGAGACCGAAGCCTGCCTCAGCTCGCGGGCGGGCAGGACACCTACGTCCGCGACCGTAAAGGGGGGGTGGCCCCGGCGTCCGACGCACAAAGCTGACCCGGCTCCTCGAGCGGCTCGCGCCGGCGGGGAGGTGCACGGGGTCCTGAAACGCCGTCCTACCCGGCAGTAAACGATCAACGTTCGCGCAGGTCTTGACCGACTGCCGGTGCGGGCCTAGCTGGCGGGACACGACGTTGGTGACACAGGCCAGTACCGGTGAGAACGAGGCGCCTCAACAGACCTCGGTCGGGTAGCGTGCGGGCCGTGTCGAGGCGCTGCCACGTTGTGCAGTGTGTGAGTGGACACTGTCACGTTGGCTACCGAGGTCTTCGTGAAGCTCAGCGGGGTGCGGCACCACCTGTGGCAGGCCGTGGACCAGGACGGTACCGTGCTCGACATCCTGCTCCAGTCCCGGCGCGACGCGGCGGCCGCGAAGCGGTTCCTGGCCAAGCTCATGAAGAAGCAGTGCCGGGTGCCCCGGGTGCTGGTCACCGACAGGCTCCGCTCCTACGGCGTCGCCCACCGGGATTGACGCCCTCGGCCGGACACCGGCAGTCGACATGCCTCAACAACCGGGCGGAGAATTCCCGCCGCACCCGGCAGCGCGAACGCGAGAGGAAGGGCACTCTGTTCCTCCGCCGGGACACAGCGGTTCCTGTCCGTGTTCAGCGCGATCTCACCGCACTTCAGGCCCCGACGCCACCGCCTCACCGCCCCTCAGTACCGTGCCGAGGTGCACCGCCGCTTCGAGACCTGGCACCAGATCACCGGCAGCGCCGCTCTGCCCACCGAGGCCTGACACGGCCCCGGCACCCGACCCCACCGCACCCTGGCGCGCCATCAGCCAGATACATCATGGGGAGCTTGACAACGCCGCGCTGGCGCAACGCCAACGCCCGCCACTTCGACCTGCTCGCCGCCCAACGCCGCGAACGCGCCCGCGTCCGCAGCGAGAAGGGCATCCGCTGGGGCGGACGCCCCTCGCAGCCTGACCAAACCGGCGCTCTGTGGCCACTTGCCTTCGCCGTAACCGCTCAGCTGTCTGGGCCTACTGCCGCGCGGTCTGCCTGCTGCGACTCCACCGCCCTCCCCAGCACCAAGACGGCAAGGGTGCTGCGCGCTTCACGCCGCAGCGTGCGGCGCCGAGCAAAGGTCGCAGTCAGAGCGAGGATCGAGACCGTGCCCCCGTAGAACACGGCAGCAATCGTGGAGAGGAGCCCGACCGTCATCGGGCACGCACCTTTCTTCCCCCGTTCGGCCCGCCCGGCTCACAGCCCGGGGCAGGCGTTGATGCGTTTCCTCCCCACCATACGTGCGCCGTCAACTCCCCCTACGGTCAAACTCATCGCTGTCCGGGAGCCGCCTATGGCTACGGCCGCGTGCCGATTCCCGCCGAGGGGCGCGTCGGGCGAACGCCCCTCGGCGGCGCCGGCGGCGAATCGTCAGAGCTGGCCGGACTCGGCGATGGTGATCTTCGCGGAGGTGCGGCCGTTGGAGGAGCCAAGGGCCTCGATCTTCTTGACGAGGTCCATGCTCTCGGTGTCGGCGACCTCGCCGAACACCACGTGCTTGCCGTCCAGCCAGTCCGTCACGATGGTCGTGATGAAGAACTGCGAGCCGTTGCTGTTCGGGCCCGCGTTGGCCATGGACAGCAGGCCCGGCCGGTCGTGCTTGAGGGTGAAGTTCTCGTCGGCGAACTTCTCGCCGTAGATGCTCTTGCCGCCGGTGCCGTTGCCCCGGGTGAAGTCGCCGCCCTGGAGCATGAAGTCGGGGATGACACGGTGGAACGACGAGCCCGCGTAGCCGAAGCCCTTCTCGCCGGTCGCGAGGGCGCGGAAGTTCTCCGCCGTCTTGGGAACCACATCGTCGAACAGGTTGAAGACGATCCGCCCGGCGGGCTCGTCGTTGATGGTGATATCGAAGTAAACCTTGGTCGTCATGCCCCCATCCTGACATTCCGCCGGGCACCGCTCGCCTACTACCCTGCCGTCGCCCGGGCGAATTGCTTGACCGTCGCCACGACCCGGTCTGCGTGAGAAGGCGCCAGATCACACGGCCTCCCGCCTCGCCGGGGGCTGTGTTCCCATCACCCCGTCGGAAGCAGGTCGAGGGTCCAGTTCTGGCCGACGAGATCGTGGCCGAAGCTGTGGTGGCGTTCCTCGTCGACGAGGGTGAAGCCGAAGCTCTGGTAGATCTTGCGCGCCGCCACCAGCACGTCGTTGGTCCACAGCGTCACCTGCTCGTAGCCCGCCTCGCGGGCGAAGGCCAGGCACTTGGCGACCAGGCGTGCCCCGAGACGAAGACCCCTGCCCTGCGGAGTGACGAGCAGGAGCCGCAGCTTGGCCACCTTCGGCCGGTCGCCGACGACCAGGAAGACGCAGCCCACGCGCCGGCCGTCGAGCTCGGCGATCCAGGCCGCCCCGCGGGTCGGGTCGTGCTTGGCGCCGTAGTCGGCGACGATCTTGGCGACCAGGACCTCGAAGTCGGTGTCCCAGCCGAACTGCTGGTGGTAGCTCTCGCCGTGGGCCATCACCACCCATCCCAGGTCGCCGGGGCGGTCGGCGCGACGCACGACGGCTTGCTTCTGGTCTTGCTGCGGCATGAGCTGCTCTCCTGGCCCCCGTGATCGTTCCCTCCACGAAACTGAAACAGTTGTTTCAGTTGCGTTAGGCTAGCCGCGTGCCCCAGCAAACGCCAACCCCCTCCGCCCGGCAGACCGAGCTGCTGGAGGCGGCGTACCAGTACGCCCTCGCCCACGGCCTGGCCGGCCTGTCACTGCGCCCGCTGGCCGAGGTCATCGGCTCCAGCCCGCGGGTCCTGCTCTTCCTCTTCGGAAGCAAGGACGGCCTGCTGCGGGCGCTGCTGGCGCGTGCCCGCGCCGACGAGCTGGCGCTCCTGGACCGGGCCAGGAAGCCCGATCGCCCCGCCGGGCTGGTCCCGGCCGTCGAACGGGTCTGGGCATGGCTCGCCGCGAAGGAGCACCGGCCACTGCTGCGGCTGTGGGCCGAGGCGTACGCGCGCTCCCTCGTCCAGCCCGACGGGGCGTGGGCCGGGTTCGCCCGTGCGACGGTGGAGGATTGGCTCGGCGTCCTGGCCGACTGCCAGCCGCCGTCCGAACGTGACGGCAGGGACGGTGCCACCCGCCGCACCCTGGCCCTGGCCGTACTGCGAGGCGCCCTGCTCGACCTCCTCGCCACGGACGACGAGGAGCGGGTCACTGAGGCCGTCGAGCACCAGCTCGCCCTGCTGCGGGACTGAAACGGGGGCCGGCCGCCTCGACCGGATCTTTCCGGTCCGCTGAGCCTGCCGGCACCCCTGGACGTCCGTCGAGGGCGAGGGCGTCCCGCCGGGCTGGGGAAGCTTCCCAGCGGGACGCCCTCCCCGACCAGGATTGCCCCCTGCCCGACCCGCGACGTGCCCGCCAGGTCGGCCTGCCGCACCCATGCGGTGAAGACCGCGGCGAAGTGCCGCACCCGCCGCCTCCGGCTCGTGCCCGCGTCGCCGAGGAACTCCGCTTCCTCACCCCGCCCGGCCGAGGGGTCTGGCCCGAGTACGAGAAGGCCGTCGCGCCGGCCCGCGGTTTCAAGGAACGGCGCCCCAGGTCCAGGTGATCCTGACCGTCCACGAGTTCCGGCACCGACCAGCTCGCCCGCCTGCCCGGAGTCCAGCGCCTGACCTCCACCGCCGTCGACGACCGGCCCCTGCCCGGCACTGTCATCCCTGAAGGAGCGGGGGTGGTCAAGAGGGTCTCCTCGTCCTTTTTCTCCGGTT
>NZ_JBHSPC010000123.1:0-58947 GCF_042656345.1 Streptomyces incanus
GCGGCGCAGGGCGTGCGCGAGGTCCTGGGCGGGGGCTCCGGAGGCGCCGGGGTGCGCGGGGGCTCGGACCGGGGCTTGGGCGGGGATGCTGCGAGGGCTTGGGCGGGTTCTGAAAGTCGGTTGGGATCGAGTGAACCGATCCGCGGGGCTCGTCCGATGAGAGGACGTGAGCGAAACGAGAAGCGACGGTGAGCTGCTGCGTGCCGTTGCCGAGAGCGCCGACCGGCGCGCCTTCGAGGAGCTGTACCGGCGCTACGCCCCGTGGCTGACCGCCCGGATGCGCAGCCGGTGCGCCGACGCGGGGATCGTCGACGACGTCGTGCAGGAGACGTTCCTCGCGGTGTGGCGGGGGACGGCCCGGTACCGGGAGAACACGGCGGCCGCGGCGGGCGCCGCCGGTACGTCGAGTGGAGCTCGTGGGGATGCCGCCGGGTGGCTGTGGCGGATCGCCTCGCGCCGGCTGATCGACGCGCTGCGCGGTGCCGGGGCGCGCGGCCGGCTGCGGCAGACGCTGGCCCGGCTGCGGCACCGGGACGAGGTCTCGGCGGAGGAACGCGTGCTCGCGGGGGTGGAGCACGGGGACCTGGCCGGCGCGCTGGTCCGGCTGTCGCCGGAGCTGCGCGCGGTGCTCCAGGCCACCGTCGTCGACGGGCTGACCACCCGCGAGGCGGCCGTACTGCTCGGCATACCACCGGGGACGGTCAAGACGCGGGCGATGCGGGCCCGCAAGCAACTGCGGGAGGCGCTGGCATGACGTACGACTCGACGGACGGCGCGGCCGGTGGCATGGCGGAGGGCGCGAACGGTGGCACGGCCGGACGCCCGGTCGGTGGTCCGGCCGGGGGGACAGAGGGCGGCTCGCGGTGGCACGTGCCGGCGGAGGACCTGCGGGCGTACGCGCGAGGTGAGCTGGCGGCGCCGATGCTGTGGTCCGCCGACACCCACCTCACCGCCTGCGCGCACTGCCGGGGCGTCCTCGCCGAGGCCGGGGACCCCGTCGCGCTCGACGCGGGCTGGGAACGGCTCGACGCCGAGCTGGACGCGCCCCGGCCGGGGTTCCTGGAATCCCTGCTGCTGCGCCTCGGCGTCGCCGATCACACGGTACGCCTCCTCGCGGCCACGCCGATACTGCGCCGTTCCTGGCTGGGCGCGGTCGTCGCCGTGCTGCTGCTGACCGTGGTCGCGGGACGTTTCGGCGCGGCCACCGGTTCGCCCACCGGTTCGCCCAACCTCTTCCTCGCCCTCGCGCCGCTGCTGCCGCTCCTCGGGGTGGCGCTGTCGTACGGGCCCGCGCTGGACCCGACGTACGAGATGGCGGTCGTCGCCCCGATGCACGGGTTCCGGCTGCTGATGATCCGTACGGTGGCGGTGCTCGGCGCCGTGCTCGCCCTCAACGGCCTGGCGACGCTGGCCCTGCCCTGGTACGGCGCGGCAGCGCTGGCGTGGCTGCTGCCCGCCCTCGCGCTCAGCGCCAGCGGCCTCGCCCTGACGGCCCGCCTGGGTCCGGTGCTCGCACCGTCCCTCGTCGGCGGCGGCTGGATCGCGCTGCTGCTCGTCGCCCGGACGGGCCGGGAGGCCGTGACCGACCCGCTCGCCCCGTTCACCGCGGCCGGGCAGGGGGTGTCGGCACTGGTCGCCGTACTCGCGGCCGGACTGCTCTTCCTGTTCCGCGACCGTTTCGACCTCAGCCGGGCGACGGGCACGGCCGCGGGCGGTGGCGGCACGGCCTGAAGGCCGCCTCTGCCGTCCCGTCTCTGCCGTCCCGTCTCTGCCGTCCCGTCTCTGCCGTCCTGCTTCATCGGCTGCGTCGTCTCGTTCTCTCCTTTTCTTTCCCGTTTTTTCCCGCTCCGTCCCTTCCCTTCTGCTTCTTCCACGACCTGTACGGGAGTTCTGCATGACCCCGACCGTCTCCGCCTCCGGGCTGAGTCTCCACTTCGGTGGCACCCGGGCCCTCGACGACGTGTCGCTGCGGCTGTCCACCGGTGTCACCGGCCTGCTCGGGCCCAACGGCGCGGGCAAGACCACCCTGTTGAGGGTGCTCGCCACCGCCGTACCGGCCGACCGGGGCGTGTTCACGGTGCTCGGCCACGACCCCGGCACCTCGCGCGGCCGTCAGGAGGTCCGGCGCCGGCTCGGCTATCTGCCGCAGGCGCCCGGTTTCCATCCCGACTTCACCGCCTTCGAGTTCGTCGACTACGTGGCGATCCTCAAGGAGCTCACCGACCGCACCGCCCGGCACCGCGAGGTGCGGCGCGTACTGGACGAGGTCGGGCTCACCGACGTCCGCGGAAAGCGGCTGCGGAAGCTGTCCGGCGGGATGCGCCAGCGGACCGCCCTCGCCGCGGCCCTGGTCGGCGACCCCGCTTTCCTCGTCCTCGACGAGCCGACCGTCGGACTGGACCCCGAACAGCGCATGAGGTTCCGGGAGTTGATCGCTCAGGCCGGTGAGGGGCGGACCGTGCTCCTGTCCACCCACCAGACCGAGGACGTGGCGATGCTCTGCAACCGGGTGGTGGTCATGGCCGCCGGCGGCGTCCACTTCGACGGCACCCCCGCCGAACTGACCGCACAGGCCGCCGGGCGGGTGTGGAGCAGTGCCGAACGCGACCCCGGCGCGAAGGCGGGGTGGCGCACCGGCCTCGGCACCTTCCGCAACGTGGGCGATCCGCCCGACGGCGCCGACCTCCTCGAACCCACCCTGGAGGACGGCTACCTGCTCACTCTCGACGGCATGGGCGGCGTCGGCGCGGAGGTGGCGGCATGACCACGCCGACCATTGCGACCGTGACCCCGCCCGCGGCGACCGCGCCGGCCGGACCGCGCGCGTCCTGGGCGGCCGTGCTCGCCCTGGCCGGCTTCGAGGCCCGCAGACTGCTGACGCGCTTGCCGGTCCTCATCGCCTTCGCCGTGTACATCGGCTGGACCGTGTGGCGTACGCGCACCTCCTTCGAGGGCTTCCCCGCCCTTCAGGACGCCGACCGCGCCACCCAGGCCGCCCCCCTGCTCGTGGGACTCGCGGTGCTGCTCTCCGCCAACCAGGCCGTGCTGCGTTCGCGGCGGTACGGCACCGAGCGGCACTTCGCCGTGCTGGTGCTGCCGCCGTGGCGCCGTACCGTCGCGCATCTGCTGTCCCTCGTACCGGCGGTGCTGCTCGTCGCGGTGTGCGTGGGAGGGCAGTTCGGGTGGGAGGCGCTCAAGCCCGGCGCGGTCGGGAACGGTTCGCCGGGCGAACTCCTCGTCGGGCCGCTGTCCGTGCTGCTGCTCGGGACGTTCGGGGTGCTGCTCGCCCGGCTGTTCGCCTCCGCCTTCGCGGCGCCGCTGCTGCTCGTCGTGCTGCTCTTCTCCTCCCTGTTCGCCGCGGTGTTCCAGGACGACGACGCGAGCCGGTGGCTGATGCCGGTGGTCGGCGAGTACAGCACCAGGACCCTGCCGTCCGAACTGCTGGACCGTCCGGCCGCCTGGCACGCCCTGTACCTCGCCGGGCTCGCGCTGAGCGTGGCGTCGGCGGCGGTGCTGCTCTCCGGCGAGGGCGCCGGTTCCCGCCCCGGTTTTGGCCGGGGGCGGGGCCTTCGGGGCCGGTTCGTCGGCAACTGGAGTGTTCATGCCGGGCTCGCCGGGGCGGTGGCGCTGGCGCTGCTGGGCGCGGTGATGCAGTCCGGCGGCGTGTCGGCACGGACGGAGAAGGCCCGTACGCGGTACTCGACCGCCCCGCAGGACCTGCAGAAGTGCGTCGAACGGGACGGCACGTCGTACTGCGCCTTCCCGGAGTGGACTCCGCGCACCGGCCACTGGGCCGAGGTCGTGGGCCAGGTGCGTTCCCTCGCGGGCGACGCCGTGCAGGACCGGCCGCTGGTCGTACGGCAGCGGGTCGAGGCACGGTACGGACTGACCGGCGACGCGGCGATGGCCCCGCTCACCGACCCGAACCAGGTGAGCGTCGGTACGACGTGGGGCGGCAACCGCGTCCCCGAGTTCGCCGTCGCCGTGGCCGGTGTGCTGGTCACCGGGAAGGAGGCGGAGGTGGGCGCCATGTGCGACGGCCGGCTCGTCACCGTGATGTGGCTGGCGCTGGCCGGCCGGTCCGACCCGCTGTCCGACCTGAGCGACATCCGCCTCGACGACAGCACGTCCGGTTCGGCGGTCGTCGTCTCGGAGACGGAGCCGCTGTACATGACCGCGGCGCACACCGAACTCGTCCGCGAACTGCTGGACCGGCCGCGGGAGGAGACCGGTGCGAAGGTCACGGCGAACTGGGCCGAGCTGACGACCCCGAAGGTGACGACGGACCGGGTCGCGCAACTGCTGGGTCTGGACGCGCCGGAGGAGGCGGACGAGTGCCTGCAGTGAGTGGGGGCGTGAGCAGGGACATGAGCCGGGGCACGGGGGCGTGGCGCGCGCTGGTGCGGCCGGTCGTACGGACGGTGCCGTGGCGGGCGATCGGGGTGGCGGGCGGCCTCGGGCTGCTGTTCGCCACCGCGCCCCGGCTGATGGGGGAGGACGCGACCGGCCGGTCGGCGCTGAACGCGCTGCGGATGTCCGCCATCGCCTTCGCGCTCGGCGCGGCCTTCCTGCTGGACGACCCGGCCCGGCACACCACCGCCGCCGTACCGACCCGGCGTACCGTGCGGCACATCCTGCGCCTGGCCCTCCTCGCCCCGGTCGCGGCCCTGTGGTGGACGGTCGCGCTGCTGCTGGTCCCGGCGGGCGTACGGCCCCCGGTCGGCGGCGTCACTCTCGAAGCGGCGGCGACCCTCGCCCTCGCCCTGGCCGGAGCGGCGTTCGCCGTCCGCCGGTCGGACAGCACGCGGCCGGGCCAGGCCGTCGCGGGTGCCCTGTTCGCGACGGCGGTACTGGCCTCCCTGCTGTGGCCGGAGCGCTGGGCCCTGTTCGTGGCGCCGGACGACGAGAGGTGGGCGGCGGCCCACGACCGGTGGACGGTACTGCTGTGCGCGGCCCTGGCGGTGTGGGCGGCGTGCGGGGCGGAACCGGTACGGAGGCGGGGCGGCGGAGGCTTCGGGTTCCGCTCCTGAGGTCTGTGGGATCTGCGGGATCGGGGCCGGGGCCGGGGCCCGCGGTGGAGGTGATGCTGTCGGTCGATTCGGCCTGGCGTTCCGGGCTCCGCGAGCCCGGAACGCGGGAGCCGGGTACGCCGGCCGCGACCGTGGCACCTTCCCGGGAAGTGTCACGGTCGGCGGACTCATGCCCCGGGTCCGCCGGACTCGCCCACAGCGTGCGGAGGCCCGCGGGTTGGGGGGCTCGTGGTGCGGGGCCGGGTCTCGGGCCCCGGGGCGGGGGTCGCGGGCTGTGGGCCCCGGGTTTCCGCTCTCCGTGCTGCGGGTCGGGTTTCGGCCCGTGGGTTCAGGGTCCTACGGCTCGGGTCGCGGGCTGTCGGTTCCGGGTCACGGTGTCGCGGGCTGTCGGTTCCGGGACCCGGGGCGCGGGCCGCGCGGGGGCAGGTCTCAGGTCTCGGTGCGGTACATCAGGTCCGTCTCGTGGGTCAGGAAGCCCAGCCGTTCGTAGACGGCCACCGCCGCCTTGTTGTCGGCGTCCACGTACAGCATCACGGTGGGCAGTCCCTGCTCCGCCAGATGCCGCAGGCCGATCGTCGTGAGGGACTTGCCGAGCCCGCCGCCCTGGGCCTGCGGGCTCACCCCGAGGACGTACACCTCGCCGAGGCTCTCCGCCCGGTGAACCTTGGTCCAGTGGAAGCCGACGAGCCGGCCGCCCCGCTCGGCGAGGAAGAAGCCCTTCGGGTCGAACCAGGGCTCGGCCTTGCGGTCATCGAGGTCGCGCTGGGTGAGGGAGCCCTGTTCGGGGTGGTGGGCGAACGCGGCGGCGTTCAGCGCGAGCCAGGCGGCGTCGTCCTGGCCGGGGACGAAGGCGCGTACGGTCACGCCCTCGGGGAGCACCGGGTCGGGCAGGTCCAGGTCTGTCAACGGCCTCCGCATCTGCCGCAGTTCGCGGAAAAGGGTGAGGCCGAGGACCTGGGCGAGGTGCCGGGCGGCGGAGTGACCGCCGTGCGCCCACACCCGCAGCCGCTTGCCGGAGGCGGCGAGCAGCGCGGACCCGAGCGCCCGCCCGTGCCCCTGCCCGCGGTGCGAAGGGTGCACGACCAGTTCGGCGGCCGGGGGCTCGACCAGGTCGGTGTCCTCCAACTGGGCGTAGCCGACGAGTTCACCCGCGTCGGCATTGTTCCCCTCGCCCGTGAGGGAGAGCAGCAGATGCGAGACACCTGCCCGCTCCCCGCCGCGCAACTGCAACCGCCCCTGCTCGGACACCGCCTGCTGTCCGTCGGTCCTGGCGGCCTCGTCGAGCAGGGCGAGAACCACCTCGACCTGCTCCGGGGAGAGGGCGGCGTACGTCCGGAGCGAGCGGGTGCGGCCGGAGTGTGCGATGTCGTCGCTGGTCATGCGTACGAGGGTAAGCCGAGGCCGCCGAAAACGGACGGGACACGGAGAACGCCGTGACAGCCGATCGGGCCCGGCAACCACTGGCGGTGCGAAAGATAACCAGGACGTAACCGCGAACCCCCTGTCCCGCTACGCGCGTTGACCTTAGGATTCCGGGCGGTCGGCGTGCCTGGCGAGGATCCCACCCGGATTCACGTAGACCGGCCCCGACCGACCCCGGACGCAGCTCGAAGCACGCACACTCACCCGGACCCATGCAGACCCACGCAGATCCACGCAGACCCACTGGGGGGCACATGCCAGCCACACCCGCATCACCGGCCTCGTCCGTACAGCGCCGCAGACGCCGTACGAACCGTCTTCTCGCGACCGCAGCCGGTGTGCTCACCGTCGGCGCGCTGACCGCGGCCGCCCTGCCCGCCGGTGCGGCGAGCGCCGGCGGGGGCAAGGGCGGCACGTCGCACGGCCACCACAAGGGTCACGACGGCGGCAAGGGCGACAAGGGCCGCTACCAGGACGTGCAGTTGCTGTCCTTCAACGACCTGCACGGCAACCTCGAACCCCCGGCGGGCTCCTCGGGCCGGGTCACCCATCTCCACGAGGACGGGACGACGGAGAACATCGACGCGGGTGGTGTGGAGTACCTCGCCACGCACCTGCGCGAGGCCCGCAAGGGCAACCGGTACTCCGTCACCGCGGCCGGCGGCGACATGGTCGGCGCGTCCCCGCTGATCTCGGGCCTGTTCCACGACGAGCCCGCCATCGAGGCGCTGAACAAGCTCGACCTGGACGTCACGTCCGTCGGCAACCACGAGTTCGACGAGGGCGCGCAGGAGCTGGCCCGCCTGCAGAACGGCGGCTGCCACCCCACCGACGGCTGCTACACGGACAAGAAGTTCAAGGGCGCCGACTTCCCGTACCTGGCGGCCAACGTCCTGAACGAGAAGACCGGGAAGCCCGTCCTCAAGCCGTACTGGGTGTGGAAGCAGAACGGCGTCAAGGTCGGCTTCATCGGCGTGACGCTGGAGGGCACCCCGGACATCGTCTCGGCCGAGGGCGTCAAGGGCCTGTCCTTCAAGGACGAGGTCGAGACGATCAACAAGTACGCCAAGGAGCTCCAGCGCCAGGGCGTGAAGTCGATCGTCGCCCTGGTCCACGAGGGTGGCTTCCCGGCCTCGTCCGCGTACAACTACGACTGCGACTCCCCGGGCGCGGGCGACGGCGTCTCCGGCCCGATCGCGGACATCGCCAAGAACGTGTCGCCCCAGGTGGACGCGCTGGTCACCGGCCACACCCACGCGGCGTACGTCTGCACGATCCCGGACCCGGCGGGCAACCCCCGCATGGTCACCTCGGCCGCCTCCTTCGGCCGCCTCTACACGGACACCACGCTGACGTACGACCGCCGCACGGGTGACATCGCCCGTACGGCCGTGAAGTCGGCGAACCACGTGGTGACGCGGGACGTCCCGAAGGCGCCGGACATGACCCGGCTGATCGACAAGTGGAACACCCTCGCCGCACCCATCGGCAACCGCGCGATCGGCCACATCTCCGGTGACATCGTCAAGGACGGCACCGAGTCCCCGCTCGGCGACCTGATCGCCGACGCCCAGCTGGAGTACGGCAGGACGCTGGACCCGGAGACCGACCTGGCCCTGATGAACCCGGGCGGCGTCCGCGCGTCCCTCACCTACGCGGCGAGCGCCGCCGAGGGCGACGGCGTGGTCACCTACGCCGAGGGCTTCACCGTCCAGCCCTTCGCCAACACGGTCAACCTCCAGGACTTCACCGGCGCTCAGCTGATCCAGGTCCTCAAGGAGCAGGTGAGCGGCCCGAACGAGGCCTCGATGAAGATCCTTCAGGTCTCCTCCGGCCTGACCTACACCCTGGACCTGACGAAGACGGGCGCGGACCGGGTGGTGACGGACTCCATCCGGCTGAACGGCGCGCCGATCGACGGGGCCGCCACCTACCGCGTGGCCACGAACAGCTTCCTCGCGGGCGGCGGCGACGGCTTCACCACCCTCGGCGAGGGCACGGGCGACCTGGTCGGCGAGGACGACCTGACGGCCCTGGAGCAGTACCTGACGGCCAACTCCTCGGCCTCGAACCCGATCGCACCGCCGGCGGCGGACCGCATCACGATCGTCCAGTAGCCGACGGACAGCCCTGGGGAGGGGCCCAGCACCTGGCAGGCCGTACGAGCCCTACAGGTACCGGGCCCCTCCTTCCTGGTCCGGTTCAGGCCCGCTTGGGGCCGGTGATCGACTCTCCGATCACGAAGCCCGTGGCGGGGCCCTTCGGGATGTCGACATCGGTTCCGTAGGGGACCCGCACGACGCCCAGCCAGTCGGCCTTGTCGGGCCGGGGTTCGGTGAGGACGGTCACGGTGCCCTGCGCGTCGTAGTCGTCGATGATCACGTACACCGGGATGCCGGCGCGGGCGTATTCACGGCGCTTCCTGACCCGGTCGCGGTCCTCGTGGCGCTTTCCGGGCGAGACCACCTCGACCACCAGACGAACCGCCGCCGCATCGACACCGAGCCCGTCCTCGTCCGCGTACGGCTCCAGGTCCTCGGGCGCGACGAGGACATCGGGGATCCACCCCTTGCGCCGGAAGATGACATGGGCGTCCTGGTACGCCGAGTACTCGCCCTCTCCCAGGAACCGCACCAGCGCGTTGCGCAGCCGGTTGGCGATCCGGGTATGGGACAGGCGACCGGTGGGCGACACCTCGATGGCTCCCTCGATGATCTCGGCGCGGTAGCCCTCCGGGAGTTCCACGGCCTTCCATGCCTGCCACACGACCTCGTCCAGATCGGGCCCGTTCCCGGTTCCGTTCTCCGGCCCGGCCGCGGTCCTGATCTCAGACATGGTCTCGGGCCTCTCGTACGCAAGAGCGGTCATGGTGGCGTCACCTCCTCAAGTGTGGGCTGAGCGTGCCCAGGGCACAAGCAACGCGATCACGGTAGGCACGGCGTTACAGCCGACCAGGGGAAACGTCTCCTTCTCGCTCGATCGGATGAGGTCCTGGCCCGGCATCCGACGAGGGGAACAGGGCTGCCGCCACCGTACGGTGGCAGCCCTGACAGACGATGACGCGGCATCTCCCGCCGACACCGACGGGACGTGAGCGGGGAGGGGCGGACGCGTACCGATCCCGCGCGCACGCCCGGCGCGGACCCGTCACGCCGAGGCGGCGTCCCCCGCCCCGGGCCACACGACCGCCTGCGCGACGATCACCCGGTCGCCGTCGAACGTGGCCGACGGCCCTTCGTGGAGGCGATAGCCCATCGCCAGGGCCTCGCTCACACGATGACAGAACGCCACATCATCAGGACCGGTCAGTACGCGGTACACAGGCAGCCCATCCGGTGGTGTCTTCATGATCCCCAGCGTGCCACACGCGCCCTCGGTGTCAGAGGGCCACGAGGTCGATGACGTTGATGACGACGTGGCGGTTGGAGACGACGTAGGTGACGAAGCCGCCCTGGAAGCCCGCCGACCAGCTGTTGTCGCGATTGCTGAGCGCCTGCGGGCCGAACGGGTTGAGAGCGAGCAGCTTCTCGAGGCCCTCGAGCGAGGTGCGCTGGGAGTCCGGTAAGGCGGCCTTTCGCGCCGCCGCGCGGTCCACGTACCGGATGGTGTACGCGCTCACCGACGCCCGCCCGCGTCGACGGGCCGACCGTCCGCGTCATAGCCGTGGCCCTCCGCGTCACGGAACACGAGGCCTTCGGTGTCGTCCTCCGTCATGCGCTTGACGGTCTGCTCGACGTCGTCGAGGTAGCCCGGCGTGGCGCAGGCGCAGGCGAAGGGGAACCACTTGCCGATCACGGCGTCGAGTGCCGACTGGTCGAAGTCGGCGGCGGCGCTCAACCACTCCTGCTCGAAGGCCTGCAACCAGTCCCGGCGCCGTTGCAGGGCCGCTCGGATCGCCTCGGGCGTCCTTTCGCAGGAGTTCGGATCCACCTCGTGGGTCATGGCGGGCTCCTCATCTCCGGCCGGGGTGTGACAGGGGGAGGGCCGGAGGTCCACGGTAGAACGCGAGAGGCGACGGGCGGCTTCGGTTGTACGTGTCACCGGCCACCTGCCTCGACGCGTGCTCCCCGGCTGACCGCGACACGGAGTACGTCCTCCAGGGACTCCGTCGCCCTGGTGAGCGCGAAACGCACCGCCCGTTCACCGGCCTTCGGGTCGCCGAGCACGGCTCTGGCCCCCGCGAGCACCTGCTCACCCGAGTCCAGCTGGTCCGCCTCGACGTCGTCGGCGAGCCGGGAGAGTCTGCTGTCGTCCCTGTCGGTGCTCAGATAACAGGGGTTGCCTTCGGGAGTGGTCCAGGGGAGGAGGCGGAGCGGAGTGTTGCTCATGCGGAGACGTCCATTCTCTGGCGGCGACGGTGTCGTTCCTCTGACGTGAGTGCACAAGGGCGGGCGAGGTGCGTATCGCGCTCGTACGGGCGCGTACGCACGGCCGCCCGGTGACTGTCCTCGATGGTGGGAGTGCCCCCTGTCCGTGCGGGCCGCAGGGCCGGATGACGGCCGACGGCGATTACTACTTGTGTCCCGATCGTCACTTACGGCACGTACGCTGCGGAAGGGGGCCGCCGTGGTCCGGCACCCCGGACCACGGACAGGAGCGGCATGGCCGAACAGATGGACACGCGGACGGAGTCGGGACGCGTGGTGCTGGGGCGGACGCTTCGTTTCCTGCGGGAGAAGGAGGGCAAGTCGCTGGGGCGGCTGGCCGACGAGTCCGGGTACGACAAGAGCTATCTGTGTCGCCTGGAGTCGGGCGAGCGACTGTCCAAGGTGACGGTCATGGAGGATCTCGACGGGTACTACAGGTCGGGCGACCTGCTGGTCAGCCTCTGGAAACTGGCCCGGATCGACGCCTTCAAGGACAAGTACAAGGAGTACATGCGGCTGGAAGCGGCAGCACGCGTCATCCACGTGTACACGTCGAACGTACCGGGGCTGTTGCAGACCGAGGATTTCGCCCGCGAGGTGTTGTCCGAGCCGGAGGCAACGGGCCGGGACCGTGAGGCCATTGAGGAGCAGGTGGCCGCTCGCCTGGGACGACAAATCCTGCTGGGTAAGAGCCCGGCGCCGAGTGCCCGCTTCGTCATCGACGAACTCGCCTTCCGCCGGCCCGCAGCCGGCCCGGAGACGTGGGAGGGCCAGTTGAGGCGCATCGAAGCGGTCGCGCAGTGGCCCAGCATCGTCATTCACGTACTGCCGTTCTCCGCGGGGATCCATCACCTCATGGGGAAGGGATCGCTGACCCTGCTGTGGCAGAAGGACGGAAGCTCCGTGGCCTACACGGAAGGCGGCAGCAGCGGTGTACTGATGGATGATCCGGAGGACGTACTGCACCACCGCTTGTCCTACGATCGACTGCGGGATCTGGCGCTGACCCCGTCGGATTCGCTGACGTTCATCCGGGACGTACTGGAGGAGCACAGACCATGAAGCAGGCCCCTGACCTCAGCAACGCCACCTGGCGCAAGTCGAGTTACAGCGACGGGGGAGCCAACAACTGCGTCGAGGTCGCCGACGGCTGCGCGGGCCTCGCCCCGGTCCGCGACAGCAAGGTGCGGGACGGCGGGGTGCTCGTCTTCGGCTCGGCCGCGTGGGCGCTGTTCCTGACGGGGATCAGGAACGAATCGAGTCTTCGGTGAGGTGCCGGGGCCCGGCACGTCGTCTCCAGGCCCCGGACGAGCAGGTCAGGACGCCGTGGGGGTCCAGTCTCCTAGCCAGGTGCCGACCGCCTGGGCCGTCGCCTGAGTGTCGGTCAGGTGGGGGCGGGTGGAGGAGGCGGAGCCCGCGCCGGGGCCGGTGTTGCGGTATTCGGCGAAGCGGTCGTCCTTCCAGGAGAAGCCGCTCATGTCGGTCCAGGGCGCGGTGCGGATCGCGGCGCTGAGGGAGGTGTCGCGGACCGTGGCCTGCGGGTCGAGGGAGGCGTCGCCGCCCGCGTGCCAGGGGCGGCCCAGGTAGAAGGTGCGGTCCGAGACGTCGCCGTTCACCGTGGAGTTGGCGATCAGGATGCCGTTGCGGCCGGCGGCCGTGCTCGGGGCGGTGACGTAGCCCGCGGAACTGCCGTCCCAGCGCTTCTTCAGCGTGATGACGGAACGGTCGATCAGCGCCGTCGCCCGGCCGAAGATGAAGTCGACGTTGCCGACGACGTAGGAGTTGGTGACCTTGACCCTGCCGAGGCGGTCCTTGGCGGCCGTGTCGAGGAGCAGGGTGTCCTGGTCGCCCTCGACGATGACGCCGTCGAGGAGGACCTTGTCGGCGGCGGTGCGCAGGGCCACGGCCTGGTGTCCGGCGAGGGACTGGTTGGCCCGCTCGTCGAAGTCGTTGGCGATCGTCAGGTTGCGGGCCTGGAAGTCGTCGGCCTGCACGGCGACCGTCGCGCTGCCCGAGGTGCCGTAGGTCCCCGAACCGTCCGGCTTCGCCGTGCCCGCCGCGTTGTTGAAGACGATCACCGTGTCCTTGCGGCTGCCGCCGGTGCCCTGCACCGTGATGTGCGGCTTGTTCGACGGGACCTGGACCGTCTCCCGGTACGTGCCCGGCTTGACGGAGATCAGCACGCGGGACGGGTTGTTCGCGGGTACGGCGTTCACCGCGGCCTGGACCGTGGTGTATTGGCCGGTGCCGTCCTTGGCGACCGTGAGGGTCGTCGCGGCGGCCAAGGCGGTGGCTCCGGTAGCGGGGGCGGCCGACGCGGTGGGCGCCGCGGCCGGTGGTACGACGGTGGGGGTGGGGGCGGGAGCGGCCGTGCCCGGGGCGGCTGAGTAGGCCAGGACGGCGGCGGACGTCAGGGCCAGCGGGATGGCGATCGCCAGGGACCTTCCGGCCGGGCGGGGCCGGATCTTGCTGGGGTGCTCGCTCATACGGCGATCCGTTCCGTGTGGGGGGATGAGTCGCCGTTCGGTCGCCGCCGGGCATCGAAAAGTTGCCGCCCGGACCACCTGATGGTCTGATCTACGGCACCTCGGGGGGTGGGATCGGGGCCCCGGGAAGACGGATCGTGGCCGTCGTGCCTCCGGCGCCGTCCTCGGCGCCGGCCAGGGCGACCTCGCCGCCCGCCTGCTGGACCGTGCGGGCCACGATGGACAGGCCGAGACCCGAGCCGGGGAGCGCGCGGGCGGTCGGGGAGCGCCAGAAACGGTCGAAGACGTGGGGGAGTTCGTCGGCGGGGATGCCGGGCCCGTGGTCGCGGACGGTGAGGACGCCGTCGGCGAGGCGGACCTCGACCGTGCCGCCCTCCGGGCTGAACTTCACCGCGTTGTCGAGGACGTTGACGACGGCCCGCTCCAGCGCGGAGGGCTCCGCACGGACGTACCACGGCCGGACGTCCGCCGTGATGGTCAGCTCCGGGCCGCGCAGCCGGGCGCGGCGCAGCGCCGACTCCACGACGTCCTGCCAGGCGACGATCTGCGCACGGCCCTCGTGCTGGCCGGTGTCCGGCCGCGACAGCTCCTGCAAGTCGCCGATGAGCGCGGCCAGTTCCGTCATCTGTGCCTTGACCGAGGTGAGCAGCGCCCTGCGGTCCTCGGCGGGCAGGGGACGGCCCGTCTCCTCGCTGCGGGTGAGGAGTTCGATGTTGGTGCGCAGGGAGGTGAGCGGGGTGCGCAGTTCGTGGCCGGCGTCCGCTATGAGCTGCTGTTGCAGGTCGCGGGAGCTGGCCAGGGCGGACGTCATGGAGTTGAAGGAGCGGGAGAGGCGGGCGACCTCGTCCTCGGCGTCGTCCTCGACGGGGATGCGGATGCCCAGGTCCTCGGTGCGGGCCACCTCCTCCACGGCCTCGGTGAGTTCGTCCACGGGGCGCAGGCCGGCGCGGGCGACCGCGAGACCGGCGGCGGCCGCGCCCAGGACGCCGACGCCGGAGACGAGGAGCAGGATCAGGGCGAGGTCGTTGAGCGTCGACTCGGTGCCCTTGAGCGGGACGGCGACGAGGACGGCGGCCTTGGAGCTGGTCAGCGT
The DNA here is from genome assembly GCF_042656345.1 of Streptomyces incanus. Lineage (NCBI taxonomy): Bacteria > Bacillati > Actinomycetota > Actinomycetes > Kitasatosporales > Streptomycetaceae > Streptomyces > Streptomyces incanus. Next base: position 14,399 of record NZ_JBHSPC010000123.1, read on the forward strand.
GCTCGGGTCGTTGATCACCAGCGGCAGGGTCAGCACGCGCACCTCGGCGCCGTCCTGGTCGGTGCCGTCGCGGTACAGGCCCGTCGAGCCGGTTCCCGCACTCGCGATGACGTCCCGGTCGGACGGGGTGACCTCGATCCGGCCCGCCGATCTGGGGAACAGGCACACGGTGCCGTTGTCCAGGACCACCTGGGAGAAGGTCTCCCCGAAGGCCCCGTCCATGGTGTCCCGAGGTGTGTCCGTGCAGGTGTTCAGCGCCCTGCGGATCTCGTCGGCCCGCTGCGGGCCCTGGAGTACCGTCGCCTTCTCCAGGTCGTTGTCGAGCTGCTCGTACAGCTTCCCCTGCACGATGAACCAGCACGTCACCGACACCGCCGCCACCGCGAACGCCACCGCCGCCGCCACCAGCAGCGACAGCCGCGCCCGGATCGGGAGCGAGCGGAACCTGCGGACCAGCCTGTTCACTCCGCGCCGCCCTGCCGCAGGGCGTAGCCGACGCCCCTCACCGTGTGTACCAGGCGCGGCTCGCCACCCGCCTCGGTCTTGCGGCGCAGGTACATGACGTACACGTCGAGGGAGTTCGACGACGGCTCGAAGTCGAAGCCCCAGACCGCCTTCAGGATCTGCTCCCGCGTGAGCACCTGGCGCGGATGTGCCATGAACATCTCCAGCAGCGTGAACTCCGTACGAGTCAGCTCCACCTGGCGCGTGCCCCGCGACACCTCGCGGGTCGACAGGTCCATGCGCAGGTCGGCGAAGGTGAGGACGTCGCTGGGCCCGGTGGCACCGGCCACGGCGGTCGCGTACGAGCTGCGGCGCAGCAGCGCGCGGATACGGGCGAACAGCTCGTCCAGCTCGAACGGCTTGACCAGGTAGTCGTCCGCCCCGGCGTCCAGCCCCGTCACCCGGTCGCCGACCGTGTCCCGGGCGGTCAGCATCAGGATGGGCATGGTGTCGCCGGTGGCACGGAGGCGGCGGGCGGCGGTCAGGCCGTCCATCCGGGGCATCTGGATGTCGAGGACGACCAGCTCGGGCCGGTACGACGCCGCCTTCTCCAGGGCGTCCGCGCCGTCGACGGCGACCTCGGTGCCGTATCCCTCGAAGGCGAGGCTGCGCTGAAGCGCTTCGCGCACCGCCGGCTCGTCGTCGACGATCAGGATGCGCTGGGGGTCACGGTCGCCTTCTGCGGGGCTCATGGCTCGGGTTCCTCTGTCTGCACGGGGCGGGGGCGCGGGGGCAGGGCTTGGTGCCTGAGGGCTTCAGCCTCTCAAGCTCTCAGGCTCGCACGATCCCCCGGGGCGCGGGCGGCCCCGGTCGGCCGCGGGTCAGTCGCGGGCGGTGGGGCGGTGGCCGCCGCGACCGGGGCTGGGCTTCCGGTGGGGCGGGGGCGGGGCGACTTCCGGGGCCCGCCGTGCCGGCGTGGGCAGCTCGGCCGCGACCTCCAGCGCGAGGGCGAGACCGGCGGGGTCGCTGCCGGCGTCGGGTATCTGGTGGGTGACCTTTGGGATCTGCTTGGTCATGTCGGACTCCTTGGGTGGGTGCCGCGTCGTCGCGTCAGTTCATGGAGCCGGCCCGCAGCGTCGGGAGGTCCGCCTTGACGGTGTTGACCGGGATGGCGAAGCCCGGGCCCGTGCTGCCGGTGTCGGGTGTGTGGTGGGTGACCTGTGGGATCTGTTCGGTCATGTCGGACTCCTTGGGTGGGCGTCGCGTCGTCGCGTCAGTTCATGGAGCCGGCCCGCAGTGTCGGGAGGTCCGCCTTGACGGTGTTGACCGGGATGGCGAAGCCCAGGCCCACGCTGCCGGCGTCGGCCGAGGAGGAGCCGCTGCCGTTCGCCGAGTACATCGCGGAGTTGATGCCGATGATGTTGCCGTTCATGTCGATCAGCGCGCCGCCGGAGTTCCCGGGGTTCAGGGACGCGTCGGTCTGGATCGCCTTGTACGTCGTCGTGGCCCCGCCGGTGTCGCCGTTGAACTGCTGGCCGCCGAACGCGAACGGCCAGCCGCCGCCCTGCTGCCCCTGCTGCTGTTGCTGCCCCTGGTTCTCGTTCGTGGAGACGGTCACGTCGCGGTTGAGCGCCGAGACGATGCCGCTGGTGACGGTGCCGGTCAGGCCCTCGGGGGAGCCGATCGCCACGACCTCGTCGCCGACCTGAACGCCGTCGGAGTTGCCGAGGGTGGCCGGCGTCAGGCCCGACGCGTTGTTCAGCTTGATCAGCGCGAGGTCCTTCGAGCTCTCCGTGCCGACGACGTTCGCGGTGTACGTCTTGCCGTCACCGGTCCGCACCTCGACCGAGGAGGCGCCGGCGACGACGTGGTTGTTGGTGATGATCTCGCCGTCCTTGGTGATGATCACGCCGGAGCCGGTGGACGATCCGGCGTTGGAGGTGGCGTTGATCTCGACGATACTCGGGCCGACCGCCTTGGCGACGCCGGCCACCGTGCCCTTCTGGCCGGTCGGCACCACATGCGTGCTGCTCGCGCTCGACGAGGCGACGGTGGCGCCGCCGGTCAGCTCCTGGATGCCGTACGCGGTGCCGCCGCCCACGGCCGCCGCCACGATCGCCACGGAGGCGAGCAGCGCGACCGGGCCCCGGTTCCGCTTCCGGTGGGGCTTTGGGGCGGTCGGCTCGGACGCGTGGGTCGAGCCCGCGGGGTCCGACGGGGGCACGACAGGGATCGGGCGCGTTGCCGCCATCGGGTCCGACGGACCTGACGGACCCGACAAACCTGCCGGACCCGACGGGTGCGCGGCCGTGGCCGGGTGCCCCGGTGCGTATGCCGGCGGGGCCGGCCACTTCGGGTTCACGGGAGAGGAGTGGGGCTGGTGTCCGCCCGCTTCGGGGCTCTCGTGCTCGCTGCCTCGGCGATGGCTCTCGGTCATGTCAACGAGCCTGGCGCCCGACGATGAGAACATCCTGAGTGCCCGCTGAGAAGCCCGACAGAACCTCGTATGCCCGATATAAAGACGGCGGGGCCGCCCAGGGGGCCGGTGCTACCCGCAGCCGCAGGAGCGGCGGATCACCAGTTCGGACGGGAAGATCTTCAGCCGCTCGCGCTGCGAGCCGGCCACGCGCAGCCCGTCGTCGAGGACGAGGTCGACCGCCGCGCGCGCCATCGCCGAGCGGTCGGAGGCGACCGTCGTCATCGGCGGGTCGGTGAGCGCCGCCTCCTTGATGTCGTCGAACCCGACGACCGCCAGTTCGCCGGGCACGTCGATGCGCAGCTCGCGCGCCGCGCGCAGCACGCCGATCGCCTGGTCGTCGGTGGAGCAGAAGACCGCAGGCGGGCGGTGGGGCCCGGAGAGGATGTCGAGCCCGACGCGATAGGCGTCGTAGCGGTTGTACGGGGCCTCGAAGAGGCGGCCCTCGGTCGGGATGCCGGCGTCCTCCATGGCCCGCCGCCAGCCTTCGACGTGGTCGGAGACCGGGTCGCCGACGGAGGGGGTCTCGGCGGTGCCGCCGACGCAGGCGACGTACGCGTTGCCGTGCTCCAGCAGGTGGCGGACGGCGAGCTGGGCGCCGCCGAGGTCGTCGGTGACGACGGCGACGTCGTCGATGGCCTCGGGGCGCTCGTGCAGCAGGACGATCCGGGCGTCCCAGGCGTCTATCTCCGCGGCGGCGAGGTCGTTCAGCGCGTGGCTGACCAGGATCAGCCCGGAGACGCGCATTCCGAGGAATGCCCGCAGGTAGTGGACCTCGCGCTCGGCCACGTAGTCGGAGTTCCCGACCAGCACCATCTTTCCGCGCTCGGACGCGGCCTGTTCGACCGCGTGCGCCATCTCCCCGAAGAAGGGCTGGCGCGCGTCCGGCACGATCAGGCCCACGAGATCCGTACGCCGTGACGCCATGGCCTGGGCGACCCGGTCCGGCCGGTATCCCAGCTCCTTGATCGCGGCGAGTACGCGTTCGCGTGTGGCCGGGGCGACCGGCCTCGGTCCGTTGTTGATGACATAGCTGACGACGGCGGTGGAGGTACCCGCCAGCCGAGCCACATCATCCCTAGTCACCTTGGCCACGCGCGGAGTCTACGCGGATATAATCGGTCGGGGCAGAGCGTGGACGACCTTGTGAACAGCACGGAAACGGCTCGCGTGTGCGGGCGCGGCGCTCGTGCGGGTGCCGTTCACGCCTGGGCCGGGGCCTCGGCGGCGTCCAGGGCGGCCGTCTCGTCCGCATCCGCTGCCTTTTGGCGACCGGACTCGGCCTGCTGCCGGTCGGTCTTCGCCTTGGCCTTCTCGGCGGCCCGCTCGCCCTTCTCCGGCGTAACGAATCGGTAACCCACGTTCCGCACGGTGCCGATCAGCGACTCGTGCTCGGGGCCGAACTTGGCGCGCAGCCGCCGCACGTGGACGTCTACCGTTCGGGTGCCGCCGAAGTAGTCGTAGCCCCAGACCTCCTGCAGCAGCTGGGCGCGGGTGAAGACGCGGCCGGGGTGCTGGGCGAGGTACTTCAGGAGCTCGAACTCCTTGAACGTGAGATCGAGGACGCGGCCCTTGAGCTTGGCGCTGTAGGTCGCCTCGTCGACGGACAGGTCGCCGTTGCGGATCTCCGTGGGGGAGTCGTCGCCGACGATCTGCTGCCGGCCCGTGGCGAGCCGCAGCCGGGCCTCCACCTCCGCCGGTCCCGCGGTGTCGAGGAGGACGTCGTCGATGCCCCAGTCCGCGGTGACGGCGGCGAGGCCGCCCTCGGTCACCACGAGGACGAGGGGGCAGCCGGGACCGGTGGACCGCAGCAGCCGGCACAGGTTGCGGACCTGCGGGAGGTCGCGCCGGCCGTCGACGAGGATGACGTCGGCGCCGGGGGTGTCGACCAGGGCGGGGCCCTCGGCGGGGGCCACCCGCACATGGTGGAGCAGCAGACCGAGAGCGGGGAGCACCTCCGCCGACGGCTGGAGGGCGTTGGTCAGCAGGAGCAGTGAACTCATCGCACCCCCCCTCCGAGTCCGGCGAGTCCGTCGAGGACGCCGTCCTGGCCCCGGGGCTCGGGCCGTGGTGCTGCCCACGGCCGGGTCGTCATTCGTACGTGCACGGTTCGCTCGCCCATAACGTCTGGTTCCTCCTCGGTCCCTGCGATGGGGGTACCTCCCACGCCGTTAGGGCGGTGGGGGAGTTTGCGGCACTGCTTCGTGCGTTTCGACGGCCCGTACACCGGCGGTTTCCCGCGTCGTATACAACGCTTACGAAAGCACAAAAGGACTCGGGGGCTTCACTGCCCGAGTCCTCTCCCCAGGAGAATAGCCGACATGAGCACCGATCCGTCAGGTCATGTGGCGCGTTCCAGCAATGGTCCGCATTTCAAGAAACGTGCTGTGACGCGTGAAGTCACCTGCGGTGATACGTCTTTCCGGACGTTCTTGCGCACGGTGGACGGCGTGCGGATCGATTCCGTGTACAACCCGGCCGCGGCCGAAAGGATGACCGGGAAAGACGCCTCGCGGCCGCCTTCCCGTGATCTTGTGTTCGTGATCGCGCACGGGTTCACGGGGGACGTGGACCGGCCGCACGTACGGCGGGTCGCGCGGGCGTTCGCACGACACGGGGCGGTGCTGACCTTCTCCTTCCGCGGGCACGGCGCCTCGGGCGGACGGTCCACGGTCGGGGACCGCGAGGTGCTGGACCTGGCGGCGGCGGTGTCGTGGGCACGGGAGCTGGGGCACACGCGCGTGGTGACCGTCGGGTTCTCGATGGGCGGCTCGGTGGTACTGCGGCACGCGGCGCTGGGCGAGGAGGGGGAGGGAGAAGGGGACGACGGGTCCTCTGCCGGTGCCTCCGCCCGTGCCGGCACCGGCGCCGGTGGTCCCGATGCCGTGGTGTCGGTGAGCGGTCCGGCCCGGTGGTTCTACCGGGGGACGGCTCCGATGCGGCGGGTGCACTGGCTGGTGACCCGACCCTCGGGCCGGCTCGTGGGACGCTACGGGCTGCGGACCCGGATCCATCACCGGGACTGGGACCCCGTACCGCTGTCCCCCGTCGAGGCGGTGCCGAGGATCGCGCCGACGCCGTTGCTGGTCGTGCACGGCGACCGCGACGGCTACTTCCCGCTCGACCACCCGCGCATGCTGGCGGCCGCCGCAGGCAGGCACGGGGAACTGTGGGTGGAACCGGGCATGGGCCACGCGGAGAACGCGGCCCCTGACGGACTGCTGCACCGGATAGGGGACTGGGCCGTGGCCCGGGCGGGCTAGCCTGACCGTGTTCACTGTCGAACGATTGAGGAACCAGTAGATGGCAAAGGTCACGGTGCGGTACTGGGCCGCCGCCAAGGCCGCGGCCGGGGTGGCCGAGGAGTCGTACGAGGCGGCCACGCTCGCCGAAGCGCTCGACGCGGCGCGCGAGCGGCACCCCGGCGAACTCACGCGTGTCCTGCGGCGATGCTCGTTCCTCGTCGACGGTGATCCCGTGGGCACCCGCGCACATGAGACGGTACGGCTGGCCGACGGCGGCACGGTCGAGGTGCTCCCGCCGTTCGCAGGAGGGTGAGCGATGACCAACCAGCCGTATCAGGGCTACGACGGGTACGACGGGCGCCGCGAGGGTCACGAGGGCTACGACCCCTACGGCCGGCCCCAGCCCGAGCCCGAGCATCAGCGGCCCGAAGGACAGGCGCAGGGGCCGTCGCAGGCGTGGCCCGGAGGGCGGCAGGCGTACGACGATCCGCACGCCGCCCAGCAGTACACGCAGCAGTGGCAGGGACAGACCTGGGAGACGCAGATGCAGCCCCCGGTCCCGCCGACGGCCGCGGAGGAGACGTCGTACCTGCCCCAGCACACCGGACGGACTCCGCAGTCCCCCGCCGCCCCGCAGAACCCTCCGGGACACGCCGGGTACGCGGGTCAGGGTGACGGGGGCGCGCTCGGCGGACCCGCGGGGTACGGGGCGGCCTCCACCTACGGGGCACCGGTCCCCGATACCCATCCCGGCGCCGGTGCCGGAGCCACCGCCGGGCCCATGCCCCCGCCGGCCTCCGCCGCACCCGCACCCGCGCCCGCCCCCGATGCTCCGGGCGGTCCCGGGTACGGACCCGCCACCCTCGCCGGGAACACCCGGGTCACGGACGCGCAGCGTGCCCGCGCGGAGGGGCGTTCACCGATCATCGAGCCCGGCATGCAGCCGGCGGCGCTCACCGCGCTGCTGGGGCTGCTGCTCGCCGGCGGGGCGGCGCTGGGCACGTACGCCCTGCTCGTACCGCTGGTGGCCCTCCAGGGGCTCACCGCGGCCGGCTGGTTCCGGCTGAACGGCATGTGGCCCGCGCGGCAGGGCATCGCGTTGGGCTTCCTCGGAGCACTGGTCGCGGACGTGGCACTGCTCGCGTCCGACCGGTCGCCGTCGGCCCTTCTCGGCACGCTCGGCATATGGGTGCTGCTGTCGCTGGCGCTCCAGCTCCGGTCGCACGCCGATCCCGACGAGCGGATGTACGGCCTGACGGCGACGGTCGCCGCGGCCGCGCTGGCGATCATGGCGAGCGGCTACCTGGCGGCCGACGCCGACGCGGTGACGGTCGGCGGGATCGGAGTGGCGGCGGCGGTCGTGGCGCGGGCGCTGCCGTTGCCGACGCCGGCGTCCGTGGTGGCCGCGCTGCTCGTGGCGGCCGGTGCGGGTGCGCTGGGCGGCGGGATGACGGGGTTCGGCGCCTCGGGCGCGCTGATCGGCGCGGGTGCGGCGGTCTGCGCCCTGATCGGTCACCGCGCCGCGAGCTACGACTACCCGTCCCGCTTCGTCCACTTCACGGCCGGAGTGGCCCTGCCCCTGGCCGCGGCGGCACCGGCGGTGTACGTCCTAGGCCGCGTCGCCGGCTGACGTCCTGGCCGCGTCGCGGCCCCGTGTCCCGCCTCCCCCGCCGACGATCGTCGGCGGGGGAGGCCCGTTTCGGCCGCCTGTCACAGGTGATCGACAATTCCGGGGTTCCCCCGGACGTGCGGGCTACTCTCGCGTAGGACGGCTGCCCGGTCGTCGGGGACTGTCGTCGAAACGCACCTAGGTGGGGAATCAACCGCATGCGCGCACTGCGAATACTGCTGATCATCGTCGTGATCCTGGGCGGCGTCTTCGTGATCGTGGACCGCCTCGCGGTCAACTTCGCGGAGGGCGAGGTGGCCGACCGGCTCAAGGCGGCCGAGAACCTCAGCACCACCCCCGACGTGTCCATCAACGGTTTCCCCTTCCTCACCCAGATCGCCGGCGGCTCCCTCGACGAGGTGCAGATCGGGATCCAGGAGTACGAGGCCGGCACCGGCGACGGCAAGCAGAACATCCGGATCCAGGACCTGCGCGCCGACATGAAGGGCGTCGCGTTCTCCGGCGACTTCAGCTCCGCCACCGCCGCCGACGCGACCGGTACCGCGAGCGTGACCTACGACGAGCTGCTCAAGGCCGCCACGTCCGAGCCCACCCAGGTAGGCCCCGGTGTCACCGCCGGCGTCGTCGGCCTCTCCGACGGCGGCAACGGGAAGATCAAGGTCGCGGTGGAGGCCACCGTGCTCGGCACCAAGCTGCCCGAGCCGGTCTTCGTCCTCAGCTCCGTCACCGTTGTGGACGGCGACACCGTGCGGGTCCACGCGGACGGGCTGCCCTCGTTCGGCGGCGTCGAGGCGGCCGAGGCGCGGGTGCGGGAGATCACCGACTTCGAGCAGAAGATCGACGGCCTGCCCGGCGGGATCAAGCTCGACAAGGTCGAGGCGGGGAAGTCCGGCGTCGACATCACCGTGCAGGGTTCCAACGTCCGGCTTGCCGGGTAGGTAGGCGGTCGGCGGGGCCGCTCCGCCCCCGGGAGGGCCCCGGTGGACCCAGGTATCCGACAGGCGAGACGGAGACGTCCGTAGAGCAGATGCGAGGGTGGGCGCGGCCGGGTCCGGGGCGGGCTCGCCCCTCCTATGATCCCACATTGTGGATAATCTCGTCTCAGTATGCGACACGGCGGTGACATGCCCGCCCTGTCCTCCTTACGATCGACGGCATGCAGTGTCAGACGAGCGTCCTCCGAGCGCGGGGACAGGCGGATCTCACGAAGCGGCGGGCAGTGGACCTCTGCCGCGTTGCCGCCATGCTCTGTCGACCTTTCTGAGCGGGCGCCGCGCCGCCCGCATCCTCGCCTCGCCCCGCCCCGCCGAGGGGCGTCCGCGCGCACGCTCCCGCAGGAGCGGCCGCGCACCCTCGCCCTCGCACGCCTGCCGCAACTGCCCCGGAGGAGACAGAGCATGAGCCGTCACGACGTACTGGTCGACGCCGACTGGGTCCAGGAGCACCTGGACGACCCGACCATCGCCCTCGTCGAGGTGGACGAGGACACCACCGCGTACGAGAAGAACCACATCAAGAACGCCATCCGGATCGACTGGACCAAGGACCTCCAGGACCCGGTCCGCCGTGACTTCGTCGACCAGGAGGGCTTCGAGAAGCTCCTGTCGGAGAAGGGCGTCTCCAACGACCACACGGTCGTCCTCTACGGCGGCAACAACAACTGGTTCGCCGCGTACGCCTACTGGTACTTCAAGCTGTACGGCCACGAGAACGTCAAGCTCCTCGACGGCGGCCGCAAGAAGTGGGAGCTGGACGCCCGCGAGCTGGTCGCCGGCGACGAGGTGCCGGAGCGGGCGAAGACCGAGTACAAGGCCAAGCCGCAGGACCTGTCCATCCGCGCCTTCCGCGACGAGGTCCTGGACGCCATCGGCGTGCAGAACCTCGTCGACGTGCGCTCGCCCGACGAGTTCTCCGGCAAGCTGAACGCCCCGGCACACCTGCCGCAGGAGCAGTCGCAGCGCTCCGGCCACGTGCCGACCTCCCGCAACATCCCGTGGTCCAAGAACGCCAACGACGACGGCACCTTCAAGTCCGACGACGAGCTCAAGGCGCTCTACGAGGACGAGCGGATCGACCTGTCCAAGGACACCATCGCCCTGTGCCGCATCGGTGAGCGTTCCGCGCTGTCCTGGTTCGTGCTGCACGAGCTGCTGGGCGTGGAGAACGTCAAGAACTACGACGGCTCCTGGACCGAGTACGGCTCCCTCGTCGGCGTGCCGATCGAGCTCGGCCCCGCCAAGTAGGCCCTCGCCCGAACCACGACCCCGACCAGACCACTAGACCAGTTCAGGAGTACGCCATGTGCGGTGCGAAGGCCGGTGGCCCGGACGCCTCGACGATCAAGCCCGGCGAGACCACCATCCAGGGTCATCTGACCCGTGACGGCGAGCCGGTGACGGGCTACGTCCGTCTGCTGGACTCGACCGGTGAGTTCACCGCGGAGGTTCCGACCTCCGCGACCGGGCAGTTCCGTTTCTACGCGGCGGAGGGCACCTGGACGGTCCGCGCCCTGGTGCCCGGCGGTACCGCCGACCGCACGGTCGTCGCCCAGCAGGGTGGTCTGGCCGAGGTCGCCATCGCGGTGTGAGGGATCTTCGAAGGGCCGCATCCCACGGGATGCGGCCCTTCGGCACAGCTGTACAGCCGCGTACCTGCACGCCCGTGGGTCCGGTTCTACGCTGGAGGTATGTACGCGCGAAGGCGGCATGCCTACTTCGCCATGATGGGCACGTGCATCGTGCTGTTCGTCCTGGCCTGCGCCGTCGTGCGGCTCTGGTCGGTCCCGGCGGCCGTGGGCATGTGCGTGGTGGCCATGGCCATCCCGCCGTTCGCGGCCATGGTCGCCAACCGGCGCGGCCCCGACGACCGCTGGTGGGACGACCCCTCCGGCGACCCCGAGTCCGACGAGTGGTGGGACGAACTGGACGGGAAGAAGAGGCCCGGGCCCCGGTGAGCCCTCCGGGTCAGGTGAGCCCTCCGGGTCAGTGGACGAGTGCCTGCTCAGTAGATCAGTAGACGAGTGCCTGCGTGTCGTCCGCCAGCGCCTCCTGGACGAACACCTGTGCGCCCGCGATGCGTACGCCCTCGATGACGTCCTTCTCCGTGATGTCCCGGCGTGCCGCGCACTGGGTGCACAGGGTGAGGCGGCCCCCCGCGACGATCGAGTCCAGCAGGTCCGGCAGCGGCGCCGCGTGCGGCAGCTCGAACTCCGCGGCCCTGCCCGGCAGCGCGAACCACGCCGACTCCCCGGTGAGCCACAGCGAGACGTCCACACCGCTGGCCACGGCCACCGCCGCCACCGTGAACGCCTGCGAGCAGCGTTCGGGGGCGTCGGCCCCCGCGGTCACCTTGATCACGAGCTTCTTCGCCATACCCGGATCGTAGTCACTCCCGTCCCGCCCGTGCCCGAGAGCTTGTCGCCGGCCCGTGTCGCCGGCCCGTGTCGCCGGCCCGTGCCGCCTGTCCTGGCCGCCGGTCCGCGCCGCCGGGTGGGTGCACGTCGGGGCCGGGGTCCGGCCGCGTAAGCTGAGGGGCAGCCCTGTGCACATCACCGCACCCCCGCTCAAGGAGCATCCCGTGGTTGTCTTCTACGAAGCCCTGCTGGTCCTGGTCGCCGTCGGCGTTCTCGCCTTCGCCGGGCTGGCCGTGAAGAAGCTGTACCAGGGCCAGCGCTGACCGCCCACTCCAGGAACTGCCACTGATGATCGAGATCCCGTCCGACCTCAACAAGGGCCTCGTACCGCTCGCCTTCCTGCTCGGCGACTGGGCGGGCGCAGGCGTGCACGACTTCCCCGGCTCCGAGAAGTGCAACTTCGGGCAGGAGGTCTCCTTCACCCACGACGGCCGGGACTTCCTGGAGTACACCTCCCACAGCTGGGTGCTCGACGGGGACGGCGGCAAGGTCCGGCCGCTCGAGTCCGAGCACGGCTTCTGGCGGATCGACGCCCACCGCAAGGTCGAGGTCACGATGACCCGCGACGACGGCGTCATCGAGATCTGGTACGGCGAGCTGGCCGACCAGAAGCCGCAGATCGACCTGGTGACGGACGCCGTGGCGCGCACCGCGGCCGCCCGGCCCTACAGCGGCGGCAAGCGGCTGTACGGCTACGTCAAGAGCGACCTGATGTGGGTCGGCGAGAAGCAGACCCCCGAGGTCGAGCTGCGCCCCTACATGTCGGCGCACCTGAAGAAGGTCGTCACCCCCGAGGACGTCGAGCGCTGGGCCAAGGCCCTGCCCGACGACATGCCGGACGACGGGATCGCCTTCTTCAAGTGAGCCCTGCTCCCTACCGAACCCTTCACATCCTCCGCGACCGTAGTAGTGGTCCGGGGGATGTGGTGCGTGGTGTCCCGGTGAAGTGATGCCCACCCCGATGGGGGTTAACAAAAAACATTGCATAGCAATGCGCTTGCAGTGGGGGGGGCAGTGTGTGGCTACAGTGCCGAAGTCTCCGTAGCGCGAGTTGCGGGGTTTTGCGAATGCGCGGAGCCCCGGTCGTATCACTTCTACGACCGGGGCTCCGGAGGCTGTGTCCTGGGTGGCTTGCAGTGCAGAGGCGGGCCCAGAACGTTCACCGACCACCTTAGCACAGCGCACACAACGAGGCGCTGGGGGGAACCATGACCAATCGCCTGCCCGAATGGATGCTGCGCGACCTGTCCTTACCGCGACTGCGGCGGTACATTCGCGCCGTGCACGGCGACGCACCGGCCGCCGAACGCCTGTACTGGTGGAACATCGAGGCATCCGCCGCCCTGCTCGGCCCCTTGCACTGCCTGGAACTGGCGCTGCGTAACGCCCTGCACAACGCGCTCGCACGGTATTACGGCAGACCGGACTGGTGGATGGTGGCGCCGTTGAACGAGCGTGGGCACAAGCTCGTGAACGATGCTCGCCGCACCTGTGGACGGCGCCTGAGCCGGATTACACCGGACGACGTGGTGGCGGAGCTGTCCTTCGGCTTCTGGGTTTCGCTGCTCAGTCATGGCTCAGGTTATGACCGGCACTTCTGGGTGCCCGTTCTGCACTCGGCGTTTCCGCATTACCGCGGACGCCGTGACAGCCTCTACCGTGAACTGACCTCGCTGGTCTTGCTCCGCAACCGGGTCATGCACCACGAACCGGTTCACCACCGGCACCTCTCTGCCGACCATGCCACCCTCTACCGAGTGCTTGGGTACCTGAGTCTGGAGTTGGCCAAGGAGTCAAAGACCATGGACCGGTTCCCGGCCGTACTCGCCGGCCGGGCGGATGTCCTGCGCGGCGCCCGACCGCCACGGTTCTGATGGAGGAAGCACTGTGACGGACTTCGACACACAACGGTCCGGCACGGGGGCCGAAGCGGAGCTCGCCGAGGTGCTCCTCTCCCGACCCGACATCGCGCGACTCACGGGGGTCAAACGCCCCGCCGTCACCAACTGGGAGCGTCGGCACGCGGACTTTCCCCGACCTGTGACCGTCGGCACCGGAGGCGGCGAAGCAGTCGGCGCCGAGAGCGAGCGGTTCCGCGCTGACGAGTTGTTGGCCTGGCTCTCCGGAAGGACCGTTGCCGTGAACGCCCTGCGTCCGGGCGAGCTGGCGGGGGCGACCTACGGCGACCGGCTCCGCGCGGGCCTGACCGGGGGCATGGCAGGCGGGCTGTTTCGGGCGGTCGAGCGGCTTGCGGGACCGGAAGCGGACCGACTGCGGGGGCCCATGCCACTGGACCGATATCTCCTGTGGCTGCTGTACCTCGTCCTGAACCAGGTCGTGGAACCAGGCAAAGGCCTGGCCAAAGCCGTGGACAGCTTCCGCGGGATGGTACGTGACTACGACCCTTCGGAGGAAGTGGTTCCCCGTCATCTGCTGGCCACGCTCGCCGACACGCTCGGCCGTACCTCCGCGGGCTCCGTGCAGGAGGGCCGCGCGGCGTTCGACCACGTACTGGTGCTGTGGCGAGCCGCGCAGGCGCGCGAGGGCGGCGCCTTCTTCACCCCGCCCTCCGTGAGCCGAGTCATGGCCGGGGCGCTGGCAGCCGTACGGCCTGGGGCGGTGCGCGTGCACGATCCGTACGGCCGTACCGGAGAGCTGCTCGTGGCCTACCTGGACGCGGTCGCTACGCAGGCCGGCAGCGCACCGCCCCAGGTCGGCGGCCGGGTGCCCGAGCCCCTGGAACGGCAGGTGGCGGAAATGAACCTGCGGGTCCACCACGGTCTGGCCCTACGGCTCGACGAAGGACCGTTCACCCCGGCGTACGACCCCTTCGCCGATCCTCCCGGCGCCTTCGACGTGCTGTTGACCAACCCGCCCTTCGGCCGACGTGTGGAGAACGTGGCACCGCCCCCGTATTGGGCCTTTGGCACCGCCCGCCGGACCGAGTTCGACTGGCTGCAGTACATCGTCTCGCGCCTTGCTCCGGAGGGCCGGGCTGCCGTACTGCTGCCGGCCGGGGCCTCCTTCAACGCCGGTGCCGCCGAGACGGTGCGGGCCGGGCTGGTCGAAACCGGGGCGATGGAGTGCGTGATCGGGCTTCCTGCCGGACTCTTCGCACTCACCGCCGTCAAGACGCAGATCTGGTTCCTGCGGGCACCTGGCTCCGGGGAGACTACGGATCCCGAGGTGCTGTTTGTAGCTGGTGAGGATCTCGGGCACCGGCTCACCCGGACCCAGTGGGCCCTGACCGATGACGACATTGCACGGTTGGTGGGGGAGTACGTGTCCTGGCACACGGCCAGGGCGGCCGGACGTCCTTTCCCGGGTACCCCCGGCCTGAGCCAGGGAGTGCCGGTGCGGGACATAGCCGATCATGGCCACAGTCTGGATCCTTCGCTGTATGTCAGGCCGCCCGGCTCGGCCTCGGCCGCCCGTGTGGCCGGTCCCGCCGAGACCCGGGAGCGGCTGGCGAGGCTGACCGAGGAGACCGCGGCCCTGCACGCGAAGGCGGAAGCGGCCGACGCTCAGGCGACTCGGTGGCTGAGGAGGTACGGACTGTGACGGCGACCGATGAGTTCGTGCCGCCGGTCGGATGGTCGTGCAGCCCTCTGCGGGAACTCTGCGCGTCCATTCAGTCCGGGCCGAGCAGGCGTGCCGAGGACAAAGGCCACACCCAGGCGAACGGTGGGCTTCCCCTTGTACTGCCCCGCCACCTTGCGGAGCAGCGGATCGTCACCGCCACCGAGGAAGCTGGGGCCGATCCCGCCATCCCCCGGCACCGGGCGCGGACGCTGGTGAAGTACGAGCTGGCTGAAGGGGACATCCTCCTCACCCGGACCGGCACCGTGGGCCGCTGCGCCCTGGTCACCGGGGAACACACGGGCTGGCTGTTCCACCCCAACCTGGTACGACTCAGGCTGCCCGAGTCGAGGCGGGTGTCGGCCGCATATCTCACCGCTTATCTGAGCGCGACGGCCGCACAGGACTGGATCAGAGCTCGGACGGCCAGTGCGGTCATCCCGTCGCTGAGTATCCGCACCGTGGGCGAGCTACCCGTTCTCGTGCCGCCCGCTGCCGAGCAAGCGATGATCGGTGCCACACTCGCTGCCCTCGACGCCAAGATCCAGGCACATGCCGAGATCGCTCGCGTGACCCGTGACTACCGCAGCGTGCTCGCTGACGCCCTGATGACGGGGACTCTGCCGGCCGAGCCGTGAACCGGCCAGGAGCGCTCTAGACTCGTGGTGTGGTGAGCACCGACTGGAAGAGCGATCTCAGGCAGCGCGGCTACCGGCTGACGCCGCAGCGCCAACTCGTGCTCGAAGCCGTCGACACGCTGGAGCACGCGACCCCCGACGACATTCTCGTGGAAGTGCGGAGAACGGCGTCGGGGGTCAACATCTCGACCGTCTACCGCACCCTGGAACTCCTGGAGGAGCTGGGTCTGGTCAGCCACGCCCACCTCGGGCACGGCGCCCCGACCTACCACCTCGCCGACCGGCACCACCACCTCCACCTGGTCTGCCGTGACTGCACCGAGGTCATCGAGGCGGACGTGGAGGTGGCCGCCGAGTTCACGGCGAAGCTGCGCGACACCTTCGGTTTCGACACCGACATGAAGCACTTCGCGATCTTCGGCCGCTGCAAGGACTGCTCCCTGAAGGGTTCAACTACCGAGTCGTAGGCTAGGGGGTATGAAGAGCCCCCTGCTGACCCTGCCCGGCGCCGTCCCCGCCGAGGGCGTGGACGAAGGCGTCGCCGCCCACTACGGCGACCTGTTCCGCGAGCAGCGTGCCCTCGCCGAAGGCACCGGCTTCGTCGACCTGTCCCATCGCGGGGTCGTCACCGTCTCCGGACCGGAGCGGCTGAGCTGGCTGCATCTGCTGCTCACCCAGCATGTCAGCGACCTCCCGCCGCACCAGGCCACCGAGGCGCTGATCCTCTCCGCGAACGGCCACATCGAGCACGCGCTCTACCTCGTCGACGACGGCGAGACGGTCTGGGCCCATGTCGAACCCGGCACCCAGGAGGCGCTGATCGCCTACCTGGAGTCGATGAAGTTCTTCTACCGGGTCGAAACCGCCGACCGCACCGCCGACTTCGCGGTGGTGCACCTGCCCGCCGGTTCCATCGTGGAGGTGCCCGAGGGCGTCGTCGTCCGCGAGACGTCGTACGGCCGTGATCTGTTCCTGCCCCGCGCCGATCTGGAGTCGTACGCCGGGAAGGCCGGGCCGCCCGCCGGCATCCTCGCCCACGAGGCGCTGCGGGTCGAGCAGCACCGCCCCCGGCTCGGCTTCGAGACCGATCACCGCACCATCCCGCACGAGCTGGGCTGGATAGGCGGTGCGGTGCATCTGCAGAAGGGCTGCTACCGGGGCCAGGAGACGGTCGCCCGGGTCCAGAACCTGGGCAAGCCGCCGCGCAGGATGGTCTTCCTGCACCTGGACGGCAGCGAGGTGCACCTTCCACCGGCCGGGACCGACCTCCGGCTTGCCGACGACGGCCCGGACGGGCGCAGGATCGGTTTCGTCACCACGTCCGTACGCCACCACGAGCTGGGCCCGGTCGCCCTCGCGCTGGTCAAGCGGAACGTCCCGGTCGACGCCCGCCTGATGGCCGGGGACACGGCGGCGGCCCAGGAGACCGTGGTCGAGCCCTGATCCACGTCGAGCCCTGATCCACGTCGGATGCTGGACCGTCGGATGTGACGTGGATCAGATCTCGAGGAGGACGGTGAACGGGCCGTCGTTGGTCAGCGACATCCGCATCCGCGCGCCGAAGCGGCCCGTCGCCACCGTCGCGCCCAGCGCACGCAGCTGGGCGACCACCTCGTCCACCAGCGGTTCGGCCACGTCCCCGGGGGCGGCGGCGTTCCAGGTGGGGCGGCGGCCCTTGCGGGCGTCGCCGTAAAGGGTGAACTGGCTGATCACCAGGAGCGGCGCGTCGACGTCGCTGCACGACTTCTCGTCCTGGAGCATCCGCACCGACCAGAGCTTGCGGGCGAGCCGGGCCGCCGTCTCCTCGGTGTCCTCATGGGTGACGCCGACCAGGGCACACAGCCCCTCGCCCTCGATCGCCCCCACCGTCTCGCCGTCCACGACGACGCTCGCGCCGTCCACCCTCTGCACCACTGCACGCATACGTCCATCATGCCGGTCGGCGCACGGATGACCGACGGCGGTCCACGCGATGCCCCGGGCGGGCTATTTTTACTCCTTACCCCCCATCTGGGGTGGATCAGGGGCACTCGGTCACATAGCGGCCACCAGGGGTGGCACGATGCTGGCACACACTGGTCGAGGGGACGGTCGAGGCACATGAGCACACCAGGAACCGGGCAGCGGTCCGGGCCTGTCCTGCCGCCCCGGGCGGGGGCGGGGGAACGCGAGTTCCACCGCCCGCCCGCACAGCGCACGGACAGCCCGGCGCTGCCCGAGGAGCGCCCGGGGCCCGAGCCGGCCCTGGCCGGGCGCAGCCTGCCCGAGCTGCGCACGCTGCGCCGCGACGCCCAGCGCGACGAGGCCGACCTCAGTTATGTGCGGCGGCTGCTCCAGGGACGGATCGACATCCTGCGGGCGGAACTGACCCGGCGTACGCCGGTGGGCGCGGCCTCGGTCGCCGCGCCGGCGGAGGCGTCCGTGGTGGAGCGGCTTGCGGAGATCCTGCGGGACACCCCGGTGCGCCGGCGTTCGTCCGCCCGCCATGTGACCCTGGGGACGCCGCAGAGCGAGGAGTACGGGCGGCTGGCGGCGGAGATGCTCGCCGAGGTGGAGCTCTCGGACCTGGGTGCGCGGACGGACGGGGAGCTGACGGCCGCGATGGGGCGGCTGGTGGGGTACGAGCAGCGGGTGTCCCGGAGCCGGCAGTGCCTGCAGCGCACCGCCGACGACTGCAGTGCGGAGATCGCGCGCCGGTACCGCGAAGGGGAGGCCCAGGTCGACGACCTGCTGGTGTGAGGCGGGCGGGGCGGGGTGCCGGGCGGGCGGCCCGCATCCGGTGGCCGGGGCTGAGGGCGGACGGGGGCGGTCGGAAAAGCGCGCGACACCTCCTCAGGAGGCGACCTACCGTGAAGCCATGACCTCCAGCGCCGGAACGCCCCGCACCGACATCGACGTACGCCCGATCACCGAGGCCGAGTTCGCCGACTGGAACCGGGCCCTGAACACCGGGTTCCTGCGGGAGCCCACCTCTTCTCCGGAGGTCCTCGACACCCGCCGTCTGCAGTTCCTGCCGGGCCGGTCACTGGGGGCCTTCGACGGCGGCCGCTGCGTCGCGACGTTCCGTTCCTTCCCGCAGGAACTCACCGCGGTCGGCGGGGCCGCCGTGCCCGCCGACGCCATATCGAACGTCACCGTCAGCCCCACCCACCGCCGGCGCGGTCTGCTCACCCGCATGATGGCGCAGGACCTCGCCGCCGCGAAGGAGCGCGGGGACGTCGTCGCGACCCTCATCGCCGCCGAGTACCCGATCTACGGCCGCTACGGCTTCGGCCCCGCCACCTGGGCCACCGAGTGGACCGTCGACGTCCCGCGCACCGCCCTCGACCCGCGGTGGGCCCGCCCGGAGGACGGCGGACGGGTGGACCTCGTGGACGCGGAGGACGTGCGCAAGCTCGGCCCGGAGCTGCACGAACGGCTGCGCGGGATCCAGCCGGGCGCGGTCAGCCGGGCCGACCTGTGGTGGAAGACCGCCACCGGCGCCGTGCCCGTCCCCCCGACGTGGAACGAGCCCTACTTCGCCGTGTACCGCTCGGCGGACGGCGAGGTCGAGGGACTGGTCTCCTACACGGCGGACGACAAGTGGGGCGATTCCAAGCAGCCGTTGAACACGGCGCGGGTGAACTGGCTGCTCGCGGTGAGTCCGGCCGCGGAACGGGCGCTGTGGCGCTACCTGTGCTCGATCGACTGGGTCGTGAAGGTGAAGAGCGGCTGGCGGGCCCCCGACGACCTGCTCCCGCTCCTCCTGCCGGACCCGCGCGCCGCCGCCGTGACGACGCACGCGGACTGGCTGTGGGTGCGCCTCCTGGACGTCGTACGGGCGCTGGAGGCCCGGACGTACGAGGCGGCCGGGTCGCTGGTGCTGGAGGTGGCCGACGGTGCGGGGCCGGCCGGCGGGCGCTACCGGCTCCAGGCGTCGGCGGACGGCACCGGGACGTGCGCGGCGACCACCGAGGACGCCGATCTGACCCTGGACGTCGGCGAGTTGGCGATGCTGTGGCTGGGCGACGAGTCGGCGGTGCGGCTGGCGGCGCTGGGCCGGGTCCGGGAAGAACGAGCGGGCGCCGCCCGTGAGGCCGACGCCCTGCTGCGTACGTCCAGGCGTCCATGGTGCCCGGACCTGTTCTGAGCGCTGCCGCGCTCCCTCGGTGTCGTTCGCTCCTCCTCCCCCTCGTCCGGCGGGTGTCTGTGCATCCGTAGCTGTTCCTGTTGTTCCTGCTGTTCAGTTGTGGTTGTCGCGCTGGTGCTGACCGACCGGGTTCCCGGCTCCCCTCCGGAAGGGAAGCCCGGTCGGCGGCTTGAGGAGTGGTCCCCACCGTCACCGTGATGGCCAACCTCCCGGGAGGTTCGACCATGTCACTCAAGTTGGCGACCAACTTCTTTTAAGTTATCTCCGCTTGAATGCGGCTCATAACCACCTTCAACTGAACTGCCAAAAGATGGCGAGAAGTTGTAGGGTTTCGGCGTGGATCCGGAATACGCCCCTGTCAATGGACGGAAGAGGTCACAGCGGCCACAAAGGACACATCGCGAGGTGGCCGACGAGTTGCGCGCCCGGATCAGGTCCGGGGAGCTGAGGCCTGGCCAGCGCATGCCCACTCAGGCGAAGCTCGCGGACGAGTTCGGCGTCGAGCGCGGTGCCGTACGCCAGGCGCTGCGCATCCTGCAGTCCGAGCAGTTGCTCACCAACGTCGCCAAGGGTGCCCCGGCGACCGTCGCCGGCCACCCCGGTGGTGCGCCGACCGGCCCGGGAGCGCCGCCCCAGCCCACCACGGCGGCCCTCACGCCTCGTGTCGCGGCCGCCTTCGAGGCCGAGCACGTCGAGATCGACGCCGTCTGCCTGACCGCGATATCCCTCACCCTCGCCATCGGTGAACCGCTGCGCCAGATCCATGCCGGACGGATGAAACCGGCCAAGGTCGACGTCCGCGTCCTGCTGCCCGGCAGGAACATCGACCTCGCCTTCCCGGTGGCGGTCGAGGGCCCCGGCGGCGGCCGGGACGGCGACCGTGGCGACGACCCCGTGCACGAGCGGTGGCTGGCGATGCGCAACGCCCAGGGGCAGGTGCTCCGGCACAATCTGCTCGCCCTGCGCGCCACCCACGGCATCGACGTGCGGGTCTCCTTCCGGGCGCTGCCCTTCACCCCGCCGGTGAAGCTGTACCTGCTCAATGGCGTGGAGGCGCTGTTCGCCTACTACACGCTGTCCCGCGGCGAGGCGCAGATCGACCAGGAGAACGTTCAGACGTACGACGTACAGGGCACCCGCTCCGCGTTGTTCGCGTTCGAGCAGGGCGCCGGGATGCGGGACGGCGCCTTCGTGACGCAGTCCCAGCTGTGGTTCAACGCGTTGTGGGAGACGATCAGTTCGGAGTTGCAGCTCACGAGCTGACGTCTCCCTGCCCCATGGGCAGGGGCTCGGCACGTACGGGTGGTTCAGAGTGCGGGCCGCGCCACCAGCAGCGCGAGCAGGACGGCTCCGGCGGAGCTGACGCCCGGCCTGCGGGCCTTGATGCCGACGGTGAGCAGCAGCA
Source organism: Streptomyces incanus (assembly GCF_042656345.1). NCBI lineage: Bacteria > Bacillati > Actinomycetota > Actinomycetes > Kitasatosporales > Streptomycetaceae > Streptomyces > Streptomyces incanus. The sequence continues at coordinate 35,357 of NZ_JBHSPC010000123.1, forward strand.
GGCCGACGATGCCGGCGATGCCGTACTTCCATTCGACGTACTGCTCGAGGGTGACGACGAGGATCGCGGAGACGAGAGCGAGGACTGGCACGATGTTCCCCCTTCGTGCTGCTTCGTGCTTTCCTGTGAGCGGAAGCGGAACGTCCGCCAACTTGGCCAAGTTGGTAACCAACTCTGGCTAGGTTGTCCCCACTTGGCAGGCACTTATAAACAACTTTCCAACAACTCCCCATAGATGGATCAAAGTTGTAGCGTTTGGTCGTGGCCCAGGAGGGCGTCGAAGTGAACGGCAACAGCAGTAAACCGCCCCACTCGCCCCAGGAGATCGCCGACATCCTGCGCGAACGCATCCGTGCCGGGGAGCTCAGGGCCGGCGAACGCCTGCCCACCCAGGCCGAGCTCGCCGAGGAGTTCGGCGTGGAACGCGGCGTCGTCCGCCAGGCACTGCGCGTCCTCGCGGACGACGGCCTGCTGAGCAACGTCAGCAAGGGCAGTCCGCCCCGGATCGCCGAACCGGCCCCGGCGTCGGACGAGCCCCAGCCGACCATGGTCGGTCTCGCCTCCCGTCTCACCGAGGCCTTCTCCGCGCCGCACGTCCGTATCGACGTCGTGTCCCACACCTCCGAGACGCTGATGGTCGCCGTCGGTGAACCCGTCCGGCTGATCCACGAGGGCAGACTCCGCCCCGAGTCGATCGAGTTCCGTGTCCTCCTGCCGTCCCGGACCATCAACCTGGCCTTCCCCGTCCTGGTCGACGGGGACGCCGACGGCGGCGATCCGGTCCACGAGCGATGGCTGCAGATGCGCAACGCCCAGGCCCAGGTGCTCCAGCACAACCTGCAGGCCGTCCGCCACACCCACGGCATCGACGTGCGGGTCTCCTTCCGTGCCCTGCCCTTCACCCCGCCGATGAAGCTGTACCTGCTCAACGGCCAGGAGGCGCTGCTCGGTTACTACATGCTCGCCAGGCGCGAGGAGGAGTGGGGCACCCAGACCCTGGACATGTACGACGCCCTCGGCTCCCAGTCCCTGCTCTTCTCCTTCGCCAAGCAGGCCGGGCAGCGGGACCAGGCGTTCGTGGAGGAATCCCAGAAGTGGTTCGACGCCCTCTGGGAAACCATCACAACGGACCTGACACTCTCCTAGTGACTTCTGACGCGACGCAGACTGAATCGGTGACATACGAGACCGAGAACGACCAGAAGGACCTCAATGATCCGGACGAGCTGAAGGAACTGGTCAGCGGCGCCCGTGTCGTGCTGTGGGACTTCGACGGGCCCGTCTGCCGCCTCTTCGCGGGCCACTCGGCGGAGCGGGTGGCGACGGACCTCGTCGAGTGGCTGGAGGGCCGGGGCCTGCACGGCCTGCTCACGGAGCCCGAACGCGAGTCGCTGGACCCCCACGCGGTGCTCCGCGCCGTCGACCGCGGGCACCCGGGCAGCGACCTGGTGGCCGAACTGGAGGCGCGGCTCACCCAGGAGGAAATGCTGGCCGCCTCCTCGGCACGGCCCACCCCCTACGCCGACCCCCTGATCCGCACCTGGACCGCGGTGGGCTCCCGGCCGGCCGTCACGACGAACAACTCCCCCCGCGTGGTCCGCGCGTACCTCGCCAACCGCGGTCTCCTCGGCTGCTTCGCCCCCCACATCTACGGCCGCACCCAGCAGCTCAGCCGGCTCAAGCCGGACCCCCACTGCATCAACCGCGCCCTGAACGCCATGGGCGCGCCCCCGGACTCCGCCCTGATGATCGGCGACACCCCCTCCGACTTCCACGCCGCCCGAGCGGCCGGCGTGCCCTTCCTCGGCTACGCCCGCGACGAGGAAAAGGAAAAGGCACTGCGCACCGCGGGCGCCACCGCGATCCTGTCCTCCCTGGAACCCGTACTCGCCAGGATCCGCACCGCATCTCAGGCCTGAACCATCAGCAGGGCCGGCAGCAGGGCGGCGCCGACAGCACGCCCGTCCCGCCGGGTCCGCGCCCATATGCCGATGAGAAGCAGGAGCACCAGACCGACCACACCGAGTTCCTTCTCCGCGACCAGTCCCAGGAACAGTTCGCCGAGTCCCGCGAGGATGTGGAGCTGACAGACCGGGAAGCCGGTGTCGTCGGTCGACCTGCAGGTCCGTCGGACACCGCTGACGCCCGCCTTCAAGCTGTATCCGCCCAACGGTGTCGAGGTCCTGCACGGGATGTACGAGGTGATCAAACGGCCGATGGAGCTGGAGGCCGACGAGGTGATCGCGGCTCTGGACGTCCTGGGCCTCGGCGCCACCCTCACCCGCCATGGGGAGGATGCGGACCCGACGTCTCCGGGCTCGGTCTTCGTGGACAGCATGCGGCAGTGGTTCGACTCGGTGTGGAACCTGCTCTCCACCGATGCCTGAGCCGGACCCGGGCCGGCTTCCCGCAGCATGCCCGCACCGACTGGGCAAACGCTCTCCGGCGCTCGTATCAAGAGGCTGACAAGCCCATCCCGCACGAGCTCGCGCGGCCCTCACGCAGAGTGGTGGCAACCCACCCGGTGCGCCTGGCGCGCTACTCCGGCGCGCGTCGTTCCCCGTGCGTGACAAGGGCCTCATGCTTACCGTTTGCCATGTCGTGGACTCCTTTCGCACCTCCGGAGCGGTCAGTGGGCGCACCCCCTCCTCCCCGTCCCACTCCCGGGAAACGTCCCCTGCCCGACCAGGGATACCGTGCCTTCGTCGACCTGGCCGAGCGGGAGGGGCAGGCGATCGGCGGCCACCACAACCGGAACTACGTCGTGCCGGTCACACCGGCCATGGCGAAACCGCTGGGTCGTGAGGCCGGTACCTCCGTGACCGTGCGGATCCGGCGTTCCGGGGTGCTGCCGGTGGTGATCAGAACCTGGCAGCACGAGGAGGAGATCCTCGGCGCCCTCAAGGGCGTCCTGCCGCATGTGCCCGAGGTCCTGGCCAGGGGAGACGGGTTCGCGATCCACAGCTATGTGGAGGGGGTCCCGCTCTCCGGCGTCTGCGGGAACGGCAAGCGTGTCGACTCCCTGCTCGTCCAGGAACTGGCCCGGCTCCTGGCCCGGATGGCTCTGGTGCGCCGCAACGGTCTTCCTCCGCTGCCACGCGCCTGGCCCCACAACGACACGGACAGCCAAGGCTTTCTGCGCGGGTTGACACGTCTCGCGGATCAGCAGATCAGGCAGCCCAACCGGACGGCGTTCGGCGGGCTGTTCGCGGCTCTGGGTATTCCCGAGGACGCCCTGCTCAGGCTGGCCGACCGGGTACCCGCCATGGCGCGGCGACCGTACAGCCTGCTCCACGCCGACCTGCATCGCGACAACCTGATCCTGTCCTGCACCGGCGACCGGCCGCCCATCTGCGTCGACTGGGAGCTGGCGACCTACGGTGATCCGCTGCACGACCTGGCGACTCACCTGGTGCGGATGCGGTATCCGGCACACCAGCTCTCCGAGGTGGTGGACGCCTGGGCGGACGCCATGCGGGAGGTCCGTCCGGCCGCCGTCAACGGTCTGGGCACGGACTTGCGCCACTACATGGCCTTCGAGCACGCCCAGTCCGTGTATCCCGATGTCATGCGGGCGGCGCGATCCCTGGAGGAGTCGTTCACCCAGAAGAGGCTGGACGAGGCGACGGCGGAAGTGCGCAGGGCCCTGGAGGCGGCTGCCGAACCGCTGCGGCTCAGGAGCGTGCCGGGTGGTGGGGAGACCGAAGGGGCACTGTTCCGATGGCTGACGGCCCGTGACGGCCGCCATCGTCCTGGCCGCGCCCCGATCTCGGGAGCCTTCGCCTGGCAGCCGGACCGGCGTCTCGAACAGCCCGTCGATTTTCCGGAGTCCGCGGTGCGGAAGGCCCTGGCACTCGAGGGAGCGGCTCCGGCGAGTCGGGTGTTCAAGGGGACCGCGCACCTCAACTCGGTGGTGTGTGTATCGGGTTTCGACCGTCCCGTGGTCGTCCGGCGGAAGCTGCCCGAGGAGTGCCGAAGGGAACGCAGTGTCCTCAGCGAGCACGCCGTGCTGCGGGCCATCGAGGAGGCGTCCGTCCCCGTGGCCGCGCCCAGGGCCCTGGCGCTGGGCGTCAGCTATCCGGAGGACCCTTTCGCCATCCATACCTACGTAGGGCCGGACGACAGCGGCCGCCCCCCGGACCACCCGGTCAACGGTCTGCTGCCGCACGAAGCGGACGGTCTCGTGGACCAGCTCCGCGCCCTGACACGGGTGGACTACACACCACTCGATCCGCTGGCGGGGGCGGGGGGTTTCCACCGCCGGCTCAAAGACCAACTGGTCCTGCTGGTGGCCGAACTGCCCGAGAGGTCACAGCGGCTGGCGCGGCATCTCGGGCTGCCGGACGTCGACCGCCTCGAGCAGATCCTCTCCCGTCACGCCGTGAGCGACCGAAGGCCCTCCCTGCTGCACGGCGACCTCAACCCGTGGAATCTGGTACGCGGCGACGACGCCTTCGCGCTGACCATCATCGACTGGGAGATGGCCCTGGTCGGCGACCCCCTCTACGACCTGGTGCGCCACATGCACCTGACACCCACCCGTCCGGAGATCCGCGACCGGATGTTCCGCCGCTGGGAACGCCGGCTGCCGTCCGAGTACACCCGTGACTGGCAGAAGGACTGGCAGGTGTACCGCTTGCTGGAAATCGTGCGCTCCGCCTACATCGACCTCGACCGCATCGTGACCGGAGCCGGCCTGGACGCTCCCAACGTCCAGCGCGCGGTGGACTCGTACGCGATGACGCTGGCCGTGGCGACCGGCTCGCTCGGCCTTCCGGTCCGTTCCACCGCCGATCCTCTTCTTGCCCGTGCCCTGGTGCAGGCGGAGCACCGGACGCCGGACGAGTCACCAGACGACCGGGGCGTAGCCGTCACAAGTCATCCGACCTGTCGTGTCGCAGGGGGGTTGTCATGACCGAAAATCTCGTGCCACCATCCCGAGTCGTCCTGTGTCCTGGGCCTTCCTGTTCCGGGGGTCCGATGACTGCCGGTGCGAGAGAGCTGTACCCGGGGCTTCTCCCGGGACCCGGAGGGGAGTCATGTGAGCGAGACCGAGGTCACCACCGCACCGCGGCCCCTGCTGCTGGCCGACGGCCGGCCGGCCCTCCACGCGTGGTCGCTGGACCCGGCCCTGCGCCACCTCAACCACGGCTCGTTCGGGGCGGTCCCGCTGGCGGCGCAGGAGCACCAGCAGCGGGTGCGGGAGGAGATGGAGAGCGCGCCGGTGGTCTGGTTCCCCGCGCTGCCGCAGCGGCTCGCGGAGGCCAGGGTCGACCTCGCCGCGTTCCTCGGGGCGCACCCCGGCGACCTCGCCCTGGTGCCGAACGCGAGCGCCGGTGCCAGCGTCGTCTTCGCCGGCCTCGAGCGCCGCCACGGCGGGGAGATCGTCGTCACCGACCACGGCTACGGCGCCGTCACCATGGGCGCCGAGCGCCTGGCACGCCGCTGGGGCGGCCGGGTCCGTACGGCCACGGTGCCGCTGGACGCGGACGAGGAGCAGGCGTACGAGGCGGTGGCCGCCGAGCTGAGCGACGCCACCGACCTCGTCGTCGTCGACCAGATCACCTCGCCGACCGCCCGCCGCATGCCGGTGGAGCGGATCGGCGTCGAGACGCGGCGGCGCGGTGTCCCGCTGCTCGTCGACGGCGCGCACGCGCCGGGGCTGATCGCCGCCCCGCTCGCCGGGCCGGCCTGCGACTTCTGGGTCGGCAACCTGCACAAGTGGGCCTGCGCGCCGCGCGGCACCGCCGCCCTGGTCGCCCGCGGCCCGCAGCGGGACGCCCTGTATCCGCTGATCGACTCCTGGGGGGCCGAGGACCCGTACCCCGACCGCTTCGACCAGCAGGGCACGATCGACGCCACCGGCCCTCTCGCCGCCGCCACCGCGATCGGCCTCGTCGAGAGCACCTGGGGCTGGCCCACCGCCCGCCGGTACATGGACGACCTGGCCGGTTACGCCGAGCGGACCATCGGCGCCGCGCTCGCCGGACTGACAGGCTTCGACGGCCCGGTGGACGTCGGCATGCCCGTGCCCGGGATGCGGCTGGTGCGGCTGCCCGAGGGACTGGCCGACAGCCGCATCGCGGCCGACGCGCTGCGCGACCGGGCGGCCGGGGAGCTGGGGGTGGAGGCCGCCTTCACCAGTTTCGACGGCATCGGTTATCTGCGGCTCTCCGCCCACGTCTACAACACCGCCGAGGACTACGAGTACTTCGCCGAGCACTGCGTTCCGATCATCGGAGAGTGGGCCCGCGCGGCCCGCGCAGAGAAGCGGCACGGCGCTTCCTAGCGGCGTCCGGCGTCCGAGCCCCTGGCGGCCCCGCGCTCAAGGACACCCTGACCCCCGGGGCCGGTGCGCGGGCGCGGGCCGGGGCCGACACGTTCCGCACCGACGGGGCGGCGGTGGCGGCGAAGCTGCTGCTCGACGCGGTCAGCCGGGAGAGGGGGCCCATGTCCGGGTGAACCGGTCGGGATCGCCGTGCCGGGGAGAGGGCCCGGCACCGGGCCGCACCGCCGCCTCGGAACGCCCGACGGGACCGGCATACATGATCCCTTCGTCTTCGTCTTCGTTTTCGCCGGCCGCCACATCGTCCAAGGCCTCACTTCGGGTGCGGTGAAGGGTCGAGCGGCCGGGCCGGACGACAGGAGGGCGCGGCCTCGGATCCGGCGGCGCGCTCCTCGCCTGTCGGGCGAGCCGGTACGCGTCGGCCTCCCGCATGAGTTCCTGAGCACGGATCCGATGCAACTCGAAGTGCATGCCGTTCACCACCGTTCCTGACGCCGGGCCCTCTGCCCGGCCCTCCTGAGACTCCGGCCTCACCCAAGGTGAAGGTCAACCACCGGCGCCCGCACCGCCGGGACCGTCACCTCGTGGGACATCACCGCACGGCATCCGATCGGCTCAGGGCCGCCGCACCCGCGTGACCGAAAGCCCCCCGCCTCGTTCTTAGAGATGTACTTCTAAGAGGTATGTCCCTAAGAGAGAGGGGGACCGCTCCCATGGCTCGGTCTCTGCCTTGGCCGCCGTCCCCGGCGCGCAGTCTTCCCAGACCGCCGGACATGTTCGACCGGGAGTGGGAGTGGAGCGAGCTGACGGCGTTCGCGACCGCAGAGGGCGCGGGCCCGAGGCTCGGGGTGGTGTCGGGACGTCGTCGTCAGGGCAAGAGCTTCCTGCTCCAGGCCCTCGCCGACGCCACCGACGGCTTCTACTACGCGGCCGTGGAAGCGTCGGCCGCCGAGTCCCTGCGTCTGCTGGGCGAGGCAATCGCCCGCTACACCGGCGCCGCCTCCCCTCCGCGGCCCGCCACCTGGGACGAGGCACTGGAGCTGCTCTTCGACCTGGCGGCCGAACGGCCGGTGACGGTGGTGATCGACGAGTTCCCCTACCTGGTACGCAACGCCCCCGCCCTGCCCTCACAGCTCCAGGCGGCGATCGGCGTGCGGTCCGGCCGTCATCTGACCCGGCACCCGCGCATTCTGCTCTGCGGCAGCGCCATGTCGTTCATGGACGGACTCCTCTCAGGAGGGTCGCCCTTGTACGGCCGTGCCGGGCTCGACCTGACCGTCCACTCGCTGGGCTACCGGGAGGCCGCCGAGTTCTGGGGCATCGACGATCCCCGGCCGGCGGTCCTCGTCCATGCCATCGTCGGCGGAACCCCCGCCTATCGGAGGGAGTTCGTCGACGACGACGTACCCGAGGGCGCCGACGACTTCGACGCCTGGGTCTGCCGTACCGTCCTCAACCCGGCGCGCCCCCTCCACGGCGAGGCGCCGTACCTGCTGGCCGCCGAACCGGACCTGCGCAGCCGCTCCCTCTACCACTCGGTACTCGCCGCGGTGGCCGGCGGCAACCACACCAGCGGCGGCATCGCCGGTGCGGTGGGGCGCAAGGCGACCGACATCTCCTTGCCGTTGACCGTCCTCAAGAACTGCGGCCTGCTGACGTTCGAACCGGACGCCTTCCGCGCCAACCGCACCGCCTACCGCATCGCCGAACCACTGATCGCGTTTCACCATGCCGTGGTACGTCCCCAGGCAGCGCTGCTGAGCCGCCGTCGGCGTGCCGCGCAGGTCTGGGAACACAGCCGGAGCACCTTCCTGAGCAAGGTGGTGGGCCCGCATTTCGAGCAGCTGTGTCGCCAATGGGCCGAGTGGCACGCGGCCCCGGAGACGTTCGGCGGCATGCCGATCCAGGTCTCGGCCGGCACCGTCGTCGACCCCGACAGACGTACGAGTCTGGAGGCCGACGTCGTCGTGCACGGCGCGATCGGCCAGGACCAGGGCATCCTCCTGTCCGTCGGCGAGGCCAAGTGGCAGAAGGTCATGGACCTCGGCCACCTCGAACGCCTCCGCCGCATCCTGCACCTGCTTGCCGCACGAGGCGTGGACACCAGCCACGCCACCCCCGCCTGCTACAGCGGCGCGGGCTTCACCACGGAGTTGCGGGCGGCCGCCGACCGGGGCGAGGTCCTGCTCGTGGACCTGGAGCGGCTGTACCGGGGCTCGTAGCGTCGTTCCGGTTCGGGCAGGTCGGCGAGGGGGCCTGGGAGGCCTGGGAGGCCTGGGAGGCCTGAGTGGCCTGGGAAGTCCGAGAGGCCTGGAGGACGAAACGAAAAAGGCAAGGAGAGAATCCGCCTCCTTGCCCTTCTCAACGTATAGCGCACCAGGGGGCTTGCGGCAAGGCCCCGGTCGTGCCGCAGAATCGTCGCCCTGGGCCGGAACCTGAGTAAACAGGCGATTCACGAAGTGTGTGCGTCGTTGTCGAGGTATGCGCCTCGTGTGGGGCGTCGAACCGTTGGCGGCGCGCGCGGCGCGGTTCGTGCGGCATCCGGCATCGTTCATCAGGGGGTTGGGGCTTTCATGAGTGACGTGATCGTGGTCGGCGGCGGGCCGACCGGGCTGATGCTGGCCGCCGAGCTGCGGCTGCAGGGTGTGCGGGTGCTCGTGCTCGAGAAGGGGGCCGGGCCGAGCGGGCACGCCCGTGCGCTGGGGCTGCACGTGCGCAGCGTCGAGGTGATGGATCAGCGCGGTCTGCTGGAGCGGTTCCTCGCGCTGGGCAAGCAGTACGCGGTCGGCGGTTTCTTCGCCGGCATCGACAAGGGGTGGCCCGAACGGCTGGACACCGCGCACGGGTACGTCCTCGGCATTCCGCAGCCGGTCACCGAGCGCCTGCTGACCGAGCACGCCGTCGCACTCGGTGCCGAGATCCGGTACGGCTGCGAACTGGTCGGGCTGAGCCAGGACGCGGACGGGGTGACTGCCGAGTTGACCGATGGCACGCGGCTGCGCACGCGCTACCTCGTCGGCTGCGACGGCGGCCGCAGCACCGTACGCAAGCTGCTCGGCGTCGGCTTCCCCGGCGAGCCCTCCCGGGTCGAGACGCTGCTGGGCGAGGTGGAGCTGGACGTACCGCCGGAGACGCTGGTCGCCGTGGTGACCGAGGTCCGCAAGACCCAGTTCCGGTTCGGTGTCATCCCCGAGGGGGACGGGGTGTACCGGGTCATCGTGCCCGCCGAGGGCGTGGCCGAGGACCGTACGGTCCCGCCGACCCTCGACGAGCTCAGGCGGCAGCTGCGGGCGTTCGCCGGCACCGACTTCGGCGTGCACTCACCACGTCGGATCTCCCGCTTCGGCGACGCCACCCGCCTCGCCGAGAGCTACCGGACCGGCCGGGTGCTGCTGGCCGGCGACGCGGCGCACATCCACCCGCCGACCGGCGGGCAGGGCCTCAACCTCGGTATCCAGGACGCCTTCAACCTCGGCTGGAAACTCGCCGCCGAGGTGGCCGGCCGGGCACCGGAAGGGCTGCTGGACAGTTACCAGACCGAACGACGCCCGGTGGCCGCCGACGTGCTGGACAACACCCGCGCGCAGATGCTCCTGCTGTCGGCCGAACCGGGATCCCAGTCGGTGCGCCGGCTGCTGTCGGAGCTGATGGACTTCGAGGACGTGAACCGCTACCTGATCGAGAAGATCACCGCGATCGGGGTCCGCTACGACTTCGGCGAGGGCCACGAACTCCTCGGCCGGCGACTGCGGGACGTGGGGCTGAAGCGGGGACGCCTGTACGAGCTGATGCACGGCGGACGCGGACTACTGCTCGACCAGACCGGTGGCCGGCTCTCGGTGGAGGGCTGGGCGGACCGGGTCGACCACGTCGTCGACGTCAGCGAGGAACTGGACGTCCCCGCGGTGCTGCTGAGGCCGGACGGACATGTGGCGTGGGTCGGCGAGGACCAGCGAGACCTGCTCGGCCGGCTCCCCAGGTGGTTCGGCGCTGCCGTCGGCTGAGCACTACCCCGCCCCGACCGGCCGGCCGGACTGTCGGCCGGCCGCTCGGTCACGGTACTGGGCAGATCGAACGGAACCGAACCGAACCCCTCCTCCGGGTGATTGCTCAGTCCGGCGCGATCACCCGGAGGGCGTCGTGGGCATGCCGACCAATCCTGTGATCCTGCTGCTGGTGTCCCGTGCCGCAGGTTCGCCGGTTCTCAACCGACTTCCGGTGCGGCGTACGAGAAGTCGTACGCGGCCCAGTCGGTGAGCGTGCGATAGCCGAGGCGCTGGTAGAGGGCGTTACTGGTGGGGTTGGACAGGTCCGCGAACAGGACGACCTCCCGCGCGCCCGCGGCCAGTGCGGCCCGGCTCACCTCCGCCGTCACGGCGCCCGCGTAGCCGTGCCCGCGCAGGTGGGCCGGGGTGTAGACGATGTCCACCTGGATCTGGCCGCCGATCATCGGGTTCATGCCCGCGAGGGAGACGGGAGTGCCGTCCGGGGTCTCCCAGAGCGTGTAGCGCTTGTCGGCGAAGCGGGTGCCGGCCCACGTGTCGTCGTCGATGGAGACGTCTTCCCCGACGGCCTTGGCGAACTCGCCGCACCAGAACATGACTTGGTCAAGGTCCTGCTCGCCCAGGACGCGGCCCCGGCCCGCCGGCAGCGGCTCCGGTGGGGTGAGTGTGCCGAGGCGGTACAGACGCAGCCGCGTGTCGCGGAGTTCCGGCGTCGCGCCGGTGTGCCGCTGCCAGGCCTCGGCGAAAGCGGTGGCGGTGCTGTGGTCCGCGCTGACGGAGGGAAGGGAGTGCCCGAGGGCGGCCAGACGGGCGGCGAGGGAGTCGGCCTGCTCGGGCGTGAGCGGGGAGAGTCCGAGACCACGGGGCGGGAGGCGGAAGAAGGTGGCGTGGACCTCGCCTGCTCGCTCCAGCACGCCGAAGGCGGGGGCTTCGGTGCCGAACGCCTCCGCCCCACGCGCTCGCACCCTCTCGGCCCAGGTCAGCTGCATGACGTGCCGGCCGGGCCGAGAGCGCAGGAATTCTCCGGCCCGGGCGAGGAAGTCGTCGACGTCTTCGGTGAGGTGCCAGTCGTCCGGTCGCATGCTTCATGATCCCCCGTGCTGGAGGTGTGCCCCGTGGTTTTCCGCCAGGGCGAGTCCGTGGGAGCGGACTGGTGCCACCCGGCGTGCGGGCCGCTCGCTCCTAGGGCTGGAGCTCCACGACATCGGCGACCACGCAGCTGACGTTGTCGGGGCCGCCGGAGCCGTTGGCGAGGGCGATGAGTTTGCGGACTGTCTGCTCCGGCTCCGTGACCTCGGAGATCACCCGGTGGATCTCTTCGGTCGGCACGACGGCCGACAGGCCGTCGGAGCAGAGCAGGTACCGGTCTGCCTGCCGGGCATCGTGCAGGCGCATGTCAGGGGTGCCCTCGGCTCCTCGGCTCAGAGCGCGTATCAGCAGCGACCGCTGGGGGTGGGAGGCCGCTTCCTCAGGGCTGAGGCGTCCTTCGTCGACCATCGACTGCACCATGGTGTGGTCGTGGGTGATCTGGAACAGCTCTCCGTCGCGCAGGAGGTAGACGCGGGAGTCGCCGATGTGGACGAGGGCGAGTTGTGATCCGGTCCAGAGCATCGCGGTGAGTGTGGTCCCGGCCTCTTCGGGGGAGGAGCCGGTCCCGGCGACACCGTGCACGGCCTGTTTGGCCTGCTCGACCGCGTCTTCGAGGACGTCGAGCAGATTGCCCGCCGTGATGCTGTCGGTTTCGAGGTGCTTGAGCGCGTCGACGGCGGCCGCGCTCGCGGGGGCTCCTCGACCGCCGAAGCCGTCGGCGACGGCGAGCAGACGGGACCCGGCGTAGGCGGTGTCCTGGTTGCTCTCGCGGACGAGACCGGTGTCGGAAAGAGCGGCGTAACGGATTCCCAGGGGCTTGGCGGTCGAGGTCATGGCAGGGTCCTTCCAGGACAGGTGGTCGATGAGGAAGGCGGCCAGGTCCCGTCGTGCGACGGTGTCGGCTTCGACCTGGGCCCAGAACGCGCGGATCTCCTGGGCCGCCGAGGCTGTCTCCAGGCCGCAGACGCGTCGGATGCGGGCCAGGGGCATTCCCAGTCGTCGGAGCCAGGCGACCAGCCGGGCCTGATCCAGTTGTTCCGGTGCGTAGAGGCGGTAGCCGGTCACCGGGTCGACACGCGCGGGGGTCAGCAGGCCGAGCTCGTCGTAAAGACGCAGCGCCTTCGGCGACAGCCGGGAGGCCTTCGCGAACGTCCCGATGGTCAGCAAACCCATGCTCGTCCCTCCTCATGCCGAGCACGTCGCCCGGCCCCAGCGATGCTGAGGGCTCCCCCAGGGTGAAGGTCAACCAAGGGTTCTGCCGGGCCCCGTCCGATGGTCTCCCCCTTGTGCGGGACCGCAGACCCATTCCTGCAGCAGTTCCTGGAACTGACGGATCGTCCGGACCGCCTCCGAGGCCGGATCGGCGCCGTGGTGCTCTGTGCCGCGGCCCGTGAACGCGCCCCACCTCGCCGCCCTCGTCCGCCTCGTCGAACGTCCCGAAGCCCGTGCGGCATGAGTGATCGCCGCCGATCCGCAGAACGCCACCCATGGATCCGGGTCACGGGCGCGGGAAGCGGGCGCGCATGGCGTCGATCCACGCGCATGGCGTCGATACAGGTGTCCCGGGACGTGGGCCCGCCGAACCGTAGACGCCCGAACGCGGTTGCCCATACGTTCGGTCGCATGGCTGACGAGTGTTTCGGGCATCCACGCCTCGCCGCGATCTACGACCCACTCGACCCTGACCGCAGCGATCTCGACGCGTACGTCCACATGGCGGATGAGTTCGAAGCGCGTCGGGTGCTGGACATCGGCTGCGGGACAGGCGTGTTCGCGCTCCTGCTGGCCGATCGCGGGATCGAGGTGGTCGGCGTCGATCCCGCCCAGGCATCCGTCGACGTGGCGCGCGGCAAGCCGGGCAGTGAGCGCGTGCGCTGGATCTGTGGTGATGCGGCGACGCTCCCGCCGCTGCGGGTTGACCTGGTGACCATGACGGCGAACGTGGCCCAGGCCATCGCCGATCCACAGACGTGGCGGGAGACCCTGCGAGGGGCCTACGAAGCACTGCGACCCGGCGGGCATCTGGTCTTCGAGACCCGGGACCCGGCCAGACGCGCCTGGGGAGAGTGGAACCGTGAGGCTTCCTACTCGGTGACGGAGATCCCGGGCGTCGGCACCGTCGAGAGCTGGGTCCAGCTGATCGAGGTGAGCGAACCGCTGGTGACGTTCCGCTGGACGTACGTGTTCGGCGCGGACGGGCAGGTGCTGACGTCGGATTCCACTGTGCGTTTCCGTGGGCGACAGGAGGTCGAGGCCGAGCTGACCGCGCAGGGGTACGTGGTGGAGGACGTACGCGACGCTCCTGACAGACCGGGCAGGGAGTTCGTCTTCGTCGCGCGACGTCCGTAAGGGCAGCCTGCAAGAGATCTCACTGCGCGGAACGACCGGGACTCATCACTTCACCGAGCAGATCCAGTGGGAAACCCGCACAAGCGCGGGGAAGGGACACCGGGGGTGGATCACGCTCGGCCGTGCACAATATGGCGCACTATTGCAAGCAGGTGCTTGCAATAGTTAGCGAGGTGCGGCAGGGTGGAGGCATGGCATCACTCAACGTCGGCAATCTCGGTGACTATCTACGCGAGCAGCGGCGCAACGCGCAGTTGTCGCTGCGGCAGCTCGCCGATGCCGCCGGGGTGTCCAATCCGTATCTGAGCCAGATCGAGCGCGGGCTGCGCAAGCCGAGCGCGGAGGTGTTGCAGCAGGTCGCCAAGGCGCTGCGGATCTCCGCCGAGACGCTGTACGTGCGCGCCGGCATCCTCGACGCCGAGCGGGACCGCGACGACGTGGAGACACGGGCCGTCATCCTCGCCGATCTCGCCCTGACCGAGCGCCAGAAGCAGGTGCTGCTCCAGATCTACGAGTCCTTCCGCAAGGAGAACGGGTTTGTGGGTCCCGAGGACGGTGAGACGACGGGAAGTGCCGATGCTGCTCAGGGAGCCGAGGCCGTGGAAGTAGTCGCGGAGGCTTCGGACACCGCGGACGGTTCCGGGGGTGGTGCCGGGATACGGCGGGGGCGTCAGGGCGGTGGCGGTGCGTCCGCCAAGCGCCGGCCTCCCTCCACCAGTAAGGGCGGCACGTCCGCCAAGCGCCGCCCCCGTACAACCGGCGGCACCGACACCGATCCGCAGCAGACGGCCGGCTGAGCCGGACCAGGGCACCGGCCGCCGCCGCGGATCACACAGACCCTCAGCCGAAAAAAGAATCCGGGAGGACCCTCACCATGGCCATCACCGACGACCTGCGCAAGACCCTCAGCAACCCGACCCCCCTCTACTTCGCCGCCGGCACCGCCGACCTCGCTCTGCAGCAGGCCAAGAAGGTGCCGGGGCTGGTGGAGCAGATCCGCGCCGAGGCTCCCTCGCGCATCGAGGCCGTGCGTCACGCCGACCCGAAGGCCGTCCAGGAGAAGGCGACCATCAGGGTCAAGGAGACGCAGGAGACCGTCCAGGCCAAGGTCGGCGAGTTCTTCGGCTCGCTCGACACCGACCTCAAGAAGTTCGGCGAGACCGCTCAGGACCTCGCCCTGCGTGGCGTCGGTGTCGCCGCCGAGTACGCCGTCAAGGCCCGCGAGACGTACGAGAAGGTTGCCGAGCACGGCGAGCAGACCGTGAAGACCTGGCGCGGCGAGGCCGCCGAGGGCATCGAGGACTTCGCCGTCGCCGTCGAACCGAAGGCCGAGCCCAAGCCGAAGCTCGAGGTCGTCGAGGTCAAGGAGGACGAGGCGGGCAAGGCCGACCCGGCCGCCTTCGCCTCCGACGAGGCGAAGAAGTCCGCCGCCAAGAAGGCTTCGATGCGCAAGGCCACGACCAAGAAGCCGACGCCGCCCGCCAAGTAGCCGCGAGCGGAGCGACAGCGGTGAGCAGTGGGGGGAACTGAACGGGCTGGGCACTCTCTCGGTGCCCGGCCCGTTCTAAGGACAGCCGGCCGGCGGTTGCGGGTACGGTGACCGCGTAAGGACGAGCCGAATCGGGTGGTGGACGTTGTGCTGATGCAGGGCTTCGCTGGGTTCATGTGGCTGCTGAGCATGGCCCTGATCGTTTTCAGCGGGTTCGCGTTGATCGACGCGGCCATCCGCCGTGAGGACGCCTATCGCGCGGCGGACAAGAAGACCAAGCCGTTCTGGCTGATCATCCTCGGGATCGCCTTCGTGGTGAACCTGATCTTCAACATCCTGTCGTTCCTGCCGATCATCGGGCTGATCGCGACCATCGTCTACATGGTCGACGTCCGTCCCGCCCTGCGCGGCCTCTCCGGCGGCGGGCGCAGCCACCGGGGCTCCAGCAGCGACGGCCCCTACGGCCCGTACAACGGCGGACGGTAGAAGGCACCGGACCGGAGCGGACCGGAGCGGACCGAGAACTGGACCGGCCACGGTTACGGCTGCGGCACCCGGTCCAGGAGGAGTACCGCCACGTCGTCGGTCAGCTCGCCGCCGTTGAGGTCGCGGACCTCGTTGACCGCCGCCCGGAGCAGTTCCTTGCCGCGCAGGCCGTCGGTGAGCTGACGGCGGACCATGCCGACCATGCCGTCCTGGCCGAGCCGTTCCCCGCTGTCGCCGACGCGGCCCTCTATCAGGCCGTCGGTGTAGAGCATCAGGCTCCACTCGGCGCCCAGTTCCACCTGTGTACGCGGCCAGCGGGCGCCGGGCAGCAGCCCGAGCGCGGGGCCGTTGTCGTCGTACGGCAGCAGCTGCGCGGGGTTTCCCGGGCGGGCGAGCAGCGGTGACGGATGGCCGGCCAGGCACAGGCCCGCCTCCCGGCCATCGGGGGAGATGTCCACCGCGCAGAGGGTCGCGAAGATCTCGTCGTCCGCGCGCTCGTGTTCCAGCACCTGCTGCAGCGTGCCCAGCAGCTCGTCCCCGGACAGGCCCGCCAGCGTCAGCGCCCGCCAGGCGATCCGCAGCTCCACGCCGAGGGCGGCCTCGTCCGGACCGTGGCCGCAGACGTCGCCGATCATGGCGTGCACGGTGCCGTCCGGGGTGCGGACGACGTCGTAGAAGTCACCGCCGAGCAGGGCGCGCGAGCGGCCCGGACGGTAGCGGGCGGCGAAGCGGAGCGGGGAGCCGTCCAGGAGCGGGGTCGGCAGCAGTCCGCGTTCCAGCCGGCGGTTCTCCCGGGCGTGCAGTCTGCCCTCGGCGAGCCGGCGTTCGGCCGAGTCGGACCGCTTCCGCTCCACCGCGTACCGGATCGCCCTGCTCAGCAGCCTGCTGTCCAACTCGTCGCGGAAGAGATAGTCCTGGGCGCCCACGCGCACCGCCTCGGCGCCCCGCTCGGCGTCGCCGGACGCGGTCAGCGCGAGGACGGCGTGCCGGGGCGCGAGCTCCAGCACGTGCTTGAGCACGGCGAGCTCGTCGGCGCCCTCACCGCCGCCGCTCTCGTCACTCCCGCCGCTGCCGCTGCTGCTGTTCGCGCTGTTTGCCGCCCGGCTGCCGGGTGCGGGCAGGGCGAGGTCCAAAAGGATGCAGTGGACGTCGTCGGTCAGCAGCCGCGCGGCCTCGGTGAGGTTGCGGGCGGTGCGGACGCGGATCGGCTTGCCGCTCCGGTCGAGCAGGTCGGGCACGATCGGCGAGCCTGCCGGGTCGTCCTCGATCAGCAGCAGGGTGAGGTTGGTGGGGGCGGTCGAGGTCGCCTCGGCGCTGTCCGGCGTGATCCTGGTCCTGACCTTCCCCATGTGGTTCGCGGCGTGTCCCGCCGTGTGCGGGGCCTTCGTCCCTGCCTCCGGGGCGCCCTCGGTGGGGCCGCTGTTCATGGATGCGGCGTGCGCCTGACCGCTTTCCGCGGCCGGGAGCGTTCTCTGCCGCGGTACGGGTGCGGGCATGGTTCCGGGTTCCTTCCCTCCCCCCGAGGGCGTGGTGGGGGGTGTGGGCTCTCGGCCCGTCCCGTGCTCACCAGCTTTGTGCGAGCAGGGGCGCCCCTTTCCAGCGGGGACGATAGCGGGTGTCGGCGCCGCAGCGGAATGGTGTGCAGCACGCCGTTCGGCCGTCAGCCAGTGTCATATGCCGCGTTATGGGCAGCAGTTGGACAGGCTCGGAGATGCAGCCGGAATGACGAACGTCACGTCCGCGGGGGTTTGACGGCGCCAATTGCGTGGATTGGGTCACATGGTGCAGGTCACGGGCGGAGCGAGCGGGGCGGGTCGAGCGGGTCGAGCGGAGTGGGAGGGTGCGGGACCCGGGTCGTTCAGTCCGCGGCCGTGTCCGCGCCCGGGCGCGCCTTCGCGTCCTCGGTCGTGTGCGATGCCGCGTCCGCGTTTCCGCTCCCGCTCCTGCTCTCGTTCCTGCTCCCGCTCCCGTTCTTGCTCCCGCCCGCGTTGTCGCTTCCGCTTTCGCCGGCGGTCCCACCCGGGCGTACCACCCCGAGGATCGGCATCGAACCGGCGCCGGCGGTCGTCACCGTCCGTCCCGGGCGCGGGGCGTGCACCATGGCGCCGTCGCCGATGTACATGCCGACGTGGCTGGCGTCGTCCCAGTAGATGATGAGGTCGCCCGGCCGCATGTCCTTGACGGCGACGCGCGGCAGCTGCCTCCACTGTTCCTGCGAGGTGCGCGGGATGGCCTGCCCGGCCGATAGCCACGCCTGTGAGGTCAGCCCCGAGCAGTCGTAGGCCTTTGGGCCCTCGGCGCCCCACACGTACGGCTTGCCGAGCTGAGCGGTGGCGTACGCGACGGCCTTCTCGCTCTGTCCGGTCGCCTCGGCCGCGGTGCCTTCGAGTGCGCCGGAGTTCAGCCAGGCGGCCTGGGCCTTTTGGGCGGCCTGCCGCTCCAGTTCGGCCAGGCGCTCCTTCTCCTCCCGCTCCAGTTCGGACTCGATCTTCTCGGCCGCCGCGATCTTCTTCTCGATCTTCCTCTGCGCCTTGGCCTTGGCCCTGCGGCCCGTTTCCAGCTTCCGCCACTGGGCTTCGGCGTCCTCCGCGTACTGCTCCAGATCCTCCTGGGTACGCCTCATGTCACCGAGCAGGCCCTGGGCCGCGTGCTGGCCCTGACGGATCCGGCCCGCGCCGACGAGGAAGTCCTGAGGGTTGTCGCTCAGCATCAGATGGGCCTCGGGCGGCAACCCGCCGCCGCGGTACTGGGAGGCGGCCGCGGTGCCCGCGCGGTCCTTCAGATCGTCCAGCTTCTCCTGGCCCTTGACGATCTTCCCGGTCAGCTTGACGATCTCGGCGGACTGCTGCTTCGTCTTCTCCTCGGCGGCGTTGTACTCCTCGGTGGCGACGGCCGCCGCGCGGTAGAGCTTGTCGATCTTCTTGCGTACGGCTTCGAGATCCTTGGACGGTGCGGCCTCGGGGCCCGCGCCGGGATGCGTGCCGGCGCTCGCGGTAGCGCTCGGGGAAGGTGGGGGGATGGGGGCCGCGAACGCCGCGCCGGGTGCCGCCAGCACGGTGATCGCGCAGACCACGGTCACCGCCGTCGCCGTCAGAGTGCGCCTGTCCGCCTTCATGACCCCGCCCCCAAACTGATTAACCAATCAGTAACATCCCGTCACTCGGGGGATGTTGCCACGCCGACCTGTGAAGTGACCAGAGGTGACACTTCCCGTACCTCCCTCCTCATCATGACGATCACCCCGTCGATGTGACGAACGACTCACGGGGATCGTTCCTGGCGCCGGTCCGGATGTCGGAGCGCCAGAGCGCCGACTCGCCCTCGGAGTGCCGGCCCGCCCCCGCGTGCCGACTCACCCCCGGGGCGCCAGGGCCTCCCACCGCACCGTGACTTCGCCCTGCCGCCACCGCGCCGGGCCGTCCGTCACCGGCCAGTCGGCCGCGAGATTCCGCACCGTACGGATCCAGCGCTGGCGGGCGCCGTACGAGGCGTAGGGCGCCGCCGCCGCCCAGGCGCGGTCGAAGTCGCGCAGGAAGGCGTGCACCGGCTCGCCGGGGACATTGCGGTGGATGAGCGCCTTCGGCAGGCGTTCCGCCAGGTCCGAGGGGCGCTCCAGGGAGCCGAGGCGGGTCGCGAAGGTGACCGTGCGCGGCCCTTCGGGGCCGAGGGCGACCCATACGTGCCGCCGTCCGATCTCGTCGCAGGTCCCCTCGATCAGCAGCCCTCCGCGCGAGCCCCGTCCCGGGGCGGCCGGGGCGAGTCGCGCGCACAGCCGCTGCCACACGGCGGCGACCTCGGCCTCGTCGTACTGGCGCAGGACGTTCGCCGCGCGGACCAGTGTCGGCCGGCCGGGGAGCGGGATCTCGAAGCCGCCGTGCCGGAAGGACAGCCCCTCGCGCTCGTACGGGCGGGCCGCCGTGACCCGGGCCGGTTCGATCTCGACGCCCACCACCCGCGCGCGCGGAGCCACGGTACGGAGGCGATGCAGCAGCTCGACCGCCGTCCAGGGGGCGGCGCCATAGCCGAGGTCGACGGCGACGGGGTGGTCGGCGCGGCGCAGTTCGGCGCCGTGCGTGGCCGCGATCCAGCGGTCCATGCGGCGCAGGCGGTTCGGGTTGGTCGTCCCGCGCGTCACCGCGCCCACGATGGGGGTGCCCCCGCCCATGGGGGTCCCCCCGCTCGAGCGGGGCCGAGAGCGGGGGAGGAGCCGAGAGCGGGGGAGGGAGGTGGCGCGGGCGGTCATGCGTACGAGGGTATGGGGGTGCCCGGAACAGGCCCGAATCAGCCGGTGCCACGCGTCCTGCCCGCCCTGCGCACCCTGCGCACCCTGCGCGTCCTGCTCGTCCTGCTCGTCCCGCGCACCCTTCGCGTCACGCGCGCCCCGCGCTCGAACGGTTGAGCGACACCCGGTAATGATTCGGTAAAGACCCGATCCGGGAGGGTCGCCCGGAAATTGGAACGCATCCTTCCGGTGTTGGGGACTGGAGGGCGCACCGTATGCCCCCCCAAGGCCATGCCCGCAGCGAGGAGGACCGGCACGTGAGCCAGTACATCGCCAGGCTCGGGCGGCGCTCCCCCGCCGCACCCCCGCGGCTGCGCCTGTACCGCAGGCCCCGCCGTGTGGCGATGCTCTCCGTGCACACCTCTCCGCTCCACCAGCCGGGAACCGGCGACGCCGGCGGCATGAACGTCTACATAGTGGAGCTCGCCCAGCGCCTCGCCGCGATCAACATCGAGGTCGAGATCTTCACGCGCGCGACCGCCGCCGCCCTCCCCCCCACCGTCGACCTGGCGCCCGGTGTCCTCGTCCGGCACGTCGACGCGGGCCCCTACGAGGGCCTCGCCAAGGAGGAGCTGCCGGCCCAGCTGTGCGCCTTCACGCACGGTGTGATGCAGGCGTGGGCCGGTCACCGGCCCGGGTACTACGACCTGGTCCACTCCCACTACTGGCTCTCCGGCCACGTCGGCTGGCTCGCCGCCCAGCGCTGGGGCGTCCCCCTGGTGCACGCCATGCACACCATGGCCAAGGTCAAGAACGCCAGCCTCGCCGCCGGCGACACCCCCGAACCGCCGGCCCGCGTCATCGGCGAGACCCAGATCGTCGCCGCCGCGGACCGGCTGATCGCCAACACCGCCGAGGAGGCGGACGAGCTCGTCCGGCACTACGAGGCCGAGCGGGACAAGGTCGCCGTCGTCCACCCCGGCGTCAACCTGTCCCGCTTCCGCCCCGCCGACGGACGGGCCGCCGCGCGCGCCCGCCTCGGCCTGCCCCAGGACGCCCTGATCCCGCTCTTCGCAGGCCGCATCCAGCCCCTCAAGGCTCCGGACGTGCTGCTCCGCGCGGTCGCCGTCCTGCTCGGCGAGCGTCCCGAGCTGCGCTCGAGGATCTGCGTCCCCGTGGTCGGCGGTCCCAGCGGCAGCGGCCTCACCAAGCCCGAGGGGCTGCAGAAACTCGCCGCGCGCCTGGGCATCGCCGACGTCGTACGGTTCTGTCCGCCGGTCGGGCAGGAGCAGCTCGCGGACTGGTTCCGGGCCGCGTCCGTCCTCGTCATGCCGTCCTACAGCGAGTCCTTCGGGCTGGTCGCCATAGAGGCGCAGGCGGCCGGTACCCCGGTGCTCGCGGCCTCGGTCGGCGGACTGCCGGTGGCCGTACGGGACGGGGACACCGGTTTCCTCGTCCAGGGCCACGACCCGGGCGCGTACGCGCGCGTGCTGCGCGACTTCGCCGACGCACCGGACCTCGTCGACCGGATGGGCGGGGCCGCCGCCCGGCACGCCCGGTTCTTCGGCTGGGACAGGGCGGCCGCCGCCACGGCCGACGTCTACACGGCCGCGACGCAGGCGCACCGCCGTCACGTACGCTCCCACCATGGCTGACAGGGCGGCGGCGGAAGCGGAGCAGCGGGCGGCACAGGTCGTCGAGGGCGTACTGAAGGACGCCGAGCTCGACTGGGAGAGTCCGGCCCCCGGCACGTACGTGGTGAAGCTGCCCGGCACCCGGAAACTGTCCACGACGGTCTCCCTCATCGTCGGCCGCCACTCGCTCTCCCTCAACGCCTTCGTCGTCCGCCACCCCGACGAGAACGAGGCGGCCGTCCACCGCTGGCTCCTCGAGCGCAACCTCAAGCTGTACGGCGTGGGTTACGCCGTGGACCCGCTCGGCGACATCTACGTCACCGGCCGTTTCCCGCTGGCCGCCGTCACTCCCGACGAGGTCGACCGGCTGCTCGGCCAGGTCCTGGAGGCGGCCGACGGAAGCTTCAACACCCTTCTGGAGCTCGGGTTCGCCACCGCGATCCGCAAGGAGCACGCCTGGCGGGTGTCGCGCGGCGAGTCGACCCGGAACCTGGACGCGTTCGCCCGGCTGATCGAGCGGCCCTCGGACAAGTAGGGACCGCGCGGGCCGGAGCCGGGGGAGGTCCCGAACGCACGCGCGAGAGCGTGCTGTTATCCTGCCGCGATTCGGACCCCGGTCTCAGGGGTCCCGTGCATGAAGAGGACGTGCATGCGCACAGGAAGATCCGCCCTGACGGCCGCGCTCACGGGAGCATTCGCCCTCGTGGCGTTCACCGCACCGCCCGCCCAGGCGGCGGACACCGGTGTCAAGGTGACGAACATGGTCGTGAACAAGGGCAAGCCCATCGTCGTGGGCATCTCCGAGGAGAAGTACCCCAGCGTCAGCTTCCGCATGACCTGGCCCGCGGGCCACTCGTCCCGCGACATCACCGCGTTCCCGTACCTGTACCACGACACCACGGCCGCCAAGGGCCTGGACAAGGGCGGCATCTACACGGGCTCCGTCACCTATTACGACGCCACCCCCCGCGCGGCGGACGTCGACGGCGATCTCTACATCGACCCCCGCTGGACCCTGGACTCCAACAACGACGCCACCACCTGGAAGATCGCTGTCTGGGTCCGCCTCTGGGCCACCGGGACCAAGCTCAAGGCCGAGGAGAATCTGACCGGTTTCGGCACGGTCCAGGTCAAGCGCGCCGCGCGGGCCACGGTCAACGCCTCCCCGGAGCCGGTCGCCAAGAACAAGACGCTCACCGTGACGGGCAAGCTGACGCGCGCCGACTGGGCGAAGCACGCGTACACCGGCTACGGCAGCAAGCTGGCCAAGCTGCAGTTCCGCAAGGCGGGCACCAGCACCTACACGACGGTCAAGACCGTGCGGGCGAACTCCACGGGCGCCCTGAAGACCACGGTGAAGGCCACCACCGACGGCTACTGGCGCTGGACGTTCGGCGAGACGTCGACGACGGGCGGGGCGACGGCGGCGGGTGACTACGTCGACGTGAAGTGACGCGGCGGCACACGACAGCCGCCGTCCGGTCGTCAGGTCGTCCGGCCGTTCAGTTGTTCGCCGTTCGGGGCCGGTGACCCGTTTGCGCAGGGGTCACCGGCCCTCCGCGCGGTAACGGCCCGGAGTGACCCCGACCAACTTCCGGAAGGGCCGCGTGAGATGGGTTTGGTCGTAGAAACCGGTGGCCACTGCGACCTCGCTCGGCGCCCGCCCGTCGAGCAGCAGCCGACGGGCCCGCCCCACCCGGCGGGACATCAGGTACCGGTGCGAGGCGATGCCGTAGGCGCCGCTGAACGCCCTTACGAGAGGGGCGGGATGGGCGGGCGGCAGCCCCGCGGCCTCCGCCAGTCCGAGCCCCTCCACGGCCCGCTCGTCGAGCAACTCCCGCAGCCGCCGCGCGAGGACGGGATCCCGCCGGGACCCCGGTGCGCCGGCCCGGGACCGCAGACGGGCCCGCGGCCGCTCCCCGGCGAGGGGCCTGACGGAGGAGGACTTCGCGGTGGTGGGGGAGCGGCTGCGGCGGGGACAGGCCCTGAACCGGTGATCCACTGCTTCAGGGCCCAGGTCATGCGGTGACCG